>DATGXN010000439.1:0-34519 GCA_035298945.1 Chitinophagaceae bacterium | reverse complement strand
CCATCCAGGTATCCTTTACCCGTTCCCTGTCGTCAGGGTGCAGCATATCTATCCATCCCCAGTCTTTGTATTCATTCCAACTCTGTCCCGTATAATCACTCCAGGATATTTGCTCTGCAATGAACCTACCCTCGGGATCGGTGGTCCAGATGATTGAGGTAGTAGCTTTTGCTAATGATCTGTATCTTCTTTCGTTTTGCTTTAATTTTTCTTCCAGCAACTTGTGATTATGGATGTCTGTGGTGGTGCCTATCCATTTTGTAATAATGCCATTTTCATCCTGGTAGGGCGCGGCCTTGGTAAGATGCCAGCGATAGGTCCCATCTTTCATACGTAATCGCTGTTCCACCTCGTGTGATCCGGGATTTGAGATGGCTTTATTCCAGGCATTAAGAGAGGGCTGCATGTCATCCGGATGGCAGAAATCCTGCCAGGTCCATTTATCGTAATTATTGTCAGTTAGCCAGAAATTTTCAATTTGATTATTATGGTAAAGGATCTCACCTCTTGAATTGGCAACCCATAACAAAGCAGGTAATGTATTGGCCAGTTGTGTCAGCTCTTTCTCCTTCTTTTCCATATCCCTCCTTGAAACCACCTGTTCAGTCACATCTGTTGCCATCACGGTCACGCCTGTCACTAACCCCTGGGAATTGAAGTTGGGCTGGTACACGTAATTGTAATAGATGTCCTGCATCTGTCCGTCTTTGCTGATGGTAGCTTTCTCTTCATTGCCGAAACAGGTTTTTCCGGAAGCAAAAACTTCTTTAAGGAGGGCAGGGAAGGCCTGGTCTTTTAATTCAGGGAGGACATCAAGCAGGGGTTGGCCGAGAATGTCAGGTGTTCTGCCCCATGACCTGTACAAAGGTTCATTAGCGAAAGCGATGATCATGTCCGGAAACTCCTTCAGGATAAGGAATATGCTTGGGGATTGCATAAGGATATTCCTGAATTCAGTGTCACTGTCAGTTACGACCTGGGTCAGAGGCGGCGATTTCTTCAGATCTGCCATACCAGTTAGTTGTGAGTTTATTCATACGTATGGCAACAGGTATACTGCTTCTAAGTTAGAAGAGTGGTTCATTCCACACATCAGGCAAGCGCTAAATAAATCTTTTTTTAGCATGCAGCAATATATTGGTTCTTCATTATTTTTAGGGTGAATAAAAGCCGGTATGAAAAACCCAGGGATCATAGCCGTAGTTGATGATGATACGGACGATCTTGAATTAATCACCGAAGCTTTTCTGCATGCAGATAAAGGTTTGGAAATCAGGACATATTCTTCGGGCAGGCAGCTATTTAATGCATTATGTGCAGATCAGGTTAATCCGAAGCCCTCTCTTTTTATCATTGACTACAATATGCCGGAACAGGGTGGACCGGAAATCATCGAATTACTCTGTGCTGATCCAAAATATCTGGCAGTGCCAAAAATAGTTCTAAGTACTTCAGACTCCCAGTTATATCAAAGAATTTGTAAGGATAAAGGTGCCGATCATTATTTTAAAAAGCCTAACAACTTTGATCAGTGGGTGAGGATGGCCACTGAGATCCTGGAGATAATGAAAAGTGTATGAAGAAAATCATATTATTCGGGGCAACGGGGCAATTGGGAAAAGCTATTGCAAAAGAGCTAGCGGGCAGAGGATGCCAGTTTACCATTGTTGTGCGTTCCAGGGAGAAAGCTTTGATGCTTTCTGATTACACAGACCAGTTCATCCTTGCGGATGTCACAGATCCGGCCACTATTGAAGATTCAACAAAAGGCTTTGATGTGGTGATTTCTGCACTTGGTAAATCGGTATCACCGTTCGAAAGAAGTAAGCCCTCATTCCGGACTATAGATCTCCATGGAAATTTGTTGATCCTCCGGGATGCGCTGAAGCATGGGGTGAAAAAGTTTGTCTATATCTCCGCATTTCATGCCGAGAAATATGAAGAGCTGGAATATTTTAAAGTGCATCAGGAATTTTCTGACCAGCTCGCCAGTTCAGGTATTGACTATTCCATTATCAGGCCTCCCGCACTGTTCAGCGCTTTCCTGGACATGATCATCCTGGCCAGGAAAGGATATCTGACTAACCTGGGAAGCGGAGAAAAGAAAACAAATCCGATCTATGAAGGAGATCTTGCCAGGATCTGTATAGATTCCATTGAGATGTCAAACGTAGTGGTAGATGCGGGTGGTCAACATGTCTATAGCCGCAGGGAGCTTAACGAGATTGTACAAAGAATTGTTGACCCGAAGAAAAAAATCAGGCAGATCCCGGCGGGGTTGATAAGATCCATGTTGCCCCTGGTTCGTTTATTCGATCGCAATAGTTTTGACAAGATGATTTTTTTCCTGAAAGTGATGGAAGAAGATGTGCTGGCACCCCGGCTGGGTGAGATGAAGTTTGAGGATTATATAGCAGCTAAAGCCGGGAATTAAAAAAGGCTGCACTTCCCAGTGCAACCTCCAGCTAACAAACATCAACATCAATCCTACCTTATTTCCTTTATCCATTCCTGAACATAATTCCTGGCTGTTTCTATCACTTCCTTTCCTGCCCGATATGCCATTTTCCACCTGTTAGATTCTCTTTTATTTTCCTGGCATGCATGATGCCGAACTGGTTGAAATAACCGCTGAAGAAACGGTTTACAATCTTTTTTTCTCCTGCCGTTCTGGTGATCCCCAGTTGTGTGAAGATATCTTCAGAATGAACCGGCGGCATGAATGAGTAAAGTAAAACTGTAGTTATACTTACAACGGCAACGGCTATGCGGCTTATTATTTTCTTCATGTTGTTCTTTTAAGAAGAGAAACATAAAATGTTTGCTCTTCCGATGATGATGTAAAATTCATTTGAAAAAAAAGGAAAGTAAAGGCGAAAGGGTATGAACTGCTGATTTAGCAGGATGGACTGGCGCCGGCTAATGGCCAGCAGGAGAGAGGTATATCAGGCCGATTTTTCTGTTGTTGCACCCATACACCTGCATTCCAACTTTTTCGCAGTTCAGGATGCAAAAAAATCAATTGATGCATTGACCTGTTTTCAAAAGGATTTCTCAATATGATCTTTGACTCATCAAATTCATTTTAACATTTAAAAAAAACTGATCATGAAAAAAATTTTAATCCTCGCCATGGGCATTGTTCTATTCAGCGCTTGTGAAAAAGACAAGTCTGATAAGGCAGGAATTTTCAACGGACCGGAAACAAGCTTTCATCATGGCAAGGCGTGGACCTGGGTGCAGTTGAACGGAAAGGGTGAGCCGCAGAGAGTGGGTGTATCCCTTAATGAAGACCTTCTTAACAGTGTGCCTACGGGTGAAGGTGGGGAAGACCATAATCACGACGACAATGTAGTGCTCCAACTTCCTTCACAGGCTGCTATTACGCCTTTCAAACATGTATGGCTGAACTGGAACCCTGCCGGCCATCCTCCGGCAAACATCTACACGAAGCCACATTTCGATATCCATTATTACATGACCTCTTCACAGGAAAGGGAACAGTACCTGGACCCGGTTAAGCTGGATGCGGCACCTGCAGCCCAGTATCTGCCAGCCAATTATTTTGGTGGAGATCCTGTGCCTACCATGGGTAAACATTTTGTTGACATCACATCTCCTGAATTGGATCCGGTCAATCCGCAGCCATTCACACAAACCTTTATCTATGGCAGTTACGACAGTAAGGTGGTGTTCTATGAACCAATGATCACCCTGGATTTTCTCCTCAATACACAGGTTTTTGAAAGGTCGATCCCACAGCCTGCAAAATTCCAGCAGAGTGGTTTTTATCCAACAAAGATGCGTGTGATCAAAGTGGCCAAACAAAGCCAGATCGTGTTGGAAGATTTTGTGTATAGAACAGCATCTTAATACAAATCGGAAGTGAAACCCCGTAAGGTTTTCTTCTTAACAATGATAATTCATCCAGCAAAAAACTAATTATGGAACGATATAATATTTTCTACCAGATCCACAAGGGCCTTCGCGTTATGTTGTATGACAGTGCAACATTGATCCAGAGAACTGATTTTGCCAATGACGAAGAAGCAGCAGAAGCTATTGACCGTATTAACGAAGTGATCTTGTTGTTTGACAAGCACGCCCATTCAGAAGATCATCATATTCTGAATGCCATTGAAACGCATGATCCATCGGTGGCAGAATTGTTTATAGATGAACATGTCATGGATCATGAGTTGGGCAATAAACTGATCACCCTTACCAGGATATATGGTAGTCTTGACCAGGATGAGACCAGGGAAGAATTGGGAAGTGCCATCAGGCTTGCTTTCACTGAATTCCTGGTATTCAACCTGCAACATATGGCAAAAGAAGAAAAAGAGCTGAACCAGAAGTTATGGAGTTATTTTTCTGATGAGGAGCTTCATGCCATTACCGGGACCATCATCAATGGAATTCCATCAGATATGTTGCAGCAGTATAACATCTGGATGATGCGTGGGTTGAGCAATAATGAGATCATAGGATGGCTGGGGCAGGTAAAAAGTTCCGCTCCGGATTTTGTGTTCAATGGCATGCTTGAACTGGCGGAGGCTGAGCTGGATAAGCAAAGGTTCAGCGCCATCGTAGGGGCATTGACAGAAGGGGCGATGGTTGCGTGAGGCGGCATGAGGGAGGCGAGAGGTGGGAGGCGAGAGGCGAGAGGATACAGGATATGATGCCCCACCTGCAACCTGCAACCTGCCACCTGCAACCTGCTTCACGATGGATTGTTCAAAACAGCGAATGAACTGTGAAAAGGGTTACACCGGCCGGTCCGGCTGCTCAGAACAGTTTATTACATTTGACAACAAATGCAAACTGTTTGAAAAGGCTGATTTTCCTGGTGTTTATGGTTGGAATTATGTCCTCCCTGAAGGGACAGCAGCCGGGCTACCTATTCAGCTACCTGGGGTTAAGGGACGGATTACACCAGGAAACCATTAACGTCATCCAGCAGGACGTAAAAGGATATATATGGTTTGGTGCTGGTAATGTATTGCAGCGGTACGACGGGCACCGGTTCCTGAATTTCGTCACCGGCTCCAGGGAAAGCGGAATACCGGCTGGGAATATCCGGGGATTGCAGGTTGATAAAAAGAACAGGGTATGGATACTTACCGGCGATTCTTCCATTGGATACCTGGACCCTGAAAGTTTCAAATTCCACCCGGCAAAACTGATCGCTCCCGATGATTTTCCAAAAACAGTAACTGCCCTCTACCTTGACAGGGAAGATCAATTGGTAGTTATTTACAGCAACAAAGGGATACTGACTTATAGTGATAAGAACCGGCGCATTTCCAGGGAAAACAATCCCTTCGTCATACCCAAAGGGTGGGAGCCTTTGTTTTTCTGGCAGGATGCGGACCACCATTACTGGGTAGGGTCATTCAATGGCTTACTGAAATACGATCCGGGGAAGAAGATGATTTCGTATCGGGGAACTAATGAGGATGCCGATCCTGTGATCAATCAATTCAAGGATGCAAAAACAGTGATATTTTTCCTGAAAGACAAAAAAGGAAGGGCCTGGATCACTTCTTTGCCGCAGAGCAGCATGTTTATCAAAAGTTTTGATCCGGCAACCGGAAAAACCATTGAATGGCAGAAGAAGATCCTGGCAGCATTAAGAAATATGTATTATGAAATGCATGGTGTAGTTGAAACCAGTGATGGAAGTTTATGGATGGCGGGATATAACCTGTTCGCCAAAATCAATTATGAGGATGAACAGGTCAATCCTATACCGTCAAACCTTCCCGGAGAGTTCAGTATCCGCTATGATGATATCTATGTGTTGCAAGAAGACCGCGAAAAAAATATCTGGGCTGCTACCAATAAAGGTCTGTTCCGTTTCAATCCTTCCGCTCAGCTTTTTAGAAAAGTGAACAACAGGATCCCGGGAAAAGATACCGTCTATACCCCCGATGTTACTGACATATTGGATACGGATAAAGGTGAGATCATCGTGGGTACCTGGGGTAATGATATGTTCAGTTACGACCGGGAATTCCGTCCTATATTATCCAGGTATTATAACCGGAAGAGCAGAACAGGTTTTGAAATGGTGTGGTCTGTGATACAAAGGAAGAATGGAGAGATCTGGCAAGGGATGCAGGCGGGCTCCATCTATATCAATTCAACAGCAGGAGTAAAAACAAAAGTGCTGAGATCGGACGTGATCGGGGAGAGTACAGTAAGGCGGCTGGCAGAAGACCATAATGGCAATATCTGGATAGGTACCCAGAGCGGTAAACTGATCAAATGGGATACAACAACCGGAAAGTTCAGTATGGCCTTTGATTCAAAAGGCCTGGTTTCCGGAATTATTGTAGACAGCAGAAATGATATCTGGGCCAGTACAGACAGGGATGGCGTATACCAGGTAAATGCAAAAGACGGATCAGTTATAAATCATTATACTGCAGATGGTCCTGTTGGGAAAAGACTCAGGATCAACGGAGCTTCTGATCTTCTGCAATATAACGACAGCCTCTTCATCATTGCCTCGGACGGACTCAATATTCTCAACACCAAAACAGGAACATTCAGATATCTTTCGGCAGAAAACGGATTAGTCAGCAATTCAATTCAGCGGTTGGTAAAAGACAACCAGGGATATCTCTGGATGTCTTCGGACATGGGAATAATAAGTTATCACCCCCTGAGGCAAAAAATCAGTACCTATAATTATAATGATGGTGTACACACATATTCATTCAGCCAGGGAGCCGGGACAAAGCTGAAAGATGGCCGGATCGTTTTTGGAACCAACCATGACCTGGTTGTTTTCGATCCCCGAAAAGTAACAGTCACCAATTATATTGTTCCCAAAGTTGAAATAGCAGATTTCAGGATCGGGGGCCAAAGACATTCTGTTGATTCTATCCTGAAGGCGGGAAAGATCAAGCTTCCTTATGATCAGAATTCATTTACTGCAAGTTTGTCCACCCTTACTTTTCAGAACACTTATTCAGTATTATACAAGATGGCTGGGCGGGACAAGGAATGGAAGCTTGCCGGGGCAAATAATATTGTGGAATACAATTACCTGCCCCCTGGTGAATACAAATTAATGCTTGCCTGCCAAGGGGAAAACGGAGAGCCTGGACCGATCACCAGCTTAACTTTAGATATTGCGCCACCATTTTACCAGGCATGGTGGTTCTATATCCTGGTAACACTCACTGCGGGTATTATCATCTTCCTGTTGGACAGGGAGCGGATGAGGAGGAAAGAAGCGATAGTAAAAATGAGAACTGGTATAGCAGCTAAATTGCACGATGATGTGAGTTTGGCACTCAGCAATATTCATGTGCTCAGTGAGATGGCCAGGTTCAAAGCCGATAAGGATACTGCCAAGGCGATCGAATTCATTGAGCAGATCCATTCCCGGAGCGGGAATATGATGCTGTCGATGGATGACATGCTCTGGAGTATATCTCCGGAAAACGACAGCATGGACAAAATGATAGTCCGGATGCGCGAATGTATAGACAATATCAACACCCGCGAGGGGACTCATTTTGATATTGAAGTGGCTGATGGCGTCCGGCAGATCAAATTTGACATGGAACAGCGGATGCAGGTATTTCTTTTATTCAGGCAGATCCTGAACGAATTAAAAAGTGCCGGCATCAATGTTTGTAACGTGAAAATGACCATCGAGAAAAATGAATTGGTATATCACCTGGAAAGCCGGAATAATAATTTTAACAAGGAGCAGATGGACAATTCATTGAATGGCTATGAGTTATCGAAACGGCTAAAGGGCATCAATGCCGCATTGGATGTTAAAACAAGAGAAAACGGTACTACGGTCAAGTGCAGGATCGATCTTCAGAACTGAACCTATGAAACCAGAATGAATATAAAATGAGATTCAAGCTTCCGGAATATAATGGTAAGGATAACCTGGTGATGCTGCTGGTGCTGCTGCCCGTGGCATTTACTATTAATACATTATACCTGGGAGCAGATTATTTTTCCAGTTGGAAAATGTTTTTGACCACAAGTGCTATAGCAGCAGCAGGCTTCGCGGTGGATTTTACCATTTGTGGAGTGATTGCAGTTGCAATGAAACAAAGACTTCCCGAGGAGCGTGATCTTACGAAGAGACTGACCTTGATGATCATTGCATTCTTTTTGCTCAGCGGATTGTTTCTGTATGCGTTGTTCGGCAGTTATGAATGGTTCAGCTTTCTTTCTATTCCTTTTAATGAACAGAATTTTACCTGGGCTTATTTTGCAGCAGGTATCATCAATATTTTCCTCACCTTCTTCATGGAAGGGATCAGCCGGTTTAAAGAATGGAGAGAGAGTTCAAGAGAAACGGAACGTCTCAATGCTTCTTATAAGCAAAGCCAGCTGAATGGCTTGAAGAGCCAGGTCAATCCGCATTTCCTGTTCAATAGCCTGAATACACTTTCAAGCCTGATACAGGAAGACGAGGAAACGGCAGAGAATTTCCTGAACGAAATGAGTAAGGTCTACCGGTATATGCTCCAGAACGACCAGGAACAGCTCGTAACGCTTGATACCGAACTCAGGTTTATGGCCTCTTACCTCTATCTTTTAAAAGCAAGATATGGAGACGGACTCCAGATCAGTATTGATGTACAAACGGAAGATAAAGGGATGCTGATCGCCCCGCTTACCTTACAGGTTATTGTCGAGAATGCCTTTTCTACCAATGTGGTAAGTAAATCCAGCCCTTTAAAAATATCTATCATATCTGAAGGGAATGTAGCGGTAGTGGTCAGGTATAATTTGCAACCTAAGGCAATAGCAGACAGCCTCGAGCTTGAGTCGGGACTAGATAATCTGATCAGGAAATATGAGCTTTTGGGTAGTAATATTTGTGTGGAAGAGAAAGATAGTAAGGCAAGGATCATTGGAATTCCATTGATCTATAAAAAAGGGGAGGTATTGCTATGAAATTCATGAAACCTCCCAGGCTGGAACTGTATACTTTTTTGTTCTCCATGCCGCTTATTGCCATGGTGCTTAACCTGATCATGTATAATGAGAACTGGAAATCGGCAGAAGTATGGTTAATATCATTTCCCTTTTTATTCCTGCTCGGAACTATCACCTGGTATTTCCATGTGTTGTACTCGGATTGGGCGGAGAGGAAGTTTCCGGGCCTAGAGCAGACCAGCCAGCGGGTATTCATGAAGATGTTCGTGATGGTTTTTGTAATGACCCCTGCCGTTGGTGTTATATTTTTTCTGTATGATCATTTCCATATCCTGGGCTATCAATTCCGGCAGGTTGACCTGCTAAAAGGCTTGTTTACCGGGTTGTCAGTAAATCTGATCTTCGAAACCCTGTATGAGGCAGATTATATCTTTACAAAGTACAAGGAAACTGCATCCGAGAAAGAGACCCTGATCCAGATGCAATTCAGCCAGGAGTTTGATACTCTGAAGAGCCAGGTGAACCCGCATTTTCTGTTCAATTGTTTCAATACACTTTCTTCATTGATCACGGTGGATAAGGAAAAGGCGGAACTTTTTCTCGATGAACTGAGCAAGGTGTACAGGTACCTGCTGAGGAACAACCAGGAAGGGGTGAGTACAGTGGAAAATGAGATCAAATTTATAGAATCATATTTCCGGCTGCTGCAGACCCGGCATGGGGAGGCAGTACAGCTGAATGTGCAGATCGATAAGGAGTATTATCCTTATCTGCTGCCTTCCCTGACCCTGCAGTTATTAGTGGAAAATGTTGTCAAACATAACGCCCTGTCTAAAAACCGGCCCTTGCATATTGATATTTTCACAACAACGGGTAACAAACTGGTGGTGAGTAATAATCTTCAGCGTAGAACAGTTAAGGCAGCCAGTCATGGAGTAGGTCTGGAGAATATCAAGGCGAAATACCAGTTGCTGAAAGTGAAGGGTTTCCAGATCGTAGAAGACAATAAAAATTTCACGGTGGTGTTGCCATTGATCTGGAAGCCTGCCATGACAGGTTGATCCCGGTGCAATTCATCCCGGCATATTAACGGTTCATTCATGCAATATGCGTGCTTAACCGACTCGTTTTTGTTTGATTTTAAACAGTTGTAATTTACCTTATATAATCACTTTAAGCTAGGTTATGAAAGTATTGATCATAGAAGATGAAGAACTGGCCGTAAAAAAATTGCAGAAAACTTTGGCAGCAGTGGATGCAACGGCAGAAGTTGTTGGTGTGGCTGACAGTATCAAATCCAGCGTGGAATGGCTGGATCAGAACCCTGCGCCTGACCTGATCCTGATGGATATAGAACTTGCTGACGGTCAGAGCTTCGAGATCTTTAATCTGACCGAAGTGCGCGGGCCTGTGATCTTTACCACTTCATACGATGAGTTCGCCCTGAAGGCATTTAAAGTGAATAGTGTTGACTACTTATTGAAGCCCATTCAGAAAGATGAATTAAGTGCTGCACTGGAGAAGCTGAAAAAATTGCAGGCATCACAGAAGCCCGGGCTCAATATTGATTCTTTGGTTAAGGAGTTACAGATCAAGCTCCAGCCTAAAGAATACCGCAAGAGGTTCCTGGTGAAGAATGGCCAGAAACTGGTAAGCATTGAAGTAGCGGACATCTGCTATTTCTACAGCGATGGCAGGCTTAATTTTTTCAAGACGCACGATAACCGGAAATATGTGGTGGACTACACCATGGATGACCTGGAAGATATGCTTGACCCTTACCAGTATTTCAGGATCAGCCGCTCTTTTTATGTATCCATAGAAAGTATTGATAAGATAGACGATTATTTTGGTAACCGTCTCATACTTCAGCTCAAGCCGGCAGTGGATAAAGAGGCCCTGGTCAGCAGGGAGAAGGTGACGGATTTCAAGAAGTGGATGGGAAAATGATCCATCCTGATCATTCAAGCAGGTTGTACTCCCATACGGTTTTATAGGTACCCTGTTTTTCTATGTATTCCAGGAACTCCTGGTAGAATTTATCATTTCCAATTGTTGAGCTGTCACCAATCACATAAAGCTGTTCTTTAGCGCGTGTGATGGCTACGTTCATCCTGCGATAGTCTTTCAGGAAACCGATCTCTGAATTTTCATTACTTCTCACAAGGGATACGATCACATTCTCCATTTCCTGTCCCTGGAAACTGTCTATTGTACTGATGCGGATAGATGATTGGATTTTTTCTTTAGCTGCTGCCACCTGTCCGGCATACGGAGAAATCAAAGCGGTGTGTAAACTGTCCAGGGATTCTGTTTCCAAAAGCACTTGCGCGATCTTCAATTCTCCTTCATTCTGTAAACTACTACCGTCTGAACCACGGGTTTCATTGAAACCTGAACCTGCCGTATCCACGAATGTGAGGTGTACGCCTGTATCATGAAGGTGTTCGGCTGTGTACAGAAGGCTGTTATAAAAATATTTACTTGAAAATCCCGCAATCATTTTTCTCATCCGGTATTGAATATTCAGCAGGAAAATATCCGGTGCCGTGGGTATGGCAACTTCAAGTATGGATTTATTCAGACCCAGCCTGGCAGCCTGGTTACTGAGAACGGTTGGCGGCAACTGCCAGTGATCTCCTGCAAGTACGATTTTGTCTGCCAGTGGAAATATGCACCAGGCCAGGGGTTCAATACATTGGCCTGCTTCGTCTATGACAAGGCTGTTGAACTTCATTTTGGAAAGGCCAGCATCGTATAATCCTATAGGTGTTCCGGCAATGACATCGGCCTCCCTGAAGAGTTTTTCTTCGTTGTAAATCTGTAGTTTTTTGATCTCGGTGCGGATGTTCTTCACTTCTTTAAACAATAAGCTGCGTTGCTCTCGTTCGGATTTCCCGAAACTCCTTTTGTATTTGAGTGCCATTCTCCTGAATTCTTCCGCTCGTTTTTTCAACTGCTTGATCTCTTTCAGTTCTTTGCTGTTTACCAAACGTCCCTCAGGGGTAAATGGAAAAATGGTCTCATCCACTTTGCTGGTGTTGCCAGTTCTCAGCAGCTTGACTCCGTTCCTGATCAGCCCTTTTGAAATATTGTCCACAGCTGTATTACTGGGTGCAGATACCAGGATTTTTTCACCCTTTGCAATCAACTGTAGAATGGCTTCGATCAGGGTAGTGGTTTTGCCAGTGCCCGGCGGTCCGTGAACGATGGTGATCTGTTGATTACTGACAATACCCGCTACAGCTTCCTGCTGGCTCTTATTAAGATGGTCATTCCTGAACTGCAGCTTGATATCATCCCTGGCATGTGCGGGCAATTTGTGCTGACTATGCAGGTTTTCAAATAAGCTGAACAGGTCCTTGTTCTTATCGAGGTCTTCCAGCACCTTCTTCATGATACTGCTGGTTCTGGTATCGGGCGCCAGTTTGATACCTACATTATCTTCTTCTATCCAGTCTGGGAAATCAGGCGCAAATAATCTGAATTCTCCCGATTTGCCTTCAAGATTGATCAATACGCCCTTTACGGGTTCTTCACCCGTAATAAAGCATTCTATGGCAGAGCCGTCTTTGAATTGACCTGTTTCAGCAGGGTAGGGCAATCTGAAACTGATCTCAGGATAATCGGCATAGCCGAAACTTTTACGGGTGACTTTTATAGGGTGTAAGGCCAGGCCTTCTGACTTCAGAGCCCTGAGGCTATGTTGCTGATCAAGCCGGAATCTTTGCACCTGTTCATTCTCCTCCAGGTCAATACATTCCAATAATCTTTTTATCTGCGGGTGCATCCGGTGAAAATAACAAAAACTTATATGTGTTAAATGCAATCCGTCTTCAGATTATCATCTTAATAGGGCGGGTGGCTGAAATTGATAAAATCTTCTTATTTTAAAACACAAAATCGATTGCAATGCAAATTACTGCTGCCATAGACAATGCTTTACTCAGGCAATGGCATACCAACCAGATGGATGCCCAGGCTGTAGAGGCAGAGCTGTTGTCCAAGGGTTTTGATGCTGAAACAATTTCAACCTACCTCAATGCCTATAAAAAGTTCAAGGTGGCGAAGAAGCAGTTCGTTGGATTTTTTTGTATGAGCCTGGGTGCATTTTTAGGCTTTATCAGTTGCATATTGAGCCTGACTAACCCCATCCCGGAATTGTATAACCTGATCCTGTTTGGCCTTACCTCCATAGCCATATCCATTATCGTGGTTGGGATGTATTTCCTGTTTGAATAAAGGAATTTGTTTAATTTCTCTGCATGTTTAAAAGTTCATTTGCGGTATTCTTGCTGATACTGGCCCTGCCAATGGTATTGAGTGCGCAGTCTTCATCCAAACCTGTACGGGTTGCAGTAGTGGGTCTTGTGCATGATCATGTTCATTGGATCCTGGGCCGGAAAAACCGGGGTGATATTGAAGTAGTAGGGTATGCCGAGGCCAATACAGCATTGGCAGACAAGTACGCGAAGCAATATGGGATTAACAAAAATCTTTTCTATACATCAATGGAAGAGATGATAGAAAAAACAAAACCGGAGGCCGTACTTGCTTTCAACAGTATATATGATCATCTGAAGGTTGTTGAATATTGCGCTCCCCGTGGTGTTCATGTGATGGTGGAAAAACCGCTTGCTGTGAGTCTTGACCATGCCAATAAAATGCTGGCATTGGCAAAAAAGCATAAGATCTATTTACTTACTAATTACGAAACTACCTGGTATGGTTCTAATGAGATGGCCTATAAGATAGCGCTGGACAACAAGTCTATTGGTGATATCAGGAAGATCGTTTTTTACACAGGCCATCGGGGACCAAGGGAGATCGGTTGCAGTGAGGAATTCCTGGCCTGGCTGACAGATCCGGTACAGAATGGGGCAGGGGCATTGAACGATTTTGGCTGTTACGGGGCAGACCTGGCAACCTGGCTATTGAAGGGAGAAAAACCAGTGTCTGTTTTTGCAGTGACCCAGCAGATCAAGCCAGATCTTTATCCCAAAGTGGATGACGAAGCAACCATAGTGATCAGCTACCCTAAATCCCAGGTAGTGATACAGGCATCCTGGAACTGGCCTTATAACAGGAAGGAAATGGAGCTCTATGGCAGAACAGGATACGTGTTCTGCAAAGATGGAACTAATTTGATATACCGGGAGAGTGAAAAAACGCAACCGCAGCCCATCACTGCCGCTGCTCTGCCTGAGGATCGAAATGACCCTTTTGTATATTTTGCCAATGTTATCAGGGGGAAAATTAAACTTTCGCCCTGGGATCTTTCCTCTACGGAAACCAATGAAATGGTTGTGAAGATCCTCGACGCAGCTAAGCGTTCTGCAAAAAGCGGGAAAGCTGTGACCATTGAATAAAATGCAAATCTGACTCCCATTTTTGAGTTTTTAGAATTGGATTTTTATATTTAATGATGGATCAGGAATTGTTACTCTCCAACATCCGCCAATATGTTCCCATCACTGACGATGAGTTCCAGGTGATCATATCGTTTGCCGTAGAGAGAAAATTTTCTAAGGGGGAATTCATTCACAAAGAGGGCGACATAAACAGGTTTACGAATTTTATTCAATCCGGATCTGCGAGGGCCTACTATATAGATAAAGCAAGTTATGAACACGTTGTACAGCTTGGGATCAGGGGGTGGTGGATCAGCGATTTTGCCAGTTTCATAACCCAGAAGAAGGGGTTGTTATATGTGGAGGCTCTTGAGCCCACCGTGGTGACTTCTTTTTCATTTGAGAATTTTCAGATGATCTATGAGCGTATTCCCATATTTGAACGCTTCTATCGATTGTTGATTCAAAAAGCTTATGCATCCTTTCAATACCGGGTACTGCACGATATGAGCATGGATGCAGAAGAACGCTACCTGGGTTTCAGGGATAAATATCCTGAGATGGACCAGCAGATATCACAAAAACATGTAGCATCGTACCTGGGGATGTCTGCAGAATTTCTCAGTAAAGTCAAAAAGCGGATTCATGAGAAAAGGTCAGGTGATAAGTTTAAAAAACTTTCCTGACAAAGATCCCGGAATTGTATTGCAGGGTTTTATTCCTGCCATATTCATCAAATGTGAGTCCTGCACCCAATTGTATTGTTTTCGTTTCGATCCCCAACCGGATAAGCTGATAACTCCGGTTATGTTGTTTGAGGCTCACACTGCTCATTGCCTGGATCCTGGAATACAAACGGATGTTTTTCCGCAATGGTGGTCTGAATTCGGTGGCCAGGAACATTTCGAATGCTCCCTTCTTTACAAGGTCGGCCCGTGGCGATATCACCATCATCCAATTGTTTTTCCTGATGCCATACTGGAGGCCAATTGAAGGTCTGTATCCCACTGTATTGGTGTAAAACAGGCCTCCCTTTATTAGTAATGACTTACTGATTCTGGCTGTCAGGTAGACCTGGTTCATGATCTCGTCTTTTTGGACAGGTGATTTTTTATCCTGCTGGTAACTTTTTATCATGGTTGCAAGATGCTGCCAGCCTACTCCGGAATATTGTTTGAATTCATAGGTCAGGGATTGTTGATAGTGCAGGTATTCGTGACCTGCCATCAGGTCTGCTGTTCCCGACTGCGCATGAATGTTTTGCGATCTGACGAGAAAGATTACGGCGAAAAATAAGTATTTCATAACTGTATTTTAATCGCCCAAAATTGGTCAACCGGGAGGCTGATAAAAATGAACTGGTTCAAGTTATTCAGTGTGAATAGTTGAACCAGTTCATTTTTTTTAGCTCTTGGTTGTTCCAGTTTTGTGTAAACATTTAAAACAGTTATATGAAACAGTTATCTTATTTTTTTAAAACAGATGAACACGTCTCAGGTCTGATTGCGAGGATTACCATGGCCATAGTCATCCTTCCTCATGCGTTACAGATGATATTTGGATGGTTTGGGGGCTATGGGTTCGGTTCAACTATGAATTATCTTACTCAAGTGGAACAACTGCCCTGGTTAGTGGGAGTCATGGTGATCATGCTTCAGTCCGTTGGAACGTTGTTGCTGTTATTTGGATTTATGGGAAGATTTTTTGCAGCGTCGATGATCATATTGTTTATAGGCATGATTGTCACCAGCCATGCCCATCATGGATTTTTCATGAACTGGTATGGCAAGCAGGAGGGTGAGGGGTTTGAGTATCATTTACTCGTAATCGGCCTCGCAACAACAGTTTTATTGAATGGGTCGGGTTCTTTTTCGTTAGATGCCATGCTTTCTAAAGTAGTACGGCATAGGGAGTTAATGCCGGGTATTGAATTCAGCAGACTTTAATTCTTTCTTTTGTTTCTTCTATAAAACAAAGCCCCGTTTTTACGGGGCTTTTCTGTTTGAATTTTATTTGGCTGGAGCGGGCGGCGAGCTCAGATCCTTTCTTAATTTCATTATATAAACATCAACTTTCGCATTGCCTTCGTCCAGCAATTTCGCCCTGGTATCCCATGCAGCATGTCCATAGAGCTTCGCATATTCATCACGGAAAGATGGCGTGCCGGGCGGATTCTTTCCATAAAAATCTGTTTCAAGTGATTTAAATCCATCTTTCAGATTCCTGATCTCTACCCAGGTCTGATCTGATCCGTCCCAGATCTGGTCGAACATCGCAAAGCTGAGATTATTAAAGAATCCGGTTTTCATGTTCTTGAGTACCTGGACATTTCTTGACATTTCCCTTCTCAGATCATTTTGTTCCATGCCCTGCTTCAGGTGACGGACTGTAACCACGTATTTATCTGCCTGTACTTCCGGGCGAAGGCTCAGGCTGTCGATAAATCTGTATGTTGCGTTCATGGTTTCTTCCAGGTAAGGAAAAAATGTCTTATCAAGATCAGTGCTATGTGCAGCAGCATCCGGTCTTTCTTTGTCGAAATCCTCAAATGCTTTATATCCTCCGGCTATGTGGTATGATCCCTGGTAAGGACCACTCAGAATCTCATAGACTTCCATCCCATCAGCTGTAGTGTGGAATTTAGCAACATGCTGCTTGTAAGCCGCTTCAAAAGCCATCTTCTGACCTTTCTTCGGTTTAACTGTGTTGACGGTAGTAAGATTTTTGTTTTGTGCGTAGGTGGACAGTGTTGATGCTATAAGCACCAGGAGGAAGAGTTTTTTCATTGTGTGTTGTTTTGGTTAAAAAGCTGCCAAGAGAGCTCTCGGCAAGAGTATGAAAACTTCCCACCTTATACAGTAACCAAAACTGGTGATGATCGGCACAAAAAAACTCATGATCTTTTTACAGATCATGAGTTATGCTACTATTAGAAGAAGTGTTAATTTGTTTTGGACAGTACAGGTTGTGTGGTCTCGTAAGGGCCTTTGAATTTATTGACATCGATGGGGAAATGCCTGGAGTTCACATTAGCGATCTGCATCTGGTTTTTCAGTCGCATGGCCACCGATTCAAAACCTTTACCATCGCGGGAATCAAAATCATTCAGCACCAGTCCATTGGCTTCTTTCATCATAGCCTGGGGATCATCAAGGTAATAATAGATCACGGCAAGGTTAAAAAAGCTTGCGTAACGTATTTTTCTGTCGTGTTTGCTGGTGGAATTATATCTCTTTTTTATTCCTTCAAAATAATCGATAACGGGTTTCATTTTTGCCCTCACATCGGGAATGGGCGTGTTGGCATCCATTCCAAATAAGACACTGTTCATTTGCTGAAATGCTTTTCGGTGAGCATCATATTCAGGATGCTTCCTGCTTCCCACGATCCACATAAAGTCATTTGATGTGATTTCGGAATACCCAAAATCCTGCGACAGCCTGTTGCTCAGGTTGTGCATGGCCCTGGTCACATTCTGGCGGTATAGGTCGTTGGTAAGTTTGATCGAGTTCAAAAAGAAATATCCTTCGGCAAGCTGTTTTACCGGGAATTCAGGACTACGGTATTTTTGCTTTTGGTCCCTGCTGACAAGCTGCTGGTCGTAAATATGCATGCCTTTGTAATCTGTCACTACTGCAGTGGCGGCAAAACTGTATGTTACTTCCTGGGCATAAAAGGTTTTGGTCCCAGTTACTTTGCCCAGTTTGTCTTTGATGTCTTCCACCCTTTCCACAACAGTGAACGATTCAGGCAGGAGATCATCCAGTTTCACGGCAACATTCAGGTGTCCGCCTTCGGGCAGTTTTCTCCATCCATCCAGCTCAACGATCCGCTCAGGGTCTACTTCCTTGGTGAGCGACTGCATGAGCTTCGTGCTTTCTATTTCAACATTATAGGTTCGGTAAGTACTGTCTAGTTTTACAGTGGGTAATGACCTCAATTGCACCGAAAAACCGAATTTGTCCAGATCCACATTTCTCTGACCCATCATAGTAATGGGCAGAAGCAATAGGATGGCGAAGATTTGCTTTAGCATAAAGTTTGGATTCCTTACCCCTAAAACGCAGGTTTCCATTGAATATTTCACTTTTTCCCAGTTCGGTTCCGCCTTTAACAGGATATATGTAAATTTAATTTATTATGACACATTCTCATTTGTCCAAATTTTCTTACAACCGCCATTTTCCCGAATCTTTGGTTAGGTTGTTTCTCCCTTTAAAATCAATTGATTAAAACCTCCAATTATGAAAAAATATCTGGCTGAGTTCCTTGGTACATTCTGGTTAGTTCTTGGTGGCTGTGGCAGCGCCGTTATTTCCGCGGCTTTTCCCAATGTGGGAATTGGCCTGCTGGGTGTATCCCTGGCTTTTGGACTTACCGTCATGACTATGGCTTTTGCGGTAGGGCACATTTCGGGCGGGCATTTTAATCCTGCGGTCACGATCGGTTTATGGGCCGGAGGCCGTGTTTCTTCTTCCATCATCCCCGGTTATATTGTGTCCCAGGTTGCAGGGGCAATTGCGGCTGCAGGCGTTCTTTACCTGATTGCGTCCGGAACATCTGGCTTTTCCCTGGAATCGGGCTTTGCTTCTAATGGTTACGATGAGCATTCTCCAGGAAAATACTCCATGGTTTCGGCGTTGATCACGGAGGTAGTTTTGACATTTTTCTTTCTGATCATTATTCTGGGTTCAACTTCTTCAAAAGCTCCGGCGGGATTTGCCCCTATAGCTATTGGATTAGGCCTTACCCTGATTCACCTGATCAGTATTCCCGTCACAAATACTTCAGTAAATCCCGCCCGCAGTACTGGTCAAGCCCTTTTTGTTGGAGGATGGGCTGTCAGCCAACTCTGGCTGTTCTGGGTGGCACCCATCATCGGGGGCGCGCTGGCAGGTTTTGTAAGCAAGTTTTTAGAAGAACCCGAGAGATAGAATAAAGAGATTCATGGACCCGGCAGTAAAACTGCCGGGTTTTTTGTTGGTGTTAACCGCATCCTTGCATTACATTAGAATAAAAAATGAAAAAGCCGATATTCTTGGTGGCCATATTCCTCGTATTTTCCTGCGTTTTGCAGGCCCAGCAACATGCTAAAGTGGATGGTAAATGGCTTATGAATGTGGAAACCACCATGGGCAGTGGTTCGCCCACATTTGTGCTCAAACAAGTGAATGACAGCACCCTAACGGGCAATTATACCGGGGCACTGGGCGAAGCCGAAGTTAAAGGGACAGTGAACGGGAACAAGATCAGGCTGGAGTTTACGATCCAGGCCAATATGATCGAATATACCGGTACCGTGGACGGGGATACCATGAAAGGTATTGTCAAGCTGGGTACAATGGGAGAGGGAAGCTTTACTGGAAAGAGGGAAAAGACTGGTAATTAATATGTTATGAGGGTAGTCTCAAATAAAAGTCGAAAGTAAAAAGTCAAAAAATAGAATCACCATTTTTGACTTTTTACTTTTTACTTTTTTACACGCTTACATTGAAATCCCTGAGCGCATCATTCAGGCTGGTCTTTAGGTCAGTGCTCGGCTTACGCTGACCAATGATTAATGCACAGCCTACACCATACTCTCCGGCAGCAAAGGTTTTGTTATAAGTGCCAGGGATGACCACAGACCTGGCCGGGACACGACCACGATATTCAACTGGCTCTGCGCCGCTTACGTCAATGATCTTGGTTGACTGGGTAAGCACCACGTTCGCCCCCAGGACGGCCTCTTTTTCCACCCTGACGCCTTCCACTACAATGCATCGGCTTCCTATAAAGCATCCATCTTCCACAATGACCGGGCTGGCCTGCAAAGGCTCCAACACCCCACCAATACCCACGCCTCCGCTGAGGTGAACGCCTTTACCGATCTGCGCACAACTGCCTACAGTGGCCCAGGTGTCTACCATGGTGCCCTCATCAACGTAGGCCCCAATATTCACATAAGAAGGCATTAACACTACATTCCTGGCCAGATAGGCCCCATAGCGGGCAACGGCATGCGGCACGGCCCGTACTCCCAGTGATTTATAGTCTTTTTTCAAAAGCATTTTATCGTAAAACTCGAAAGGAGCAAGATCCCAGGTTTGCATCTGCTGGATCCCGAAATACATCAGAATGGCCTGTTTCACCCATTCATTCACCTGCCAGCCATCGCCAACGGGCTCCGCTACACGTAATCTTCCTTTATCTACTTCTTCGATCACAGATCTCACCGCGTCTGAATATGCCGTTTCCTTCAAAAGTTCCCTGTTCTGCCAGGCATCAACGATCTGGTCTTTTAAACTCATACCCTAAAATTTTTGCAAACATAAATTAGAAATCCCTCTCCGCAATAGTCCTAATTTTGCCAGTCTTGAAGAAATTCCTCATTATACAGACCGCATTCATTGGCGACGTTGTGCTCGCCACAGCCTTGGTGGAAAAATTGCATAAGCATTTTCCCGATGCGGGGATAGATTTCCTTTTAAGGAAGGGAAATGAGGTGCTGCTGAAAGATCATCCTTATATCAATAAGCTACTGATCTGGGAAAAAAAAGCAGGGAAATACAGGGATCTGTACCGGATATGGAAGGAGGTCAGGCGCGCGCAATACGATCATGTGATCAACGTCCAACGTTTTGCTGCCACCGGAATGATCACTGCATTTTCCGGAGCCCGGGAAACCATTGGTTTTGACAAGAACCCTTTCTCGAAGTTTTTTACCCTCTCGGTAAAACATGTGATCAGTACCGATGCAAACCCCCTGCACGAAACTAAGAGGAACCAGATGCTGATTGCGCATCTTACTGATGCGCAGCCTGCAAAGCCCCGACTCTACCCATCGGATGCAGATATGCAAAAAGTGGCTGAGTTTAAAATGACTCCTTATATCTGCATAGCCCCTGCTTCAGTTTGGTTCACCAAACAATACCCAAAGGAAAAATGGATCAGCCTGATTGATAAACTGGATCAGTCTCTGAGGGTCTTCCTGATTGGCGCCCCATCTGATTCTCCTTTGGCTGAAGAGATCATTGCCGCATCGGCCATAAAACCCCGGATCACTAACCTTTGCGGAAAGCTTTCCCTGCTGCAATCAGCAGCTTTACAAAAAGATGCCCTTCGTAACCTGGTCAATGATTCAGGTCCCATGCATTTTGCTTCAGCGGTCAATGCCCCGGTAACAGCCATCTATTGTTCTACCGTTCCTTCTTTCGGGTATGGGCCACTGTCAGACGATTCTGCGATCGTTCAAACACTGGTACCGCTTGCATGCAAACCCTGTGGATTGCATGGCCATGCTGCTTGTCCCCAGGGCCATTTCAAATGCGCATTAACCATTGAGGATGCCCAGATATTAAGCACTATTGGTGCAGCAGTGAGCAGTTAGCAGTGAGCAGAAAAATGGTAAGTAGTTCTGCTCACCGCTCACCGCTTACTGCTCACTGCTTTGCTTTAACTTTGCCGCATGCAGATCTCGTGTACTGAGAAGGAGTTATACATTTTTTCCAAAATTGCCACTGCTGCCAGATCATTGGAAGTGGACTGCCTGATCATTGGGGGGTTTGTGCGTGATAAATTACTGGGCCGGGCTACCAAAGATGCTGATATCGTTTGCAGCGGCGATGGCATCAGCCTGGCACATGCCGTAGCTGAACTGCTTGAGCCGCATCCTCCGGTTTCATTTTTCAAGAATTTCGGAACTGCTCATATTCCCTACCAGGATATGGATATCGAGTTTGTAGGTGCAAGGAAAGAAAGTTATCGCTCTGAATCCCGGAACCCTGACGTGGAACCGGGTACTATGGAAGAAGACCAGCTGCGCCGCGATTT
This sequence comes from Chitinophagaceae bacterium, assembly GCA_035298945.1. Classification (GTDB taxonomy): domain Bacteria; phylum Bacteroidota; class Bacteroidia; order Chitinophagales; family Chitinophagaceae; genus Pollutibacter. Next base: position 12,431 of record DATGXN010000439.1, on the reverse strand, counting down.
TACTATCAATGCCCTGGCCATTAGCCTCACAGATCAGTTCGGAGAACTAATTGATCCTTTTAATGGCATGGATGACCTTCGCAATGGCATCATCCGCACGCCATTGGAACCAGGACAAACATTCAGTGATGATCCCCTCAGGATGATGCGGGCCATCCGGTTTGCCACGCAGTTGAAATTTACCATAGAAGAAAAAACATGGGCGGGGATACTCGAACATGCTGGCCGGATCTCGATCGTATCTCAGGAAAGAATTACCGATGAACTGAATAAGATCGTATCGGCAAATAAACCATCAGTTGGTTTTGACCTGCTTTATCGTTCGGGATTACTGAAACTGATCTTCCCCCAGATGGTAGACCTGGCAGGTGCTGAATATATAGATGGGCTGGGGCATAAAGACAATTTCTATCACACCCTGCAGGTATTGGATAACATAGCAGTCAAAACAGACGACCTGTGGTTGCGTTGGGCGGCCATATTACACGACATTGGCAAACCTGCCACCAAAAGGTTTGAAGAAGGCCATGGCTGGACCTTTCACGGGCATGAAGTGGTGGGTGCCCGAATGGTACCCAGGATATTTTTAAAACTAAAACTTCCCCAGAATGAAAAAATGAAGCTGGTGAAGAAACTGGTTGAACTGCACCTGAGACCGATCAGCCTGACCAAAGAAAACATCACTGATTCTGCCCTCAGGCGTTTATTGTTTGATGCCGGGGATGATCTTGAAGGCCTGATGATGCTTTGTGAGGCGGATATCACTTCAAAGAACAAGGTGAAAGTGAAAAGATTCCTGGCCAATTTCGAAATGGTCAGGGACAGGTTGAAAGAAGTGGAAGAGAAAGACAGGATCAGAAACTGGCAACCACCAATAAGCGGGGAGGAGATCATGGCAACATTCGGACTTACCCCATGCAGGGCTGTTGGGGATATAAAAAACGCCATTAAAGATGCCATCCTGGATGGGGTGATCTCTAATAATTACCCCGAAGCATGGCAATTCATGGTGGCCAGGGCCAAAGAGCTTGGCCTCGAACCCTTAACATCAGGGGAAAAATAGTTAACTTGGCGCTTTAATCAATGCCGCATGGCCATATTGAAATTCAGAGTTTATTTTGAGGAAGACGATAGCGTGTACCGCGATATTGCGATCCGCCATACGCAGAATTTTTCCGAACTGCATACTACGATCTTAAAAAGTTTTGAGTTCGACAGCAAGCACCAGGCTACGTTCTACCGAAGTAACGACACCTGGCAGCGGGGCCGTGAGATCAGCCTGGAGAAATACGACAAAAACTATAAGGCCGATCCTCTGCTTATGTCGGAGACGCCCATCGGCACTGAAATAAAGGATCCCAACCAGAAATTTGTTTACGTCTACGACTTTACCCGGAACTGGACATTCCTGGTTGAGCTGATAAACGTCAGCAAGGAAGAGAATCCCAAATTAACCTATCCGCTCACCGTCAGAACGGAAGGCATTGCGCCAAGCCAATATGGAACTAAAAGTATCCTTGGCGATAAATTCGTTGACGTGGAAGAGAAATACGATCTCTCAGCCGGAGAAGAAGGATTTGGGGAAGAAGGTGATGCGGTTGATGATGGTGCTGAGACTTCGGAAGACGATAGTCTGCTGGATAATGACCAGGAGGAGACGTTTTAATGTCAGCCCGTACTGATAAAACTGCAATCATCATCGTTGGTCCTACTGCATCCGGCAAAACTGCTTTGTCGTTGGCGTTCGCTGCACGTTATTCCACTTCCATCATTTCTGCTGATTCCCGCCAGTGCTATCGTGAATTGAATATTGGCGTGGCCAAACCTTCGCCAGAAGAGCTAAGCCAGTGCAGGCATTATTTCATTGATTCCCACTCCATCCATGAACAGGTGGATACCATGATATTTGAAAAAGAAGCGCTGGCTGCTGCCAATGAGATCTTCAAAGATCGTGAAATGGCCATTGTGACGGGAGGTACAGGACTTTATGTAAAGGTTTTTTGTGAAGGCATCGATGAGATCCCTGCTGTAGATCCTGGGGTGAAAACCAGGGTGGAAGAGGCATGGAGAAACGGTGGCAACAATGCCTTACAGCAATGGCTAACCGAAATCGATCCTGATTTTATGTCTTCCACAAAAGAGAAAGATAACCGGGTAAGGCTGATGAGGGCGCTGGAAGTGAAACTTTCATCGGGCAGATCGATCCTTGAATACCAGGGAGGTCAGAAAAAGCAAAGGGATTTTACAATCAGGAAGATCGGCATTGAATGGCCCCGCGATATACTTTACGAACGGATCAACAAGAGGGTGGAAGTGATGATGGAGTCCGGACTGTTGGAAGAAGCGAGGTCACTCTACCCGCACAGGCATCTCAAGGCTCTGCAAACTGTGGGCTACCAGGAAATATTCAATCATTTGGACGGCAAATGCTCCCTGGATGAGGCTGTTGATAAGATCAAACAGCATACCCGCAATTATGCCAAGCGTCAGCTCACCTGGTTCAGGAAAGACGAAGGTATAGAATGGATGTCTTGGGAGAAGGCGATCCTTAAAACTTGAATCCCACTGTCAACATCAAATTCCCCGCTGCTCCAGACATATTCACTGGAGCAAAATAATTATCATTCAGTCTGTAGGGATAGAAACCATCTTTCACGATCTGGTGAACATAGGTAAGGTCAATAAACTTGCCTTTGTTGCGATAGCCCAGACCGCCGCTGATATTCATCCTGGTTCCATCTACATCTGGATCAGTATATGGATTGCTGAAATATCCAAAACCAGCGCGCACCATGATGGTATTGAATTTAAGTTCTCCGCCAACACGCACATTAATGGCATTTTTGAATTCGTTACTCACCACGTTGTTCAGGTCGTTGAAAAAACTGCCCGAAGAGCCATTCTGTTCTGCGAAATTTCCACCGCCATAATCCAGGTATTCAATATCGGCACTGATGAAACCGCGCTGCTGCGTAACATCTTTCACTTCACGGATTACATAGGCTACACCACCCAGAAATTTCCATGGACTGGTGAATGTGTAGGCAAACTGTCCGTATTGTCCAAGGATATCCTGTGAGCTTTGCTTTAATGTCCCGGGGCCAGCATAACCTTCAAGATCTGTTGTTACGGTAGTATTGTATACATCTTCCAGATCGTAAAACGTTGGCGTATGGATTCCAAGGCCTATCCGTAGTTGTTCTACCGGCTTGTATATCATACCTACTTTAAGATTAAGTCCTGAGCCTTTGGTTTGCAAATAGTCCTGTGCTGTGAAATAATTGAAGTTGTTAGTGCCTGTGGCAGTATTATCGGATTCCTTGAAGGTCTGGTTCCTTTCATAATTTACAAACTGCCAGCTGAATGAACCGCCTATATAGAATTTATCGCCCAGGTTACCTGCTGCGGCAAAATTCAGATCAGTGATACCGCCTTTGGTTTCGATCACCTGTTCCTGGTTCACGCCGGTTTGAGGAGTGGCCAGGGTATAATAGCCAGTAGCATCTCCATTGGCATCGAGTTGTGGTTCTACCAGGTACGTATTAATAGCCAGGCTGGGACCGAATGGATAATCACGGGCTGCTTTATTGGGATCGGTCACATTGTTGCTGATCAGTTCTTCGAGGTATTTCTCGGAATAAGATGACTTATTATTAAGTCCGTTATACGTGACTTTATTATTAAAATTCGCCAGTTTATTCACTGCTACGCCATAGGTCCAGTTTTTCCAGTTGCTTCTGCCTGAACTCGGGCTGGCTATAATAAAGCCGGAACTACCAAAGTTGAAAGCGCTTTTATTGTCTTTATCACCAGTTCCGAGATAATTCGATTTGTTGTTGTTGAACGTGTACCCGGGGCTCAGCACCAGCTCATTGGTTTTGAAAAGAGCCAGGCCTGCAGGGTTCACGTAGGCAGAACTAAGATCGCCTCCAAGGCCCGTCAGTGCGCCGCCGATGGCCATACTTCTTGCTGTTCCCACGGGGGTGGTGAAGCGTGAATATCTTAATGCATCCTGGGGGTCCTGGGCAAAGCTGTATAAGGAGAGGAAAACAAATCCTGAAAGTAAAATTCTTTTGATCATGAGCTATAAGATAAAGTGAAGCAGGCATATAAAAAAGCTGATGCGTTACTCACACATCAGCCTTCCATTATTTTTCTCATATCAACCGCCACCACGTGGGAAAGACCTTACCGGTGCACTTCCTCCACTGCTTCCACCGCTGCTGCGGCTGCCGCCACTGCTACTTCCGCTGCTGCCGCTACTCCTTGTAGAGTTGCTGCTGTTGTTGAAGGAGCGTGAAGGATTGCTGTATGAATCTGTACCATAGGACCTGGTAGATCCGCCAGATGCAGGAGTGTAATAGGTTCCGCCACCAGTACGGTTGCTGAAAGTCCTGGTTCCGGAAATATTATAAGTTCTTACGCCGGTTTTCGGGTCGGTGGAGTAAGACCTTGGATTGTAAGTGCTCAGGCTTGAACTGCTTCTTGGAACATAAGCCTTAGGATTGGTCACTACAACCACGGGGGTACCATAGTAGCCGGGGTAGCAGAAAGGATTATACCAGGAACTGTAGTATGGATTGTATCCGCCATAAAATCCAATGCTGAAATTCCAATAGCTTCCGCCACCATAAGGGTAAGCAGGGCGCATGTAATTATAATAATATGGGTTATTCCAGGCAGAATTGTTCCAGTACATGAAATCCTCGTCAAAAGTGGACCAACGAGCCCTGTTTGCAGATTTCATTTTAAGGTAATGGTCACTGAAGTTCTCTTCCTCGTAACGACGGCTATCATCGCGATTTCTTTCAGATTCCACAACTGCGGGAACCTCACGTCCGGGAGAATAATATACATCATCAGGTGTTTGACCTGATTTATACATCGTAGTGCAACTACCCAGCAGAACAACCAGAACAAAAAGGAGTAAAATTCTTTGTCTCATGGCAACGGGGTTTACTAATTTGAATATGAAGTTACTACATTTGCGCCGTTCCGGTTGTTAAAATTGCCTTACAAAGGACCCGGAATTAGTTAAAAAAAGTAAAATAATGAGTAAGGAAATCACCTCCCGGGAACAGGATTATTCGCAGTGGTATAACGACCTGGTACTCAAGGGAGGATTGGCTGATTATTCAGCTGTCAGGGGATGTATGGTGATCAAGCCATATGGTTATGCTTTATGGGAAAACATGAGGGATCAGTTGGACCGGATGTTCAAAGACACCGGACATGTTAATGCCTATTTCCCTTTGTTTGTTCCCCGTAGTTTCCTGGAGAAGGAAGAAGGCCATGCCGAAGGCTTTGCCAAAGAGTGTGCAGTAGTGACCCATTACCGTTTAAAGAACGATCCGGATAATAAAGGCAAGTTGATGGTGGATCCGGAATCCAAGCTGGAAGAGGAGCTGGTGATCAGGCCCACCAGCGAGGCCATCATCTGGAATGCTTATCGTGACTGGATCAATTCCTATCGCGATCTGCCATTACTGATCAACCAGTGGGCAAATGTGGTGAGATGGGAGATGAGAACGCGGTTGTTCCTCCGTACTGCCGAGTTTTTATGGCAGGAAGGACATACTGCCCATGCCACAGCAGAAGAGGCCGTGGAAGAAACCGTGAAGATGTTGAATGTTTACGCAGAGTTTGTTGAAAATTATATGGCGGTTCCAGTGATCAAAGGGGTGAAAACGCCTAACGAACGATTCGCCGGAGCACTGGATACCTATTGCATTGAAGCACTCATGCAAGACGGAAAAGCATTACAGGCTGGTACCTCACATTTCCTCGGTCAGAATTTTGCCAGGGCATTTGATGTAAAATACCTGAATAAGGATAATAAACAGGAATATGTTTGGGCCACATCATGGGGTGTGTCTACGCGCTTAATCGGTGCGCTGATCATGGCACACAGTGACGACCAGGGATTGGTAATGCCTCCTAAACTCGCGCCTGTACAGGTTGTGATTGTTCCGATCTATAAAGGTCAGGATCAGAAAAAACTGATCGACGACAAAGTGTTGGTTATAGTGGAAGAATTGAAAAAAGCCGGCGTCAGAGTGAAATATGATGATTCCGACAATGCAAGACCAGGTTGGAAATTTGCAGAACACGAATTGAAAGGAGTTCCTGTAAGGCTTGCCATTGGAGCCAGGGACCTGGAGCAAAATGTGATCGAAGTTGCCCGCAGGGATACCAAAGAAAAAGCGACCATAAGCCTGGATAGTGTAACAGATCATGTGAAGCAACTGCTGGAAGATATCCAGACCAATCTTTTTGAACGCGCCAAAGCTTATCGTGACTCACATATCACACCTGTTGACAGCTGGGAAGAATTCAAGGAAGTGCTTAACACCAAAGGTGGATTCATTTCTGCACATTGGGACGGATCCGGCGAAACCGAAGACAGGATCAAGGAAGAAACCAAGGCCACAATTCGCTGCATACCGCTTGATGCTGTTGAAGAAGAAGGGAAATGCATATTTACTGGCAAGCCAAGTAAGCAGAGAGTGCTGTTTGCCCAAGCATACTAATTTAGATAGTCAGAGAGTCGGAGAGTCAGAGAGTCAAAGTACAATCCCTGACTCTCTGCCTCATTGGCTATCTGTCTCTCTGAATAAGATAATACACACAGGTAGTTACAAAGTCCCTGAAATATGGAATAGCAGCGATCAATGAGAATTGCTGCCTGGGTTTCAGGCCGAATTTATATTTGTAGATCGGGTTTACCAGGTAGAATGTTTTTAACGGTATCGCATAACCGTTTTTTGTCACTATACGTTCAAATCTTTCTATTGAAATGCCCGTATCCTTGATCTCAAGGAGTTCGCGGATCACAGGGTCATATTCACCTGATAATTTCAACACTCCTTTGTATAATGGTTTCGGAAGCAGGTGAAACCAGGGTAGTATGGTCAGCAGTTTATTCTTACATACCTGCTGGTGACCTCCGTGAGGCATATACCATGGGGGAAAACCGAAATACACATAACCACCGGGTTTCAGGAATTTTTTCAGATAGGGAATGAACCTTTCCTGGTCTGGTATATGTTCGATTACATCTTTCAGTATGATCAGATCGAAGCTGCCTGCGAATCGCTCCAGGGCTTTTTCCTCATAAATATTCTGGTTGACGATCTCAACCTGCCCTCTCCCGATGAATTCCGCCAGGAATTGCTCTGCGAATGCGGATTTCTGGCGGTCCAGTTCAATACCCGTGCAGCTACAACCTCTTTGCAGGAAGGGGAGTAATACCCCGCCATCTCCGCAGCCAATGTCAAGTACTTTTGTTTCAGCGGTGATCCTGAGTTCTTTTTCAATGAACGGGATCACATAATCTTTCGCATTCTCAACTTGTTGCTGGAATCTTACCTGTTCGTCTTTATGCTGTATCAGCGTCATCTCCTGAAAAAGTTTCAAAAGTAAAAGTATATTTTTGACTTTTAATCAGTTGCATGAAGGAATTGACGAAATGGCAGGAAGAATTTGCCGCCGGGAAAGTTTTACTCATTGACAAACCTCTTCATTGGACCTCCTTCGATGCGGTGAAAAAAGTCAGGATTCTCACCAGGATCAGCAAGGTAGGTCATGCAGGAACACTTGATCCCCTTGCCACCGGTCTTTTGATCATTTGCACCGGTAAATTCACCAAGAAGATCAATGAATACATGGCCAGGGAAAAAGAATATACCGGCAGTTTCCACCTGGGTGCCGTAACCCCCACCTTCGACCTGGAATCCCAGCCCGAGCAGCAGAAAGATATATCGCATATCACAGCTGACCTGATCCATGCTGCCACCGCCCGGTTCACAGGAGATATCCAGCAGGTTCCACCCATTCATTCTGCTATCAAGAAAGACGGTATCCCGGCCTATAAAATGGCGAGGAAGGGAAAAGAAGTGAAAATGGATCCCCGTAATGTCACTATTTCAGAATTTACAATCACAGATATCAAACTGCCCGAAGTTTATTTCAAGGTGGTGTGCTCAACGGGTACGTATATCCGAAGTCTTGCCAATGATTTTGGAGCAGCACTGGGCTGTGGAGGTTACCTGTCTTCATTACGCCGAACAAGGATAGGGGAGTTTAGTGTGGAAGACGCACAAACGATCGATGATTTTGTAGCCAGCATCGAGGAATTAAAAAGTGAAAAGTAAAATTTTTGACTTTTTACTTTAGAACGGATACCCAATGGCAAACTGAAACGTCGGTTTATTCCAGACTCCGTCCACAAACCATCCATTTTTGTTTTCCGTAAAGAATTTAGTACTGCTCTTATCAGGTCCGTATCTGGGGTCTTTGAGAGGGAATCCCCAGTCGAAACGCAGTATGAAATAGGTGAAGTCCATTCTCATGCCTGCTCCGGAGGACACGCCAAGATCTTTATTCAGCTTAGCCAAACTGAATTCTGCACCAGGCAGCTGCCCATCCAGATCGTTACGGAACCAGATATTTCCTACGTCTGTGAACAGGGCACCCCTGAACCAGAATCCAAACAACCTGAACAGGTTGAACCGGTATTCCAGGTTTGCTTCGAGTCTTATATCGGCATATTTATCATTAAATGTTCCGTTGGCCAGGGTGTCGAAATAGACACTGGAACCTATACCTAATTTCCGTATCTGCCAACCTCTCATGCTGTTAGGTCCGCCGGAGTAATAACTCTTAAAGAACGGCAAAGTCACATCTCCCTTCCTTGATTCAGTATTGAAAGCCAGTCCGTAGCCGGCAAAGGCCCTGAATACCCAGCTGGTTTTTTTCTTATTGAAATAGTGCCTGTAATCGATGTCCAATCTTACAAACCTGTAAAGGTCTCCAAATACTTTGCCTGACGCTGTCTGGTTCTTGAACAACTCACCCAAAAGCAGGCCCGATTCTTCTCCGAAAAGTCTTATCGAACTGGCATGCCTTGGATTGCGATGGATAAAATTGCGCGAATAACTGAGATTGGTCCCAAATACAAAACCGTTGTTATATGCGTATACCAATAATGGATTCTGCTGAATGGCATCTTTAAACAAACTGTCTGGCCTGATCCTGGTGAGTTCAATGTTCAGGGGTTTGAACTGCCAGGTTACATTTGACTTTGGTTTCCATTCGTAACCCAGGAAGGTGTTGATCGTAAACAGCTCGTAATACTGGAACCGGTTAATGTAGGAGATGTCGAATGCAACAATAGTTTTGCCACTCTGGAACTTGTTCTCGAATTTCTTACTGAAAGGCGTAAGTAACCAGGGTATGGTGATCCTGTTGCCCTGGGTGATCTCTGACGAGAGTATCTTGGAAAAATCATTGAACTCTATACCCGTTCTGAGTGTGTTTTCCAGCTGGATGGCCCTTTTCCCGATGTTTCTGTTCCGTAGCCTGAAGTTGACGTAGAGACCAACCCTACCTGACCCTACCAGTATCAACTGGTTGGTATTGAGAACACTGCTGCCTTCAAGGTCCACACTGAAAAATTGTTTCTTCGCCGGGCTCAATCGCAGGAAGTAGTCAATGGTTTTCAGGCTGTCATTTGTTCTCGGAAGGATATTGATATTCTGCCATACCCCCAGTTTGTTCAGGTTGTTCAGTGTTCTGGAAAAATGATCCTGGCTGAATTCATAGCCGGGTTTCAATTCTATCTGGCTTGCTATGAATGAGGGCTTGAAGGTATTTTGAAATGAAACGATCTTAAACCCTTCAATATGGGTCTCGGTGGTGTCCCTCATTTCGGTGTTCAGTTCGCTCGGAGCATCGGGGTATACAGTGAAGGTACCAATCGTAAAGGTTGAAAATCTTGAAGAATCGCGTATGGGATATTGCCTGAAATATATGTCTACCTGCGGATTCTCTCTTCTCCTTTCTTCGATCTCTGCCAGCCTGCGTATATATTCAAATGGGTCAATGGTGGGGTCGATCAGGGCAGCAAAGCCCGAATCCGCTTCTACAAAAAAGTCTTCCCTTGAGATCTTGTAGTACCCGTGATTCCGAAAAATGTTGACCATATTGTTCAGCTCCTCGTCTACTGAAGCATAGTCAAATGGTTCTCCTTTTTTCAGTTTCGGCGTTTTATTATGCTCCTGCAGAATGTACAGCAGGTTGGAATCGTTCAGGTTATAGCCAACCGAGTCGATACGGTAGAGTTTACCTGCATCAACATTGTATTTTACTTTTACCCGGTACTGATCTTTATAGATGGTCATGGAACTGTCGTAGGTAACCGAAGCAGTTCTGTATCCCTTGGCCACCATCAGGTTTCTTAGGTTGATGGTCGATTGCATTACGTGCACACTGTCAAATACGGAGGGATTCTGAATGACAGGGACGGGAATGATCCAGGGTGCTTTGGGCCAGGGCAGCTTACTGTTGGCAAAAACCGAAGCGCTGTCTTCGATCTGCTTTTCGAGCTCGGATTTTAGGTCAGCCTTCCTGTCCTTTTCAACCTCACCTTTGATATTTACCGTATTTTCGAAAATAAAGGGTGTGTTCTTGGGATATTTCTTTACTACTGTACAGGAACTGATCACACTCAAGCATAGCCCTAATGCAAAAAGGAGATAAGAGTTGACATGTTTTGTTTCGATTAGGGGCATATAAAAGATCACCAATGCTGAGTAAAACGCAGGTCAAATATATCCAATCTTTATTCCATAAAAAATTCAGGGAAGAGTATGGTCAATTTATCGTGGAAGGCCCTAAAATGGCTGAAGAGGCCATTACTCTTTCCTTTTCTGATATTATCAATATCTATGCCTGCAGTGACTGGATAGACAGGAATATCAGCATTGATCAGAATTTGAAGCAAAAGATCGTGGAAGTATCCGTGCCCGAAATGGAAAAGATATCATCCCTTCATACGCCTTCAAACGTGCTCATTGTATTGAAGAAGCCCTTGTTAAAAGCTCCCCAGGCATGGGATGGACTTACGCTTTTGCTCGATGGTATACAGGATCCCGGTAACCTGGGAACCATGATCAGAACGGCAGACTGGTTTGGAGTTAAACATGTGGTATGTGGAGCGGGTACAGCTGACTGTTATAATCCAAAGGTGATCCAGTCGACAATGGGAAGTATATTCAGGACAAGTATATTTTATGAGGATCTCAATAGTTTCCTGGCTCAGCACAGTTCTGTGCCGCTGATTGTAACCAGCCTTGATGGCGAGCCTTTGAATAGAAATGAAAAATGGAATACCGCTTTCGTGGTAATAGGCAATGAATCGCAGGGTGTCCAGCAAAGCATAACGTCCAGCGCCACCAGAAAAATCCTCATTCCCCGGATTGGCCAGGCTGAATCACTGAATGCAGCTGTAGCTGCTGGCATCATTCTCTACGAGCTGACTGCATGATCGAAGGCCGGCTGATCAGCTGAATTGTATGGCTTTGGCGGGGCTGATCCTCCTGCTGATCCAGGAGGGGATGAGCAGTATGGCAAAACAGACCAGGAATGTTCCGATAGTCACGGCGATCACCTGCCACCAGATGATATGTACAGGTGCCACCTTCATGTAATATGCTTCTTCATTCAGGGTGATGAATCCGGTTTTGAGTTGGAGATAACTCAGTCCCAGCCCCGCTATCAGTCCTATCATCACTCCAGTCAAAGCGATGTAGGCGCCTTGCAGCATGAAGACCTGCTGCACTTTCCAGTCGTTGCTTCCCAAGGCTTTCAGCACGCCGATCATCCTGGTTCTTTCCAGTACAAGTATGATAAGGCAGGTGATCAGGTTGATCACTGCCACGATAGTCATGACGATCAGGAGGATATATTTATTTGTATTCTGGAGGTTAAGCCAGTCGAAGATCTCTGGATAGATCTCCTTCATGGTTTTACTGTCCCATCCAATAGGCAATGAGGTATAGATGCTTTCACTGGCTTCATCCATAGTGCCATAATCTTTCAGGAATACTTCATAACCACCGATCAGGCCATCATGCCAATCGTTGAGTTTGCGTATCAGTCCAATATCACCGAGTACATAAATCTTATCATAGATCTCTATGCCGGTTTTATAGATTCCGCAAACCCTCAATTTTCTTGTTCTCGGTGCTTCCTGGCCGGGTTGGATAAAATAGATGAGCAGCTCTTTTCCCACGTCGAGTTTGAGTTGCTGGGCATGATATTCTGATATCATGATGTCTGTGGAATAGCCGTCACTGTTAAAGGAAGGCCATTTCCCTTTCATCCTGAATTGTTCAACTTCCTCAAAATGATAACCCTTGTCTACCCCTTTGAACAGGATCCCTTCTATTGTTTCTGAAGATTTAAGGATGGCCGATTTGGTGGCGAAAGGTTGAAGGTATTTGACCCTGCTGTCGGAAATAATGGCTTTTTCGGCAGTATCGTTTTTCTGGATGGGAAATTCTTCCGCAATGCTCACCTTGAACGGCTCAAAATGCTGCACCCTGATATGGCCCCAGAAGCTGAAGACCTTTTCGCTGACAACCTTCTGG
>DATGXN010000438.1:0-3255 GCA_035298945.1 Chitinophagaceae bacterium | reverse complement strand
ATTTTCTCCCAATGGATTCACATAATCAGACTGGAATGTGAAGTTCTTATTCATGCCATTTCCATTCTGGGTCTGACCCAGGGGAATTCCTTTGGGATTTGAATTGGCATCATAATACTGCGTTTGCAATAAGGCTTCACTGCCGTTTTTACCAAAGCTGTAATTGATATCTGAAGTCAACTCCATGCCTGATTTCTTGAACAGCCTTTTATAACCCAGCGCAAAATTGTTATTGCGGAAAAAGAAATCATTGTTTACTGTGCGTGTAGATAGGTCCGATTTGATCAAAGACTGGTAAATAGAATCAGTCTGTATCTTCAAAAGATCTTCTGACTGCCTGTTACCACGAACAATGTTTGCACTTAACGTAAATGTGTTCCTGATATCCAGTAAATAGTCAAAACCTCCGCGCAGGAACATGAAAGCGCCATCGCCCACCGGCTCGTTGGTCTGGTTAAATACTATTTGCGGATCGGTATATGTTTCTCTGCGGTAAGACTCGCCAACACCAATGGATTTCCTCTGGTTATACATACCGCTCAGGAAGAAATTTATTTTATCCTGCTTCACATTGATGTCGCCACCCAGGTTCACCCTGGCCCTGGAATCAATACCAGCCCTGATATTTCCGTTGTAGCCGGCTTTCCTGTTCTTCTTCAGAACGATATTCAGAATGCCTGCCATACCACCCGAAGCGTCATATTTTGCAGAAGGGTTGGTGATCATTTCCACTGAAGCGATCGCATCTGCCGGGATCTGGTCCAAAGTCAATGTAGTTGGACGTCCGTCAACAAATATGGTAGGAGCGGCGTTCCTCAGCGTAACGTTTCCATCTATATCCACGTTAACGCCGGGCACATTTCTCATCAGTTCAGTAGCGGTCTGTCCCTGCGATACCAGGCTTTTCTCTACGTTGAAGATCCTCCTGTCTACACCCATCTGCATGAAGGGTTTCTGGCCTGTGATCACAACTTCACCCAATACTTTGGCGTCAACGGCCATTTTGATATTGCCCAGGTCGCGGTCAACATTGTTCAGCATCTGGCTCATATCGCCACCTGCTTTCATTTCAAATTTTACGGGCTCTTCGAATTGTATGAATCCAATGGCTGATATCCTCAATTTAAATTGGCCCATGACCGGCAGGTTCTCCAGGGAGAAATTACCATTGGCAGAGGTAAGTTGCCCGCTGATCACAGTTTCCACTCTTTTCTTAGTTACCGTATCAAATTTGTTCTGGATCAGTTGCACCGAAGCAGCATCTATTGGTTTATTGGTTTGGCCATCCACCACTTTCCCATAAAAGCGACCCATGTTCATGTTTTGTCCACCGCCTCCCTGGCGTGCACCTCCCGGCGGTTGTGCCAGGATCGTAGCGGTTAACATGGTCAGCATCACAGTTAAAATCAGTCTCATGTCAGGAATTTGAGTATTAGATGCAAAGCGTTGAAAAAACCTTTGCCTGCTTGTTTAAAAATGTATTAAAGGAAATTAAACAAGATGAATGGGCACAAGGTTGTGCATAAGGCAAGAAATGTCATAAAAAAGTCAGGTAACCGGCAGATCTTATTAAAGGAAAATTAAAGTTATAAGTACCTGGATTACACCAATAATGAAGCCCAGCACGCCTCCCAGCACTTCCACAAAGCGGAATTCCTTGGACATGATCTGGTATAAAATACTTTCTAATTTGTCTGACGAGAATTGCTTCACCTTCTCCTCAACGATATGTTCCAGGTCCAGCTCTTTTTGCAAAGTATTAACATATTGGTGCATCAATAGGGGGAAAAGTGACTGCAGTTCCTCGAGGAAAGCCGCCTTCAGGGTATTGATGGTCTTTTCGCCGATGAACATCGAGAGCATGGGGAAAGCTTTAGGTAGTTTATTATGGAGAAAAGAATCTATATGCTCTTCTACCATGGGCAGCATTTTTTCCAGATTGGCGGGGCTGGCGATCTTTTCCTCTATATCCTTGAATGAAAGAAACTCATCGCTGACCAGTTTTCCCAACTTTTCGCCGAATTGCTGCTGCCGTTTCGGAAAGATCCCCTGAATAGTCATCCCCAGGAACCTGAAGGGTTCGCGGGGATGGAACAACATTTTTATCGCGATCCAATTGGTGAAGTATCCAATAAAAGCAGAGATAAGAGGGATGAGTATCAATCCAGGGTTCATATAATTAACTTGGGATGCAAAGATACATAAGGGCAGGTTGCAGAGGGCAGGTTGCAGGTCGCAGAAAAAATGCGGCACCCTGCAACCTGCAACCTGGAACCTGCAACCTGTTAAAGGCGTGCAATTAGATTTTGGAAGAAAGGTGCAATTATTTACTTTTGCTTCCCCAAACACGGAGGGTGTAGCTCAGCTGGTTAGAGCATCAGATTGTGGTTCTGAGGGCCGTGGGTTCGAACCCCATCATCCTCCCTGGAAACCCCGGAATTTCCGGGGTTTTTTATTTCCGTTACCGCTCATCATCCCGTTTGGCATATCGATAAAACGCTTCGTTAAATAGGTTCTTATTGGCAACAATGCCTCTGTTTTTCCGTTAATTTTGAGTATCTATGCTTGGCAAAACAATCCGATATATGTTCAATAAAAGATCCCTCCCTTTACTTCTGGCCTTTGCAATTGCGGGAATCCTGATCGCTTTTACATCCAACGGTCGGGAGAATCCTCCAACGAAGTATGAAAAGATTTTTCAACAGGTGGCCGAAAT
Source organism: Chitinophagaceae bacterium (assembly GCA_035298945.1). Classification (GTDB taxonomy): domain Bacteria; phylum Bacteroidota; class Bacteroidia; order Chitinophagales; family Chitinophagaceae; genus Pollutibacter. Next base: position 539 of record DATGXN010000438.1, on the reverse strand, counting down.
GCTGGAGGATAATCATTACAGTCCCCAGAAGATCGACGATAAATTCTCAAAGGCGATATTTAAGAAATTCCTGGGTAGCATTGACCCGGACAAGAATATATTTCTGCAATCCGATATCAAGGAATTAAAGAAATACGAGAATGTTATTGATGATGAATTACATGGTGCTCCCATCCAATTCTTCAGTGCGGCCAATGCCATCTACCAGAAACGCCTCAATGAGGTGTCTTCTTATTATAAAGACATACTAGCCAGTCCTTTTTCCTATACCACTGACGAGTCGATCGTAGTGGACGGAGATAAACTTGACTGGCCTGCGAATGAAGCAGCCCGTAAAGATAACTGGAGAAAAAAGCTTAAATACCTCGCCCTTGAACGTTATGCAGACCTGTTGGATGCGAGGGAACAAAATAAAACCACACAGGGATTTGTGGTCAAAACAGATGCGGAACTGGAAAAAGATGCGCGCGACAAAGTCAGCACCATCATGGTGAGAAACTTTGAGCGCCTGAAGAATAAATTCAATGAAGAGGAAAGAT
>DATGXN010000437.1:0-2233 GCA_035298945.1 Chitinophagaceae bacterium | reverse complement strand
GGTCTCGGTGATCACTGCGCCGTTTCGTTTATACGTGGTGGTATGTAAGGCCGATACCAGGTCAAGTTTGCGCGTATAGTCTTCTACGGCACTGCTATCCCAGTCAATAAAAATATCCCCCAGGGTCTGGTAGCTTCTGAGACTGGGAGGAATACCGAGCATATGTTTTTTGGTGAGCTGGTAGGCTTCCTGGTTCTTACCCTGGAGCAGGAGCTGCTGTATTTCTTTTACATGTTCTTTGCTGCTGGGATTCAGGTCGTTCACCCGGGTGCCTGCCCAGAGTGATTCCTCGTTCAACTGGATTCTTTCCCTGTTGGGATCGCCAAATACCATGGCGCCCATTCTGCCATTGCCAAGGGGCAGGGCGTTATTCCATTGCTTAGCAGGACTAGTATACCAGAGCAAATTATCCTGTGCGTTCGCAAGAGTACTAATAACAAGAAATAATAAAAAGATGCAGTTCTTCATATCAATGATTTTCCGGTAAGGCAAAAGCCATGTATTTATTTCCTGATTTTGTGCCCATCTTCCCACCCCCCGCAGCGATCACCACGTATTGTTTTCCGTTCAGTACATAAGTAGTTGGTGTGGCATAACCTCCGGCCGGAAGCTGATATTCCCAAAGGATCTTGCCAGTTTTCATATCAAAGGCCCGGAACTTTTCATCCTTGCTGGCAGCGATGAACAGCACACCAGATGCCGTGATCAAGAGGCCTCCGTAATTCTCCGTTCCTGTTGGTGGGATACCCTTGGCCGTTAGTTCTTTGAGTTCTCCCAATGGCACCTTCCAAAGAATTTTTCCCTCATTCAGATCGATCGCATTCAATGTACCCCAGGGTGGTGTAAGTGCCGGATAACCTTTATCATCAAAAAACCGGTGATAGCCGGTGAAGAGGTAATCCTGCAACTGTTCATCGTTCTTCGCTATCGCCTGACGATGACCCTCACTTAATTGGGTCCTTTCTTTTTTCAGGAGGTAATTGATCACATCTTTTTTCTGGTAGTCGGGAAGATGCTTGAACGCATTCATCCTCCCCCGGCCATTATTGAGAATCGCTGCAATAGCGCTGCTGTCTAACCTCGGCACAATGGTATCCAGGGAAGGAAAGGCCGGGGGCGCTCCTTTGAGCTCAGGCCCATGACAACCCGCGCAGTTGTTGAGGTATACGGTTCTGCCTGAGCCCTGCCAACCCTGCGAACGGGGAAACATGGTCAGGATCCAGGCCATTTCATTGCCATTCACATACATGGTTCCTGTGCCTTCATCGAATGCAGCACCACCCCACTCACCACCGCCGTCGAATCCCGGCAGTATCACCGTACCTTCTGTTGATGGGGGCTCAAACATATGCGAGCGCCTCACCGTCTTTAACCGGTTAGTCACATAAGCATTCGTTTCAGGACTGAGATCGCTGATATCTTCATCGCGGAACAACTGCCTTACAAAAGGTTCAGGCCTGGTGGGATAAGGCTGCGTGGGCCAGGCTTCTTCGCCGGGAAGAGATGACTTCGGCACCGGTCTCTCTTCAACCGGGAATAAAGGTTCTCCTGTGTCCCGGTTGAATACATAAACAAATCCTGTCTTGGTGACCTGCGCCACTGCATCGATCATCTTCCCATCTTTCTTTACGCGAATCAATACCGGTGGAGAAGGCAGATCGCGATCCCAAATATCATGATGCACGGTCTGGAAATGCCATTTTCTTTTTCCTGTGGCTGCATCCAATGCCAGCAAACAGTTGCCAAATAAATTCATGCCCTTTCGATCCCCACCATAAAAATCAAATGATGGAGAACCAAGTGGAACAAATACGGTTCTTCTTGTAGAATCCACCGTCATCCCTGTCCATGCGTTTGCCCCTCCGGCATATTTCCAGGCATCTTTGGGCCAGGTTTCGTATCCGTATTCTCCGGGATGTGGTATAGTATGAAAGATCCATTCCCTTTTTCCGGTTAACACATTGAAGGCGCGTATATGTCCTGGTGCTCCTTTGCCAGGTCCTTCCGAAACCCGCCCTCCTATGATCAGGAGGTTCTTATATATAACACCCGGCGTAGTGGCCACTACGGAAAGTGTAGTATCCTCACGGTCGAGGTTCTTGCGCAGATCAATGCGACCGCTGTCGCCAAAACTTTTGATCAGCGAACCATTATCTGCATCCAAAGCAAAAAGATCTGAGCGGGCGCAGAAGAATATGCGTTTGTTGTTGGCTTTCTCATCTTCCCAATACAC
>DATGXN010000436.1:0-5414 GCA_035298945.1 Chitinophagaceae bacterium | reverse complement strand
TGGTGATAATATCAAAGCGATGATCAAATGGTGCCGCGATAAAAATATTGAGGCCAGCTTTTCCGGGATAGATATCAAAGAAACTTGCATAGATTATGCGAAGCAGAATCTCGCCGGCCATGATAATATCCACTGGATCCGGAGTGATTATAAAGATGTACAATTCGGCAACAAGCCTGACATCATCTTCTCTTCTTTGTTCTGCCACCATTTTACAGATGAACAATTAATTGAAATCGTCAGGTGGAAATTTGAAAATTCAAAGCTCGGCTTCTTCATCAATGATCTGCACCGCAACCCGATCGCATTCTACGCCATCAAATTACTCACCAGTTTGTTTTCTTCTTCCTACCTGGTAAAAAATGATGCGCCTTTGAGTGTGCAGCGCGGGTTTTCAAAACAAGATTGGTCAACCATCTTTAAAACCGCAGGGCTCAGCCCGCAGATCAGCTGGGAATGGGCATTCCGCTGGCTGATCATCCTGAAAAAATGATCCCGGAAAACACATATGATGTGGCCATTGCAGGCGGTGGACTGGCAGGACTTACACTGGCCATCCAGCTGAGAATGAAAGGCCATTCTGTGATCCTCTTTGAAAAAGAACGGTATCCATTTCATCGAGTATGTGGAGAATATATCAGCCTGGAATCCCTGGGCTTTCTCAAATCTATCGGCTTTGATCCTGCTGAGTTGGAATGCCCCGTGATCAGCAATCTGATTGTATCGGCACCCGACGGCACCTTACTGAAACAGAAACTTCCACTTGGAGGATTCGGGATAAGCAGGTACTCCCTTGATCAGCGCCTGGCCAGGATCGCAAAAGATAAGGGCGTGGTATTGAATGAAGGGGATAAGGTTCATGAAATACATTTCAAAGAAGGATTTTTCGAGATCAGGTCTGGCTCAGGCACCTATACATGCCTGGCTGCGGCTGGCTGTTTCGGAAAAAGGTCGAACCTGGATATAAAATGGAAAAGGGGTTTCACTGAAAGAAAACCATCCAAACTCAATAACTATATCGGCATAAAATATCATGTCAAAACTAATTTTCCTGTTGATACTATTGCCCTGCATAATTTCTCTGACGGGTATTGCGGGATATCGGCTGTTGAACATGGCAGGTACTGCCTATGCTATCTTACCACGGCATCCAACCTCGAACGGCACGGCAACTCCATAGAGAAGATGCAGGAGCATATTTTATATCGCAACCCGCATTTGAAAAGCCTTTTCACTACTGCAGAATTTTTATTGGAACAGCCGGTGACCATCTCACAGATCAGCTTTGAAACCAAATCAATGTTTGAAGATCATGTATTAATGATCGGCGATGCGGCTGGGATGATCACACCGCTTTGCGGAAATGGCATGAGCATGGCCATGCATGCCAGCAAGCTGGCCGCGAAACACCTGGAGAAATTTCTTAAACACGAGATCAGCAGGGATGAGATGGAAAGAAGCTATGCCAGGGCATGGAATAAAGAATTTTCCGGCAGGTTGAAAATGGGCAGGCTAATTCAGTCCTTATTCGGTAAACCTGCCATTACCAATATTTTCATCCGGGCCATGAAACCCTTCCCCTTCCTGGTTCGTGCGCTGATCAGAAAAACCCATGGCCAGCCATTTTAGTCTTAACTTTATAACATGAATGCTCCTAAACATACACTGGTACTTGGAGCGTCGGACAATCCGGCGAGGTACAGTAATATGGCCATACAAAGACTGAGGCGCGGGGGCCATCCCGTGAAAGCAGTAGGCAAGCGCCATTCAATAGTTGGAGACGTGCCCATTGAAACGGCAACCAAAGACTGGATGGACATCCATACGGTTACGCTTTACCTGAATAAGGACCACCAGAAACAATACCAGGACTATATCATCTCCCTCGATCCTGACAGGATCATATTCAATCCCGGTGCCGAGAACCCGGAACTGGAGAAAATGGCCAAAGAGAAAGGAATTAGTACGTTGAATGCCTGCACGTTGGTGATGTTGTCTACCGGCCAATACTAATTGAAGACACGGAGACACAGAGATAAACACAGAGACACGGAGGGGCGCCTAGCCCTGTTATCCTCCGCGTCTCTGTGTCCCCCTCTGTGTCTCCGTGTCCCCCTCCGCGTCTCTGTGTAATATTTTTTCGTAAATTGTACAAACCCCCATTAATCTATGCTTACAAATCTTACTGACCCGGATACCCAGGCAAGAAAAGCGCTATGGCGCCGATTTAATGGCGACCATATCACTACCCCTATCAAGCAGGCAGTGGAAGACGCGATCTGTCGCGAAACGGAAGCAGGCTACCGTTTGAAGGTATGTATTGGAACAGATTCACAGGTAAAAGGAGACGAAACAGAATTTGCCACCGTAATTGTCTTTCTCAGGGAAGGCCGGGGCGGGTTCATGTTCATCCACAACGAAAAAACCCGCCAATCTTTCTCCATAAAAGAGAGAATGCTGGTGGAAGTGGCTAAGAGTATTGAGATCGCATATGAACTTTGCGATCTTTTTACATTATATGATGTAGACATGGAAGTACATGCCGACATCAACACCAATCCACATTTTAAAAGTAATGAAGCACTACGGGAAGCGATGGGCTATATCCTTGGAATGGGATTCGCTTTCAAAGCCAAACCCGAGGCGTTTGCGAGTAGTTCTTGTGCGAATAAAGTCGTGAATTAGATAGAGAGTTAGGGAAATAGGGAGATAGAGAGAAAGGCTCTCTATCTCCCTATTTCCCTAACTCTCTATCTTCTTGTAGTATTTCTCCTATAAACGCAAGCATCTTGCTGCGTCCCGTTTTCTTGACGGCGCTGGTAACAAAATACGGCGGCAGTTCTTCCCAGCTTTCTTTCAACTTGCCCAGGAATGCGTCCACATGCTGCGATACCGTTCTTTGTGTTTCCTTATCCGATTTCGTGAACACGATGGCAAAAGGAATTTGCTTCTGTCCTAATTTATTCACAAAGTCTATATCGATCTGTTGAGGAGCATGGCGGGCATCCACCAGGATAAATAAATTGGCCAGGGTTTCTCTCTTAGTGATATAATCATCGATCATTTTTTCCCAGCCCTTTCTTAACTTCTGCGAAACCTTTGCAAAGCCATAACCCGGCAGATCAACCAGGTACCAGCTGTAATCTCTCCCTTTTTCGTCGCCCGACTTCACAGTGAAATGATTGATCATTTGTGTTTTGCCAGGCGTGCCCGAAGTTTTTGCCAGGGTCTTATTATCCACGATCATATTGATCAGGGAAGATTTACCCACATTGCTGCGGCCAATAAACGCGAATTCAGGCCGGTCCGCCTTGGGGCATTTGGTGATATCAGGACTCGAGATCAGGTAATCAGATTTGTGAATATTCATCGTGCTATTATGCTTTGCGCATCAAAGAAAAGCTGAAATCCCGAATAAAGGACGATTACTATTTATTCTTATTCTTTTTACGGAACAGTTTCTTATCCTCTTGATATGCCTTCCGGTTCTCTTTAGACATGATCATGGTCTCCTTGAAACCCGCAAGCAGAGACTTTATCATGATGTTGACGAAACCTTTATTCATATCCCTATCCACTTTGAACTGCACAACACGTGGCGGTTTATTGGCCGAAGGGGGATTGGACGATGATAATAATGCATTGCCTACAGATGTAAGAAAATCACTCTTCCATTTTGCCTGGTCTTTCAGGTCAAGATCGAGCTGAAGATCGTGATACAGAAACTTCATGGTACCCGTGGAACTTGTTTTGCCCACATTGGCTGTTAGTGTAAGCTCATCCAGCTGTCCCTTCCTGACATTGCCCGGCGTATACGAGCTGATCACCGGGTTAAGGTCTGGTATATTGAAGGGGCTCACATGGGCGTTGATGCTGTACTGCTGTACATTATAGTTGAATCCAAGGGCCAGGCTGACATGCGCTTTATTTTCGATATAAGCGTCTGCATTTACAGATAGCAGATCCCTGGTAGGAAATGTGGTAATGTTTTTTCCATGCACGGTCATTCTCTGGATATGAACCTGCCCGAGTCCTCCATCGGGTTTACGTTCCCGGTTGATCAGGCTCATATTGGTTCCGTGCAATGTTTTGATCTGCAGGGGAACGGGAATTTTGCCGATCAGCTGACCCAGGTAGCCTGGGAATTTCTTTGGGTTGACCGGCTTGGTCTGGTCGGTGAAAATAGTAACAGCTGCCTTGTCGATGCCCAATTCTTCGATCAGGATCTTATTGCCGTAGACCAGCGAATCGAAATCAAGTTGCACAAGCTTTACCGATCCCACAGACCCTGAAAAAACAGGCGCGCGGTAGATGAACCTCCTCTGCATGGCAGCATCACTCATATTGGGCTTGAAATTGATCCCCTTAAGCGTGATGGCTTTGTCGCGGTAAGACAGTTTGAAAGATTGCATAGTGAGATGAAACAGGCTGTCACCCGTTTGCATATCCAGCTCTTTCAAACCCGTAGTGAAATTTTCAAAATGAAATATGGTGGTGTCGCGATTGTTCAGCAGATTAAGCGTGTCGAGTTGAAGGTTATAATCTTTGATACTGATAAACTGGACCGCACCCTTTTGCATTCTCCAGGTGATGTCGCCAATGGAAAGATCAGCATGTTTATTAGTCAACACATCCCGGCCCGGCTTTTGGTCAATGCCGAGATCGGTTAATTTTATGCTTAGTTTATTAACGGTAAACTCTCTTTCCTTCTCTGCATTGAGTGCATGAAATGTAGCATTGACAAGCGCAAATTCCTTAAGGCGGTAAGATTCGATTGGGCGTTTTTTGACCACCTCTTTTGAGGTGACCGCAGTTGAATCACTGAATGGGAACAGGATATATTTTTTACCGGAGAGTTTGAGTTCTATGTTAGGCTCCAAGATCTCTATTTTGTCCAGGCGAAGGATCTGGGATTGGATCAGGGTGGAGATATCAACATTCAGAAGCAGGAGTTTCTGCGTATGCAGTTCAAATGAACTATTGATATATGGATAATCGATAAGTGGCTTTTCCCGGGGTTTTATTTCAACGTTATAGACCTGGATATTTCCTGTTACCAGGTTAACCCCAAGTTTTTCAAATTTCAATTCATATACATCAGAAAAAAGGCTTGAATCAAATGCCTTCATCAATGCATCGGAAAGAAGGCGGCTATAGTTGTTGTATAAATATAGAGCCGCGCTTCCCAGCACAGTGACCAGGATTGCCAGGACCCATAAAACGATTCGCCTTGTTTTTGAACTTTTTGCTTTTGTAGAACCAACAGTTTCCAATTCCCTGATTTTTTAAACGATCTTCCTTAAACCCCTTATGGAAAGTTAGTTCTAAACTGTAGGTTTTGCCTAGTATTTAAGATTTAACTGTTTAACTCCAACTGTTCTTGCAAACATTTCGGGCCCGAATTAACATAGGCA
>DATGXN010000435.1:0-2957 GCA_035298945.1 Chitinophagaceae bacterium | reverse complement strand
TCTACACCTGGATCAATCATTCATTCCGCGTCATCTCCCATCTTACTTATACTTATGGTCAGAACAAAACGGCCAACGAGCCTCTGCGCAGGATCCCACCCGTTTTTGGACGGCTCACGGGAGAATATCACCGGAACGGTTTTTTTGCCGCATTAGACTGGACGGGCGCAGGGGAACAAAACAGGCTTTCTTCCGGAGACAAGTCAGATCACCGGATCAATCCCAAAGGCACTCCGGGCTTTGGCATAATATCCGCAAGATTGGGTTATACATACAAATTCCTAAGCCTGGAAGCAGGGATAGAGAACATCCTGGATCAGGCATACCGTATGCACGGATCGGGGATCGATGGTTATGGAAGATGTGTATGGCTAAGAACTTCATTCAGATTCTGATATGATCCCAGTCAGGGATTAAGCAGGAGCATATGCATAGCTTTATGCCGCAATGCAACAAATCATTTTGACCATCATTTTTTTCCTCCTCCTGACCGTCATCATTGGTTTCGCACAATGGAAATTTGAAAAACATTTCAGGGATGACGTAAAGGCCATCCTGGCTACCAATGCCACTTATGATATCCTTGCTGAGCAGGATATCCAAGATCTTCCGGAACCCGTTAAAAAATACATCCGATACACAGGCCATCTGGGCAAAAATAAAACCCGCACTTATAAGGCTGAATTTAAAGGCGAGATCAGGTCATCCGTTAAATCTCCCTGGATGAAATTCAAAGCAAACCAGTATAGTGATGCGGCTGATCCTACCAGGTTGTTTTTCATAAAGGCTAGTATGAAAGGCATCCCCGTGGCCGGCTATCACAGATTTAAAAATGGCAAAGCCAGTATGGACATCCGCGCCCTGTCGCTGTTCAAAGTGCAATACGCTGCCGGCCGGGAAATGGATATAGCAGAAACCGTCACACATTTTAACGACATGTGCCTGTTGGCTCCCGGCAGTTTGATCGATCCACGGATCATATGGCGGGAACTCAATGAAAAAGAAGTGGAAGCATCTTTTTCCAACAAAGGCATTTCCATCCATGCAACCCTGCAGTTTTCCGAAAAAGGCGAGTTGGTCAATTTCATTTCAGACGACAGGTATTTCAATGCTTCATCCAAACAACAGCAAAAGATCAGGTGGATGACACCCATCTCCGCCTATAAGGAAATGAATGGGATCAGATCCCCTTCATACGGTGAAGCAGTGTGGGTTATGCCTGATGGCAATTTCACCTATGCAAGGATGAGCATTGACAGAATTGTTATAAATCCTGACAAATAAATCAGTCCTTTCCGTTGTAGTGAACCTTCCGGATATGACCGGGATCATCCATCGGCGGTCCCTGCATGATCTTGCGCCAGTCTATCGTTCTGTTGTATTTCTTCATGGCCTTATCCCAGTCGAACACGGCTTTGTCAGGGAACTCGAAATTATATGGCGCCAGGTTGGGTTTATCAGTAAAGAAATCATCGATCAAAGAGGCCGTAACATCATACTGGTTGACATAAGGGACATTCAGTACATTATAGATCACCTTAAGTATGGACCCGAAATTGGCGTGAGTATGCGAAACATATCCGGGTTTTACATAGGGCCCCGCAAACATCAGGATACTCCGGTGTGCATCAACATGGTCCACTCCACCCTGCGGATCATCTTCGGTTATAATAACCAGCATGTCTTTCCAATATGGCGTCCTGGAAAGAAAATGTAATAACCTGCCGAGTGCCAGGTCATTGTCGGCCATGAATGAATGCCGGTATGGATAACCGTCTTCAGGCCTGGGAGAAGCGGTATGATCGTTTGGCAATTGAATAGTCACAAGCGGCGGCATGTTCTTCTCCCCTTTCAGCCACATTTCAGTGAACTCATGTTCAAACTGGTCCATTCTGAACTGATCTGGTATGTTGGTGTTATACCCTGCATAATTATGGCTGGTTTTACTGAATAATGCTTCCTGCATGGGCACCATTACACCATGTGATGCGCCTGTAAGTGTATCACTCCATTCTTCCCTAACATGGGCTGTTTCATTGGCTTCACCGAAATTGTAGAAATCCACTCCTTTTCTTTCCAATGCTTCCCAGAGACCTCCAATTTCCGCATAATCTTCAGGATCCATACTGCCGGTAGAACCCGGAAACCTTCGCCCGGGCGCTTTTGAAAATATCCGTGCAGATTTATCCACGCTTGAATTTGTTTCAACCCATTCATTGGGGATCACGCCCATCATCCAGTGATGACCATGTATGGAGGCATCACTATCGCAATAGAAATTATCTGAATAGGCAAATTGCTTTGCGATCTTCAGATGGTTTGGAGAAATATCTGATGGCCGGTCTTTGATCAGTTCCACCCTCAGGCCAAAACGCGCAATAGTGGAATCGCCTCTGCCATCCCTAAGTTGTCCCAGCACTTCATCGTAAGTCCTGTTCTCTTTTGTAATATAGACGATATGCTTTATGGGGCTCTTCCGCAATCCTGGCAGCGGGGGAACCGGATTCCTGCCCTCATCTTTCACAGTCCTTAACTGGAATGTGTTTTCTTTCACTGTTCGGGTATAGGCGGCGAGTTCAGCTGAGGTAGGTGTTTTCAATTTCTGAATACTTCCCAATTGGATATCGCCAACATAGGTGCCCTGCACCGGCGCAGTAAAACCCCGGCCTCCGTTGGGACCCGCTCCCAACCCGCGGCAGGAAATGATATAAAGCTCTTTTTCATCGGCGGAAAGAGTCACCCTGGTAGGGCCCCAGCCGGCCGGGATCAATCCTTTTGTTGCTCCTGTTTTTGTATCGATCACTGCCACGGCATTGGCAGCCAGCAGGGCCACGTAGAGAGTGGATTCATCTTTAGTCAGATACAATCCAAAAGGAATGGCACCCCTGTATTTTTTTAACTTCTCATCAACTACTACCGGGATCTGCTTTATGATCTTCTGTTGCTGATGATCTATC
>DATGXN010000434.1:0-5184 GCA_035298945.1 Chitinophagaceae bacterium | reverse complement strand
AGTGGATTTCATCACCAGGTATCCAAGATGGTGTTGTGTGATCAGGTCCACCACAAAACAGTGGCTGATGATCCTGATATTGGGCTTGGATTTTACTGCATCCAGCAGTGCCCTTTCCATTTCCTTTCCTGTTACATCTTTATAATGCAGGATCCGGGATTCACTGTGGCCACCTTCCTTGCCGAGGGCATAATCACCATCATCTTCCTTGTCAAATCTTGCACCCCAGTCAATGATCTCCCGCACGCGTTCAGGTCCTTCTTTCACTACAATATCAACCACCTTTTCATTACAAAGGCCATCCCCCGCGATCAGCGTGTCTTCAATATGTTTGTCGAAATTATCCTGATCTTCATCCCACACTGCAGCGATACCGCCCTGCGCATATTTGGTATTGGTTTCATCAGAAAATGTTTTGGTCATCACAATGATCGACCGCTCAGGCTGGGCTTCTGCCACTTTAAGTGCGAATGAAAGGCCGGCAATACCCGAGCCAATTACCAGGTAATCTGTTTGCATTGATGATGGATTAGGATTGAGGATCTATCCAGGCCCCATTTTCTTTTAGTAAATCTATGAGTTCTTTTACCGCAATATCACTGTCCACATTCCGCTTCACCACTTCTTTGCCTTTGTACAAAGTGATCTTGCCCGGGCCGCTGCCTACATAGCCGAAATCTGCATCGGCCATTTCACCAGGACCATTCACTATGCAGCCCATGATCGCGATCTTGACCCCCTTCAGATGGTGAGTGAAAGACCTGATCTTTGCCGTAGTCTCCTGCAGATCGAACAAGGTTCTTCCACAGCTTGGGCAGGATATATATTCTGTTTTCGAGATCCTGGTGCGTGTTGCCTGCAGGATAGAGAAAGCGGTATTGTTCAGGAACTGGAAATTGTTTTTCACTTCAAGATAGGTACGTCCGCTTACCCTCATCTCCGGAACATCTTTCATATGGTTCCATAACCAGATGCCGTCTCCCATACCATCCAGGAAAAGCGCGCCAGCCTCGGTTGAAAAATGGATCAATTGTTCATCGATCGACTGGTTGGTGGTTTCCACGCAGAGCAGAACAGGATTGCTGATCTTCCTTTGCAGCATTTCCATGATGAACCGCCTGACAAACATCATTGAAGGCTGTTCACGACTTTCCACGCAGGCCACGATCGTAGGATCATCTGCCAGGATCTGCAAGATGTTTCCCCATTGGTCATGCCTTGATATATCCAGTACAAGGAAATTCAGGGATGATGATCTTTTGTCGATACTATTGTATTCCTGCAGATGAAATACGGGATGATATTTTTCTTTGTCCGGCGCATTCATCCACGTGGCATGATCCACCAACACTTTCAATGTGCCGGGCAAATTGAAATCGAGGATCTTATTGCCTGTATATAGATAATCTGCTGCGGCATCACTTATATTCCATTTATCCAGCGCTGCGTCATACCGATACCCGATCACTTCAAGATCTGATGCAAGTATTGCAGGTTTATCGAGAAGATCTGCAACTACAACCGGAACATGCTTGCCCCCGATATTGGAAACAGGAATTGTTTCCCTCCTCTTATAATTGAAAGGATCATACGGAAGCTTCTCAATGGGAGGAACGAAATGTTGTTGCTCTGCTCTTGATCTGTAACGACTGACGATATCCCTGCATACGGGCACTTCAAATTCAGGGTCTTCCGTAAGTGAAACCCTTATGGTATCTCCAATTCCATCTTCCAGTAGGGTACCGATACCGATGGCGGATTTGATACGGCCATCTTCTCCATCACCGGCTTCTGTCACCCCAAGGTGTAAAGGATAGCAAACAGAGAATTCCTGCTGCATGGTTTGCACCAGCAGCCTGTAAGCTTGCACCATTACCTGGGGGTTGCTGGACTTCATGCTAAGCACGATATTATGGTACTGCTCATCCCGGGCTATGCGCAAAAACTCCATAGCACTTTCCACCATGCCCATGGGCGTATCACCGTACCGGCTCATGATCCTGTCGCTCAGTGAACCATGATTGGTCCCGATGCGCATGGCCGTGCCATACTCTTTGCAGATCTTCACCAGCGGCGTAAACCTTTCCCTGATCCTGTCGATCTCTTCCAGGTAATCGGCATCAGTATAATCTATGAATTCAAATTTCTTCTTGTCAACGTAATTGCCTGGGTTTACCCTTACTTTTTCCACTATCCTCGCCGCGATCTCGGCAGCATTGGGTGTGAAATGTATATCGGCTACTAACGGTGTTGTATATCCTCTTTTTCTGAGTTCGTCGCGGATCAGTTTGAGGTTCTCGGCTTCTTTTTTTGAGGGCGCTGTGATCCGTACCAGTTCCGCACCTGCTTCAATGCAACGGATAGACTGTTCAACTGTACCGAGGGTATCCATGGTATCGGTAGTGGTCATGGTCTGAATCCTGATCGGATGACCATTCCCAAGGAGCAGATCTCCCACCTTTACTTCTAGCGTTTTTAAACGGGAATAATTTGTAAGCGAATTGCAATACATGTTTGCAAAGGTAGTTTTTATAGAGGAAACAGTTTTAGGCGGGAAAGGTTGGGAAAGATAGTGAAATAGGCAGATAGTGAGAAAGAGAGCCCTTCCCCAATATCTCGCTATTTACCTATCTAACTATCTCTCTATTTAACTACCAGTCTTTGCCTGGCTGCGTTGGTGAAGGCACTTTAGACCTGTTCAGCCTTTGCTGTAGCAGTTTTTCCTGCTCCTGGAGTGCGGCAAGCATTTGCATCACCTGTTGCTTGTTCAGTTTATCAGGTTTTTTCTGCTGTTGCTTTTGTTTATTCTGATCCTGTTGTTTTTTCTGTTCGTTCAGCGCCCGCTGGAGGTTCTGGCGGGCCAGGCTATCCCCAGGATTCAGTCTTAATGCGGCTTTGTAAGCGTCAATACTTTCGGGAAGTTTTTTCTGGCTGCTGTATACCACGCCCTTGTTATAAATAGCATCTGCCTTCGCGATGGTTTCTGTGCTTCCTTTTGCTGCAGCGTCAAATTGGGCGATGGCCTTATCACCCATATTATCCCTGAATAATGTATTGCCCAGGTTAAAATTGGCCACATTGTTTCCGGGTGATTGTTCCAGCGCTTTCCTGTACTGATCACCGGCTTTTGAATATTCTTTGGCCCTGTAGGCTTCATTACCTTTTACGATGGCAGAATTCTCTTTCTGGGCCATCGCCGAAAAGTAAAACATCGTCATCCCTATGATCATCATGCTGCCCTTCATGCCTTTTTGTTTTTTCTTTCAGGATAAAGCATTTCCACGATGAGCAAGATCAAAGCCAGTGCCAGGAACCACTGAAAAAAACTCCGGTACTGGATCAGGCTTTTATCAACAACTGATTTCTTTTCCATGCCATTGATCTGCTCGAGGATCTTATTTACGGCTGCATCAGTTTCCACCAGCAACTGGTAGGTTCCGTTGCCTTTATTGGCCAGGTCCATCAGTTCTTTTTCGTTCAACCGGCTCACTACGGGCGACCCATCCTCCATTCTTTTCACTTCTTTGGTGTCCGGATCCACGATCTGGGACCCTGATGTACTACCTACGCCTATAGTATGGATCACAACGCCTTCTTCCACCATTTTCCCTGCAGTTTCCAGGGCATTCTCATCATGGTCTTCTCCGTCAGTGATCAGGATAACCGCTTTATATTTTTTCTGCTTTTCATCAAATGCATTGTTACAGGTGGTCAATGCCTCTGCGATCACCGTGCCCTGCGTAGGCACAGATTGTGTCGATGCCGTATTCACATACATTTTTGCTGCGCTGTGGTCAGAAGTCAGGGGCATCTGCAGGTAGGCTCTTCCGGCAAACAGTACCAGCCCCACCCTGTCGTTCTGCAACCTGTCGATCAACCGGGTCACCAGCAACCGGGCTCTTTGAAGCCTGTCGGGCTGCACATCCTGGGCCAGCATGCTTTTACTCACGTCCAGCGCGATCATTACATCGATACCCTGCCGGTTCACCTGCTCCATCTGTTTGGGATACTGGAGATTGGATACACCCATGGCCGTGAGTACGAAGGCCAGCAACACTAAAATGAATTTGAAACGAAATCTGCTATGGGAATATCCCTGGATCAGCCGTTCTACCAGTTTTTTATCGCCAATGCGGGCAACGGTATTTGCCTTCCACTTCACCACTGCGATGTACATGGCAATGATAACTGGCGCAAACACAAGCGCAAAGAGAAAAATATCTTGTTCGAATCTCAGCATTGGGGTTATCTACGCAATAATTGTGCTATTTCCCAAATTTAGTGTGTTGGCCGGTTAGTGTGTAAGCCGGAGAATGCACAAGATAAGCGAGTTAGAGCCAACACACTAATTACATTTTTCCCTGGAAGAATCCGATATGCGTCAGGATCTTCGTCAGGAGCTTCTTTCGCACGTTGGCCATATCGATCTGGTGGTCAGGCGATTCGAAATTCATGGAGAAGAAATACACGTGCCGGTTCTCTTCGATCCAGCCTACTACCCAGCCTAGCTCATGGCCTTCAGGCGTTGCGCCCCAGCCCGTTTTATAAGCCAGTTGATAGACCGTGTTATTTTCCTGGATCATCATTTTCTTCACCTCCTCCTGCACACTCTGGCGAACCGGAAGCTGCCTGAAATACAGCAGCTTAGCCAGCCAGACCTGGGCATCATTGGACACCTTCAGCGAATTATCCAGCCAGAAAGAATCTATATGCGGCCCGATCTTCATGTTCCCATAACGAAGACTGTCCAGCCATCTCTGCATGGTATCCCGGCCGATCGATCGTGCAATGGATTGAAAATGCGGCACTGCTGACACCCTGAAAGCATGATAAAGACTGAGGTCCTGGTTCCATTCAGGCCTTTCGCGTGTAATGCCATCCCACTTGATCAGGCTGCTGTCAGATGTTATCCTCCCGGTTTGGAGAGCTACCAGTGCATTCACGATCTTAAAGGTGGAGGCAGGGCTGTAAGCCACTGTATCTCTCTCAAGATTGTAAATAGTATGCTGGCCCCGGCTGTTATCGTACATCGCAAAAGTTCCCTCTACATTGAACTCATCGAAATACTTTTTCAGATCGTCGGCATGCTTAACATTATTGATGGTACAAGAGAAAAAAACAAGGGTCGAGATTAATACTGCTGTTATTCTGATCATGCTGTGACTGATTTTAATACACCCAATT
>DATGXN010000433.1:0-2945 GCA_035298945.1 Chitinophagaceae bacterium | reverse complement strand
ATCACACTCTTTATAATGTCTCTTGCTTCCTGGTTTGCGCCATCCATGATCGAAAGCCAGGCTGTAAAATAAGGCGGGATCGTAGCGTGCTCCACTTCTAATGCCTCCTGGAGCCAGGTGCGCAGTTTTTTAAGTCCCGCTTCTAATTTCTTATCGGTTTTGGTTGAGCTCATAATAGATCCTTTAACATGGCTTCGGCTGCCCTTACGGATAGCGCAGCTGCTGTAAGTGTTGGATTAGCTGTGCCAATGGTTACCTGGCTGCCTGCACCAACAATATAAAGATTTGAATGGTCCCAGGCTTTCATATTGGTATCAGTCACAGAATCGGATTTCTTATTTCCCATTTTATGTGTTCCAACAATATGACCGGAGCCCATGATATTGTAATTCCTGCCATTAAATGGTACAGACTGGTTAGCACCTGTTGGGCCTGGAGGATAACTGGTATGGTTTTCGATACCTGCATACTCAGTAATGGTTGGCCAAACATTATATATGGCTTCTTCGATTCCCTTTAATGTATAATCGTCGTAATGATATGAAAACACTGGTTTGAAATTACCCAGCGCATCTTTGTAATTCGGATCTATCGTAACGTAGTTTTGCTCTGTTGGCAATTGTTCAAACATGAAACCGATCTTCACCATGCGCGTCATCCTGTCTGCCAGCGTGTTTCTCAGATCTTTGCCATATACTCTTTGACTGAGCAGGGATGCTATCTGTGTGCCGGGTTCTCCACTCCATCCCCAGTTGGAAAGACTGGCACGAAAAGATGCATGAAACTTCCTGAAGTCTCCGTCCCGTAAAGATTCCATGCCGCTTGTAGTATCCGGCCCCCTGAATGGATAAACTCTCTGCGATGAATATCCCCATGCATAGAGATAAGGGTGGTCCATCAAATTTTTTCCCACTTGCTTACTGGTCCTGGCAGCACCAGAAGCTAACAGCAGTGTGGCATTCTCAATGGCATTGGCTGCAAGAACGATCAAGGTTCCTTTTACTGTTTCAAGCTTATAATTTGCTGAGCCTGGTTCATCATATCGCTTGTACTCCAGTTCTGAGATCTTTCCTGAATCTTTGTCAATAACAAGCCTGGACGCTACAGACTGTGTTTGAACTTCGACCCGCCCTTTTTTCACCAGGTCATTGATTGTTCTGAGCGCGCTGTACTTGGCTTGTACCGGGCAAATGGGCAGACAAGATGAATTACCCTGGCATCGCAAACCTTTATCCCGGTCTGCAATGGCAGAACTTGGCTGATAACCATCGCCGAAATTGTATTTTTTATTCGGTGTGGAATTGCGTGCTACCGGGATACCCACCACGGTGAGCGGATAGGTTTTCCCCTGCAATTTCACGGTGCGTTTATGCAAAGCTTCTTTGAAAAAAATATCCACCTGACTGGGAGGCATTTTATGCATGGGGTATACATATCCCTCAGGATACCATCCTGCAAACTTGAGTTGAAGTTGATCTTCCACATCAGCTGATACACCCAGTTCATATTCAGCGCGCCGGTAAGCCGGCTCCAGGTCATCATAAGTAATGGGCCAGTCGAACCCTTTGTTATAGACGGATTTCATCTTGAAATCGTTCGGTACTAAACGCAAAGAGGTCCCCTGCCAGTGAAGTGTTGTTCCCCCTAACATTCTCAGATAATCACTCATGAAATGCATTTGCGTTCCATACTGGTAATAGGGTGATGTGCCAACTGGCATACTGGGAATTGCCGGGGAAGGTGCCGATGCATTCCAGGGATAAGGGCCATTGGGCATGCCTCTGACTCCACCTTCGGTGTAAAAACTTTTAAGGTATTGTTGATAGGTGGACGGATCCATGGCGTTTTTAATCCCTGCTTCAAGGATGAGTACATTTTTCCCTGCTTCAGAAAGTATTTTTGCAACCAGTGCGCCAACAACCCCGCCTCCTACTATTACAGCGTCGTAATGTCTGCTCATGACTTCTTTTTATCAGTTATGAAATCGCCAAAGACGGGAACCAGGCCCCACCCGCCAAATCCAGTTGGATGCGCGCCCGGGGGATGTGCGCCGGCAGCCCTATAGCTGAGTTGTTCTGTGTAGGCATCTGCAGAGGGAACAAACGTTCCGCCTGGCGCAATGTTTGGAACAGGGCTGCTCGGTGGCGCCGGGAAACCTGCCACATACTGATACCAGAAAGCAGACATGCGCGTCCACTGACCCATGTACCAAAGCGTGACCAGTGACTGGCAAACAGGCCAAAGTAATGTTGAAGCCGTGATCTCTACACTCATGGCATGAGCACGTGCTTCGCCAGTTAGTTTCAATACCTTCTCTGCCGTAGTGAACAAAATGCCTGGAACATCATTTCCCAGATCCTTACATACAAGATCGAAATAAAGATCAACCAACCCGGTACCTTCCAGTTCAATGGGTGAATATCCTGTCAGTTCCGACGACAGGTTCAGAAATGTATTTCTATGCAAAACCATATGATTCTTATTAGGCAGGATGATTATGCTAACTGAGTATGACCTGAAGAAGCCGCTGGCTCTGATTCGTAGAGGAGAACACCTACAGCCGGGGTATTGGCTTTAAAAACTTTTTTCAACTGTTTGTGCATCCCGTTCTCATTCTTGTCTTCTTCACCTACCTGCATCATCACAGATCCCAAAGGAAGCGGTGAGTAAGATAACTTCGTGCCCGGAGCAGGGGGATTGACCCATATCTTGAACAGGCCAAACACCACTCTTGAAGAAGTGATCATCTTCTTATTCAAATTAGCATAGGCAGGAACAGGAGAAAATGGTGAATAAGAAACAGCGGGGAATCCAGGGTAATTCGTATTCACCTGCAGATCAAATATATAAGGCGTGTGGGGTTTTTTCTTTGCTGTAAGCGCTTGCTGGGTCTTATCATTGGCGAAGCAACGGATACTCCAGGTTTTCACCGTGGGGTCATTGAC
>DATGXN010000432.1:0-7942 GCA_035298945.1 Chitinophagaceae bacterium | reverse complement strand
GGTGACTGTGATATCGCCCACTAACTGGGCCGACTTCCTCAAATGGATGCCAGGCGCCAAAGATGTGATCGATTATGAGGCCTCCAGGGAAAAAGCCGATGCCGTGCTGGATAAGGCAGAATGGCTGTTCTGCCTGGATTTCAACGCTTTTTACCGTACACGCTGGATGGCCCCCAAGCTGGAAAGCATGAAATGCGTCAAAGTGCTGATCGACCATCATGAAGAACCCCATACCAGTGCCTTTAGTTATGGGATCAGCGTGATTCCCAAAAGCTCCACCGCCGAGCTGATCTACGAATTCATCGTCAATTCCGGGCATAAAAGCCTGATCGATATTCCCATTTCTGAGTGTCTTTATGCCGGGGTAATGGCCGATACGGGATCTTTCCGGTTCCCGGTAACCACCGCCAGTGTGCATGAAATGGTGGCTACGCTCAAATTGACTGGTTTTGACCATTCCAGGGTCCATGAAGCCATTTATGATAATTTCCTTGAAAACAGGTTGAGATTCATAGGCCATGTACTTTGCAACAGGATGGAAATACTGTATGAATACAATACGGCCCTGATCGCCATACCCAAAGCAGATATCCTCCGGTATAATATACGTACCGGTGATACCGAAGGCCTGGTGAATTATCCTTTGTCGATCCAGGGGATCAAACTGGCAGCACTGCTGGTGGACCGCGACGAAGAAAGGAAATGGAGTTTCCGCAGCAAAGGCGATTTTGATTCCAACAGTTTCGCCCGTACATATTTTGAAGGGGGAGGACATTACAATGCCTCAGGTGGAAGAAGCAGTGAGAATATAGAAGAGAACGTGAAGAAGTTCAAACTGGCCCTTAAAGAAGTTGCATCTCAATTACAATAAAAATAAACAATGAAACTAAGCAGTAAATTATTGGTAGCCCTTATGCCTGTTGTTATGATGGGAGTGGCATGTACCAATGTTGGTTTTGAAAAAACCAAGACCGGTATGGAGTATAAGATCTTCGACCAGGGCAAGGGTGCCAAACTGAAAGCAGGTGATATCGTAAAATTCAATTATCGTATCACTTATAACGATTCAGTGATCAATGAATCTTACAATCTTATCCCCGGATATGATATGGTGGACAGTGTGGGCAGGCCTCATGATTTTTCTGAGATCCTTCCCCTTATGAAGGTGGGTGACAGTGCGGTAACCATCCAGTACTACGATTCACTGGCCAAAGGAAACCCAATGAACATGCCTCCTTACATGAAGAAAGGCGGCAAGATCAAAACCACCCTTAAAGTATTTGGTGTATTCACTTCACGTGACAGCGTAATGGCTGATTATGAAGGTGAGATCCAGAAATACCGCAACAAGGAAATGGCTGTGATCGAGACCTACCTGAAGAACAAAAATATCAAGGCTGACAAGCTGAAGAACGTATATGTGGAAGTGCTTGATAAAGGCGCTGGTGAGCCAGTGGTAAATGGTAAGATGGTTTCGGTTAACTATTCAGGTTACACTTTCGAAGGAAAATATTTCGATTCCAATACTGACAGTACCAAGCAATTCCAGAGACATCCGATGGAGCCATTCTCATTTGTAGTGGGCCAGGGTGGCTCAATTGCAGGCATGATGGAAGGCGTTACTGCTTTCAATAAAGGTGGTAAAGGAAGACTGTTCATTCCGTCATCAATGGCATATGGACCCCAGGGTTCACCTCCTGCCATTAAGCCTAACGAGAACCTGATCTTCGACATCGAGATCGTTGATGTGAAAGATGCACCTCAGCAGCAGCAGATGATGATGCCGCCACAAGGAAACTAGACTTAGATAGAGAGATAGAAAGATAGGGAGATAGAGAGCATTCTCAGTGTAAGAATTTACCGAGAGGCTCTCTATCTTTTTATCTGCCTATCTGACTATCTAATTCAGGTATTTTTGGACCAACGTGACAGCTTCAATGGCTTCTTTCACATCATGTACTCTCAATATACTTGCGCCATTAAGTAGTGCAATTGTGTTTAATACTGTGGTGCCATTTAATGCATGAATGGCATCGGTCCCCAGCGTTTTATAGATGGTTGACTTGCGGGACAGACCTGCCAGTACAGGAAGATCAAGGATTTGAAGAAGATCCATCTCCCTGAGCAATTGAAAATTGTGGTCGATGGTTTTCGCAAATCCAAAACCGGGATCAATAATGATATCCTTTATCCCTGCTTTACGGCAGGCATCGATTTTTGCTATAAAATAGTCCATCACTTCCCGGGTCAGGTCAGTATAAACCGCCAAATCCTGCATATTCCCTGGATCGCCCTTCATATGCATAATGATGTAGGGCACGTTCAATGACGCTACGGTCTGGATCATCAATGGATCCAGTTCCCCGGCACTGATATCATTGATCATACATGCCCCGGCCTCCACTGCAGCCGCAGCTACCCTGTGATGATAGGTATCAACGGATATAAAAACATCAGGATATGCCCTGACTATGGCTTTGATCACCGGCAATACACGACCTGATTCTTCATCTGCCTCAATTCGTCCACTTCCAGGCCTGGTGCTTTGTCCTCCAATATCAATGATCGCCGCGCCATCCGCCAGCATCTGTCCTGCCCGGGCCACATATTCCTCCAGTTCCGAAGCCATACTGCCAGTGTAAAAAGAATCCGGCGTAACATTCAAAATGCCCATTACCAGTGGTTTATCCACAGTCAGTATCCTGCCCCTGCAATTCAATGTGTCAATTGGCCGCTTTAAACTATTTTTGACCTTATCCATATGCTCATGCAAAATACGATAAACACAGATTGGCAATACGACGAGGTCATAAAGAGCTGTAAAGACATATTCATCAAGAAAACCCGCGATTACGGAACCTCGTGGAGGGTGTTAAGGCTGATCTCAGTGACTGATCAGATATTCATCAAGGCCCAGAGGATCAGAACCATCCAGGAGAAACAGGTTCAGAAAGTGGGGGACGATATTGGCTCCGAATTCAAGGGCATCATCAATTACGGGATCATAGGCCTGATCCAGATCGAAATGGACAGTGTGTCGATGGACGACCTGGATGTGGCAACCGTAGAGCGACTCTATGATGATAAAGCCGCTTTTGCCAAAAGGATCATGGCTGATAAAAATCATGATTACGGGGAAGCCTGGAGGGATATGAGCCAGGAAAGCTTTGTGGATCTTATCCTCATGAAATTACTCAGGGTAAGGCAGATCCTGCAGAATGAAGGCAAAACCCTGATCAGCGAAGGCATAGATGCAAACTTTACAGACATTATCAACTATGCCGTATTTGCACTAATATTAATTGAAGAAGGAAAACACTGATATGAAAACTGCGCTTACTGTTACCCGTTATATTGTTGGCATCCTGTTCATTTTCTCCGGCCTTGTCAAGGCCAATGACCCTATGGGCCTGAGTTATAAGATGCAGGAATTTTTCGAGGTCTGGCATATGCCATTCCTGAACGATCTCTCTTTATTCCTCTCAGTGACCATGATCGCTTTTGAGATCATAGCAGGTGTTGCAGTGATCATTGGATGGAGATTTAAACTCTTCAGCTGGCTACTGCTGTTGCTCATCATCTTCTTTACTTTCCTCACTGCTTACGCAGCATTTTCAGGTGAGATCAGGGAGTGTGGATGCTTTGGCGATTGCTTCAAGCTCAGCTCCATGGAATCGTTCATGAAAGATATCGCCCTCACTATACTTATCGTATTCTTATTCATCTATCGGAACCAGATCAGCAGTGCGTTAAGTAATAAGGCGGCTTTCTACAGTATGATCGCAGCCACGCTGTTTTCATTTGGACTGCAGTTCTGGGTGCTCAAACATCTTCCAATCGTTGACTGTCTTCCTTATAAACAAGGTGCCAATATTCTTGAAAAAAGACAGATACCTGCGGGTGCAATTCCAGACAGCACGGTGATCACCTTCGTATATAAGAAAGATGGGAAGGATGTTGAGTTTGATTCGGATCATTTCCCCGCAGATTTTAACGATTCTGCCTACCAGTTTGTGAACCGCTATGATAAAGTGGTAAGAAAAGGAAATGCAGAACCTCCGATCAAGGATTTTGTATTGGTTAACGAGAATAATATTGATACCACAGAATCTATACTGACGCAAAAAGGCCAGCTACTGATCCTGTTCGCTAAAACCTGGGATGCAGCCTGGACAGATGATATAAAAGCCATCCAGTCTGCCGCCGGGAAAAATGGAATTCCATTCATCATTTCCACCTCCGTTGCAGATCAGTTCAGGGCCAACATCAAAGCGCCTGTGATGAAGAGTGATTTTGTTGCCATTAAAACTGCAGCCAGGGTTGACCCCACATTGTACCTGCTTGACAATGGAACCATTGTTGACAAATGGGCTTTATCTGATGCTGACAAAGTATATGATATCTTAAAAAGAAAAGATTGATCTCCTTCCTGACCAGAAAGATCCTTTACGGCATTCTCGTGATGTTCGGTGTGGTAGTGATCGTATTCTTTCTTTTCCAGGGTTTTGGTGATCCGGCGCGGCTCGTGCTGGGACAAACCGGCGATGCTGCCACCTTACAGAATATCAGGAAGGAATTATACCTGGATCAACCCAAATACAAGCAGTTTTTCTATTATCTCCGGGATATTTCTCCTGTTGCCATTCATAGTGCCACTGAGATCGAAGAAAAAAAACTCAGGGGCCTTTTCATTGGCGGCGATACAAAATTTGGTGTCAAGATCCCTTATCTCCGCAGGTCTTATCAAACCAAAAGGGAAGTGCTGGAGGTGCTGGCCGATGCCTTGCCTGGTACCTTATTACTGGCCCTGGCCGCCATGGCATTTGCTACCATTGTAGGGATCTTGCTGGGCATATTGGCCGCAGTAAAAAAAGGGACCTGGATGGACAGCACGGCCATTTTCAGTTCGGTAATAGGCATTTCAGCTCCTTCATTTTTCATGGGAATACTGATCGCCTGGGTGTTTGGATTTGTATGGAGTGAGTATACCGGCCTCCATATGACGGGCAGCCTGTTTGATACCGATCCATTCCGGGGCCGGGAACTACAGTTGGAAAATCTTATTCTTCCCGCACTAACGCTGGGAATCCGGCCGCTGGCCATCATCACCCAGCTCACCAGGAGTTCCATGCTGGATGTGCTGGGGCAGGATTATATCAGAACCGCGTATGCAAAAGGTTTAAGCAAAAGCAGGGTGGTATTTGGCCATGCACTTCGCAATGCCATCAACCCCGTGATCACGGCCATTACAGGCTGGTTTGCCGAATTACTCGCAGGTGCATTCTTCATTGAATATATTTTTGGATGGAAGGGGATAGGAAAGATCACGGTGGACGCACTGGAAAAACTCGACTATCCTGTGGTTATGGGATCTGTACTCCTGACGGCTTCACTATTTGTGATCATGAATATCATTGCAGACCTGATGTACAGCATGATAGATCCCAGGGTTAAGCTCTCCTGATTGATTTTTTCTTTTGCGTTAAATTCACTATTTTCAGATAGTGACCAAATTTTTACTGCATGAAAACCGTAGCGGATATTTTCAAAAGAAAAGGCCTTCATAACATCACGGTAGCACCTGATGCATTTGTACTTGACGCCCTGAAACTAATGGCCGAAAAAAACATCGGCTCTGTGGTTGTGATGGACAACGATAGATATTGCGGCCTGTTTACCGAAAGGGATTATGCCCGTAAAGTAATTCTGCATGGTAAGTCCTCCGCTGAATTGCAGGTGGGTGAGATCATGAGTGAGTATCTTCCGCACGTTTCACCCGGACATAGCCTGGATGAATGCATGGAGATCATGACCAATCATAACATCAGGTATCTGCCCGTTTTCGAGAACGAGGATTATATCGGAATTGTTTCCATTATTGATGTGGTAAAAGAAACCATGCTCGCCCAGAAAGATACCATCGAGCATCTGCAGAATTACCTGCATTCATAATTACTTGATCACAACGTCTTTGATCACGCGTTCACCGAGTGCTTCGTTCACCCGCTGAATGATCTTTTCTTTTTGGAACATCAGCTCATTTTTCAAAGGAGCTACCGATGTAGTAATAAAGAGGGTCTGGTTGATGATCTGGATTTGGTCAGTATATTTTGCGATGGTCTTTCCCATCAGTTCTTCCCATACGGCTTCGATCTGCAATGCCTGAATATTTCCTTTCAACCTGCTTTGTTTAAGGAATTGTTGCAGAGCCTGAGATAAAGAATATTCACCCATAGAGGAAGTCAAAAATAGTTCATTACAACAGCGATTCAACCTGGAAGCCGGTATTTAATTTTTCCAGCGCAGCATGCAGCCTGCTGCAATGTGTGTCTGTGAGAAATACCTGACCACGGTTATCGATACACGCCCAGGACAGTAAATTGTGCATACGGTTCTCATCAAGTTTTTCAAACACATCATCCAGCAGCAGGATGGGTTCAAAACCTTTATGTTGCCTGAGTACATTGAACTCTGCGAGTTTGAGTGCAAATAAAAGACTCTTCCGCTGGCCTTGGGAAGCGATCTGTCGTAGCGGCTGGTCACCTAAACGTATATCCAGTTCGTCACGGTGTATTCCACCGGTAGTACGCTGCGCAAAAAAATCCTTATCACGGTTCTTCATCAGCAGATCAGGAAAAGAATATTCGAGCAGCTGACTCTGGTATAACAGATTAAGACCTTCTTCCACGCCTGCGATCATCTTATACATTTTCACCACTTCGGGGAGATAGGATTGCAGGAAACTCTTCCTTTGAGAAAAAATAAATTCGCCCGGAACAATGAGCTGATCGTCGAGTACGGCGAGGAGCGCCTGATCCATTCTTCCTGATTCAGAGAATTGTTTCAACAGGCTGTTTCTTTGTTGAAGAACCTTGGTATACTGGATCAGTTGTTGCAGGTATTCCGGATCGAGTTGGGAGATGATGGTATCCAGGAGTTTTCGTCTTTCCTCGGATCCCCCCGCCACCAGGGTAACATCGTCCGGTGCCACCACCACAACGGGGAATTTTCCCACGTGTTGCGAAAATTTGGCATAGACCTCGCCATTCAGCTGCATTTCCTTTTTACCGGTTTCCCTGAGGATGCATACGGCCGTAAAAGGTTGAGTCTGCCGGGTAAAACGTCCTTCGATCCTGAACCCGGTTTTGCCG
Source organism: Chitinophagaceae bacterium (assembly GCA_035298945.1). Lineage (GTDB taxonomy): Bacteria > Bacteroidota > Bacteroidia > Chitinophagales > Chitinophagaceae > Pollutibacter. The sequence continues at coordinate 791 of DATGXN010000432.1, read as the reverse complement.
AAACTGATATTTCCGGGATCCGATTTCCCGAAATAAGACCGGGTCAGGCAGAGATAGTAAATAGCGTCCAGGAGGTTGGTTTTGCCTGCTCCGTTTGGCCCGCAAAAACCCACAATTCGTTCTGAAAACTCAAAACTCCGGGAATCGTAATTTTTGAATTGGGTAAGAAAGAGGGAATTGAGGTGAAGCAGGCTCATGGGGGGCAAATGTAAAAAAAAGCAGTAAGCAGTTAGCAGTAAGCAGAGTTTTCCTGCTCACTGCTTACTGCTCACCGCTTACTGCTTATTTACAATGAATTTTCCTTCTTTTCACATATATTTGCCGCTCAAAATTGCCAAAGTGGGTACTACCAACGCCGTTGCGACAAAATTCAGTAAAGAGACTTATTTATACTGGTATGAATTGATGCTGCTGCTTCGCCGTTTCGAGGAGAAAGCAGGTCAGCTTTACGGTATGCAGAAGATCAGGGGTTTCTGCCATCTTTATATCGGGCAGGAAGCACTGGCTGCTGGTTGCATGACCGCTACAAAACCAGAAGATACCTTCATTACCGCTTACCGCGACCATGGACTGGCCATTGCCAAAGGCATTACCGCCAGGGCTTGTATGGCTGAACTCTATGGTAAGGCTACCGGATGTTCGAAGGGAAAGGGCGGATCCATGCACTTTTTCGGTGTAAAAGAGAGGTTTTTTGGCGGACACGGAATCGTTGGTGCACAGATCGGAACAGGTGCAGGACTGGCATTTGCCGAAAAATACAAGGGAACGGATCATGTAAGTCTGACCTTTTT
>DATGXN010000431.1:0-10197 GCA_035298945.1 Chitinophagaceae bacterium | reverse complement strand
TCAGGTTCATCCTTCCTGACGGAAACAGCTTCAGCACCGAAAACCCAGCCGACTATTCCCGGTTCGAATCTGAGTGTGGTGAATTATTCAAAAGCCTCCAGGAGATCAGGCATCAGATCCAGACCAATACTTCCTTATTCCAAAGGATCAGGCAGAAATATCTTACTAAAAATATAGTCGGTTACTCCCTGAATGCTTTCATTGATCATGAACATCCGCTGGATATCCTGGCGCATCTCCTGATTGGCGCCGAAGGCACGCTGGCATTCATTTCCGAGGCAGTGATGGAAACAGTGCCTGACTACCCTTACAAATCCACTGCCCTTTTATACTTCCCCACCATCTTCGATGCGTGCGAGGCCATTGTGCCGCTGACCAATGCCGGTGCTATGATGGTTGAACTCATGGACAGGGCCTCACTCCATGCAGTTGAAGATCTTAAGGGCATGCCTGCCATTGTGAAAACACTTCCCGAATCAGCAGCGGCATTATTAATAGAATTCCAGGAAGACAGTTCAGCGAAGCTTGAGGAAAGGGTTAATAATTTTCTCTCTTCTTCATCAGAGATCGCCCTGATCAACGCTCCTGATTTCACTACTGATCCTAAGGAACAGGATTTCCTCTGGAAAGTGCGAAAAGGATTATTCCCCGCAGTGGGTGCTGTAAGGGCCAGTGGGACTACGGTGATCCTGGAGGATATTGCCTTCCCGGTTGAAAAACTTGGAGCAGGCATTCTCGAGTTGCAGGAGTTGTTTAAAAAATATGGCTACTACAACGCGATCATTTTTGGCCACGCCAAAGATGGCAACATACATTTTGTGGTCACCCAGTCACTGAACACAGAAGAAGAAGTGGACCGGTATGATAAATTCATGCGCGCTGTAGTGAGCCTGGTGGTGGAGAAGTACGACGGCACGTTGAAAGCAGAACACGGCACAGGGCGAAACATGGCTCCGTTTGTAGAAACCGAATGGGGTGGCGAAGCTTATGCCATCATCCGAAAGATCAAACGGGCCGTTGATCCGGGGAGTTTATTGAATCCTGGCGTGATCGTCAATGACGATGCGAATGCCCACATAAAAAATCTCAAGGAATTACCCCCGGTGGAAGAGGAAGTGGATCGTTGCATTGAATGTGGGTACTGCGAACATAAGTGCCCGAGTCGCAATATCACTACCACACCACGCAGGCGGATTGTGATCCGCAGGGTTTTAAAAAGTATGGAACTGGCCGGCAACAAAACAGATTACGAACACCTGCTGAAAGAATACCAGTATGATGTACTTGACACCTGTGCGGTAGACGGACTCTGCGCAACGGCTTGTCCTGTTGATATCAATACGGGCGACCTGGTCAAAAGACTGAGGCGTGAAAACCATTCACCGCTGGCCAATAAGATCGCGCTCTCTGTTGCCAGGCATTTCAAAACAACGGAATGGTTGGTAAGAATGGCATTAAAAACGGGCGTGACGTTCAACAATATGTTCGGGAAAAACACCATGCCGGGATTCACCAGGTTCCTGAAACGGTTCATTCCCGAGATGCCGCTTTGGTCCGATCAACTCCATTACCCGCCCGATCTTTCTGTTCTGACTTCCTCTCCCTCCAAGCGGCCTCCCTCCAAGGGACGTCCCTTGGACCAGCCTCCCTTGGACCAGCGTCCCTTGGAGGGAGTAGTGTATTTCCCATCCTGCATCAGCAGAACACTGGGGAGTTATGAGGGAAAAACGAAGAATTTGATGGAAACTTTCGTTAGTGTATGCAGGAAGTCGGGGATACCCCTCACAATAATGAAAGATGCCGCAGGTTCCTGCTGCAGCCAGATCTATGCCTCCAAAGGATTCAATGATGCATACAGATATACGGCGAATAAGATCGTTGATCAGTTATGGACCAGCAGCAACGGAGGGAAATTGCCAGTAGTCATTGACGTTAGTTCTTGCGCATATACCCTGCATCATATCCGGCCGGTGCTTGACAAGGTCAACAGCCAACGATATGATCAACTGAAGATCCTGGATGCGGTTGAATTTTTGCACGATATGGTGATGCCCAGGGCAAACGTAAAAAAAATGCAGAAAAGCATTGTACTGCATCCCGTCTGCTCTTTGCAGAAAATGAAAACGGAAGAGAAATTCCTCAGGGTGGCGCAACATTTTGCAGAAGACGTGACTGTTCCCGTGAATGCAGGATGTTGTGGTATGGCAGGCGATCGTGGATTCCTGTTCCCGGAACTCACCGCGTCAGCCACAGACCCTGAAGCCAAAGAAGTATCCCGGAGGAACTACGATGCGTATTATTCTTCCACAAAAACCTGTGAGATGGCGATGTCTGAGGCCGTGAAAGCCAATTACGAATCCATCCTGTACCTGGCAGATGAAGCCATGCCGGATCAGGTCAGGTAAAATATCAGCAGTCAGTTTTCGCACATATAAAATACAATGAAATACCTCCTGGAAGGCGAAGAATCTCAAAGGCTATTGTTCAAAAAGGTCAGTAATGATCAATTCGAACAGTGGTTGCCATTCCACCAGGATCCTGATTCCTTCAGGTACTGGGAGGGACCGCGCGAAGAACCGGAAGCTGAATGCAGCGCCTGGTATAAAAAACAATTCTGGAGATACGAGAACAACCTGGGCGGCATGAATGCCCTTATTGAAAAACAAAGCGGATTGCTGGTTGGATATTGTGGCCTATTGGTTCAAACTGTGGAGGAAAAAACAGAACTCGAGATCGGATATTCATTATTGCCACAATTCCGTAATAAGGGGTTTGCTACGGAAGCTGCGATCAAATGCCGGGACTATGCATTTGAAAATGAGTTTGCAGATTCATTGATATCGATCATCACCGTAAATAACCTTCCCTCTCAACACGTGGCCATCAAGGTTGGCATGAAAAAAGATTTCGTATCAATTTACAACAATAACGAAGTCTATATCTATCGCATCTGGGCCACTGATCTCAAGCAGAGATCATAACCTTCCTGCAGGCCTCCTGTTCTTACCCTGCACTTTTGTGATATTATCACCCAGGTCTTCCCTCACTTCATCCGCCTGCTTTAACAAAGCAGCTGTGATCTCGGGATAAAGATCTTTCACATCATATCTTTCTCCCGGATCCCTGCGCAGATCATACAAAGCAAGAGGAACCTTCAGATCATATTTGGCTTCACCCCTCATGCCGCCATTACCTGTTTTTATATTTTCGTAGGTCTGGCTATTATGGGGAAGCATCAGTTTCCAATCGTCCATCCGCACTGCTTTCAGGCTGTTCCCATCGTAGTAATAGGAAAAATATCTTCTTGGTGAAACATCTTTTCCTTCCAGCAACGGAACTAAACTCACTCCGTCTATTTTCAATGCAGGTAATTTTGATCCCGTGATCGCGGCAATAGTAGGCATGATATCAATGGAGGACGCGAGCTTGTTACACATTACACCAGCTGCAATTTTTCCCTTCCATTTCATGATACAAGGTACACGATGGCCGCCTTCAAATATGGTTCCTTTCCCTTCTCTGAAACCTCCCGAAGATCCGGCATGATCCCCAAATGTCAGCCAGGGGCCATTATCGCTGGTGAATATCACGATAGTATTATCCTCCAGTCCTTCATTCTTCAACGTTTTCATGATCTCGCCCACTGACCAATCCAGTTCCATCACTACATCCCCATACAATCCCTGTTTACTCTTTCCTTTGAATTGGGCGGATGCAGCAATCGGTACATGCGGCATAGAATGGGGAAGATACAGGAAGAAAGGTTTTTTTGAATTTCTTTTGATGAAGGCGATGGCTTCATCAGTATACATTTTTGTCAGCTTAGCCTGATCGTCCAGGGTTTTAATTTCAGAAATCTTTTCATTGCCCCTGATCAGTGGAAGAACCGGGAATCGCGCCATTGGAGTACCTTCTTTTGCCGGTGTACCGTCATAATTAACGGGCCACATGTCATTTGAATAGGGTAATCCAAAATACTCATCAAATCCCTGTTGCAAAGGAAGGAATGGCTTGAGATGCCCAAGGTGCCATTTACCAATCGCCGCCGTAGCATAACCTTTTTGCTTCAGCATTTCTGCGATGGTGGTTTCTGAAGCATTCAGCCCGATGCTGTCTGATGGAAATAAAGCACCTCCGATCCCCACGCGGTTTGGATAACAACCCGTCAGTAACCCCGCACGCGATGCGCTGCAAACCGCCTGCGCAGACTCGAAATTGGAAAACCTCATGCCTTCGTGAGCCAGCTTGTCGATGTTAGGTGTTTGATACTCCAGTGCACCGGTAACACCCAGATCACCGTAACCAAGATCATCAAGGAATATCAGTACGATGTTCGGGCTCGCAGATCTTGATTGTGCTCCTGAATAAAAGAAACTGCAACAGAAAAAGGCCAGTACTGCAATATGTCTCATGTGCGAAAGTTAATGATTAACACCAATGCTCAACCCGTCAATGAGCAATTAATCGCGCTAAAGTTAAAGAGTATTTTATCCGCTCAGGCAGCATTCCTGCTGAAACTGCAGAACGTGAAGTTCTGCACTGCTTTGGCCGGCGTGATATGGTCCACATTCACGCACCTGATCTTTTTGAAACCTTCCATGAACTGCTCAGTGAGTTGCAGGTCACTATATTGTTTTACTGGCAGGCCGCTGCATTTGTTTGGCCCGGTAGCAGAGAAAGTGCCGAGTATCATGTATCCCTTGACGCAATGACGAACCATATTGAGATAGCTCATGATATCTTCTTCATGGGTTAGAAAATGAAATGCAGCCCTGTCGTGCCAAAGGTCAAAAGGCTGGTCGCATCTGAATTCCCTGATATCACTATTGATCCAGGTTACCCTTTTGGCATTATCCCCAAGTCTCTGCCTGGCGCGCTGAAGACTCTGCTCTGATATATCCAGAACGTTCAGGTTTGTATATCCTTCCTGCAGAAGATGATCAACAAGTTTACTATCGCCCCCGCCCACATCGATAATTCTTGCAGTTTTGGCTAATTCGAAAGAATGGATGAATTCCAGCGATGTGGCTGGTACTTCCTCGGCCCAGGTCAGTTCTTGAGAAGCTTTGGCTTCGTAAATCCTGTTCCAGTGGGATTTTAAATTAATATCCATAAGCAAATTTCGCCATTGGCTTGAACCTGTCTACTGACCCTGATCAGACAAAAGGGGAAATTGCCAACTTCCAAATTTCTGCCTGATGATTTTAATCATCTTTTAAAAAAAAGGAAGCTTGTTATTTTACCGCGATTATGTGGTCAGAACGCGCTGATGAAATACAATACAGATCTGCTTCAAGCGGAAAAATTTTGTCTGAAGAAGCTACCCTCACCTGGAGGATAGTTCAGTTATTGGTATGGCTCACAGGTGCAGTAATTCTCAGCTGCCTTATCTTCTTACCACAGACAGGAATCAAATTATTCTGGAACATCCTGATCCCGGTAGCGCCAGCAGTTTTTGTACTTGCACTGGGCATATGGAGGAATGTTTGCCCATTGGCTACAACAAATCTTCTACCCCGCCACCTGGGCTTATCCAGGCAGAAAAAAATGTCGCAGCAACAGGCAGGTCTGTTTGGATTGATCGCAGTGCTCGCCTTGTTTACCATTGTTCCCCTAAGGCATGCAGTATTCAACAGGAGCGGTATGGCAACAGCAGTCATGATCATGATAATGGCTGCGATTGGAATTGGGTTGGGTTTCATTTATGAATGGAAAAGTGCCTGGTGTTCAGGGCTATGCCCGATACACCCTGTTGAAAAACTCTATGGCGAAAATGTCTTGTTCACCGTTCCCAATGTGCATTGCAGAAGTTGCCAGAACTGTGTGGTGCCCTGCCCTGATTCTACACCCAATATGCACCCTGCTCTTTCTGATAAAACTATTTTTCATACCGTGAGCGGAGTCCTGATCATTGGAGGATTGCCGGGATTCATTTGGGGATGGTTCCATGTGCCCGATGTGGATGGCATGCATTCATGGTCCGAAGCCTGGGCCATTTACCAACTGCCCCTTTTTGGGCTTTCCATTTCGCTTTGCCTTTACATGATGCTGATGAGCCTGTTATCAAAAGAGCAGGGGAAAAACCTGGTAAGGGTATTTGCAGCCATGAGTGTATCGTGCTATTACTGGTACAGGATCCCTGCCTTATTGGGCTTCGGTAATTATGCAGATGATGGCCAACTGATCGATCTTTCCCGTTCCATGCCCTTCTTGATCATTGTGGTATTGCAGGTACTGGTCACTGCATTCCTGTTTTACTGGCTTGTATTCCGTAAGTTGAATAAGAAGAACTGGGCAGCAAGACCAGCGTTTGCAAAACGATGATCTGGTCTACTACATTTACTTGGATCCTGATTACCAGTATTACAATTTCCTGAAGCTGAACTTTTGTCCTCCAACTGAAGCTTCATACATCAGACCGCCCTTGACATGGGTGAAGATCATCACGCCATTTTTATATTTTGCAGCTGCAGCGGCGCCCTCAGTTGCCAGCACTGCGGAAGCCTGTGCCGCCAGTTCAAACTTGTTTTCCTTGAATCTCTTCAATACGTCTTCATTTTCAAAGAAGATAACTTCCTTGTAAGCCTGGCCGCCAGCCTGAAAGCCGATATTCACCTGGGTGAGTTTGGTCATGCCTATCAATCCACTATGATCATAAACTGCTCCATTACCCATGGCAGCTCCAACACCTAGTCCGCCCTTCCCCACATTAGGGAAAACTGCATACCCATAAGCAGATTCAAAGATATTTTTCAACAAAGGATCTGCCTTTTTGAACGCCTCGATCGCGTTCTTACTGTCTGTAATGATCTTCTGGTCTTTTGAACTTATATTTTGGCTGAATGATAACTGTGAGGCAAGTAAAAAAATGGCAGTGACCAATGATATCCTGAATTTCATGATATATGATTTAGTAACGTAAAATAATCCATTTATACAGTACCCATAAAAACGATGTCTCAACTTCCTCTTCCCTTCTGGCCTTCTTTCCGTCCCCAATTGGGCAGATCGATATCCAGATCATCATAGGTAGCATTCATCTCCGCTTTCAATAGTTTGCGCATAGAGGCTATTTTACCGGCATAACTGGGATTGGCAGACAGATCTTTCATCTCCCAGGGATCTGCTTTCAGATTGAATAGCTGGGCGTGCATCACACCATCAACATTGTATAAGATCAGCTTGAACCCGTCGGAAGTTTTTATACTCCGGCTCCAGTGTCCATACACATTGTAGATATCGGGCCTGATCTTTTTTTTAGGATCCGAAAAAACAGGCATCAGGCTTTTAGCTTCCACCGTGACCGGCGCTTTTACGTGCAGGTATTCATAAAGCGTTGGAGCAATATCACTGAGATAATTGAATCCATTATACTTAGTCCCCTTAGGTATCCCCGGCCCCGCCATGATCATGGGTACACGAATGCTGTGCTCGTACAGATTCTGTTTCCCCAACAACCCATGTTGCCCCACTGCAAGTCCATTGTCTCCTGCAAAAACGATGATGGTATTTTCACGAAGCCCGTTTTCTTCCAGCGCTTTGATGATCCTGCCAACCTGCCTATCCATTTCGGTGACCATCCCATAATACAGTGCAATTTCTTTCCGCACCGCTTCTTCAGTTCTGGGCCTGGGTAATAAGTTTTCGTCTCTCACATTCATGTCTCCATTATCAAACGGGTGCTCAGGCATATAATTAGGAGGAAGCGATATAGACGAAGGAGGATACATCTTTTCAAATTCTGCAGGAGGGGTGCGTGGGTCGTGAGGAGAGGTGAAGGCGACATAGCAAAAAAATGGTTTCTCTTTTGAAGCCTTACTGTTCAGAAACTTGATCGCATTTTCTGCATACAATGTTGTGCTGAACGTATCTGCATTTCTCTTTAATGAGGCTGGATATTCGCCGCTGGGATCAAAGGTGTAAACCCCGGGATGCGCCTGTCCACCATCTTTATCAAAATGCATACCGCCCAGGAATATATCACCGCCGGCACTGAACATGCGATGGTGCGACATCTTATCACTATGCCATTTGCCCGTATGATAAGTGGTATAGCCTTTCGTACGCAGCACTTCTGGCAGACTGATGATACTGTCTGGCACCAACCCCCCGTCCCGGGGCAGGCGGTTCACATACCTGCCCGTAAGCAACATGATACGGCTGGGAATACAAACCGCACCCTGGTGACCACCCATCACATGGGCCTGCAGGAACATCATCCCTTCACTGGCGAGCTTGTCAATATTTGGCGTTCTGATCTCTTTGTTGCCGGCAGCACCTAATGCTGAATAACTATGATCGTCACTGTAGATCAGCAGCACATTCTTCGCCTGTCCATTACAGAAATTGGACCATATAATAAGGAAAAATATCACTGCTGAAAATCGGAAATCAGTTTGTTTCATGGCTCACAACTTAGCTTAATTATTTATATATTTAAACAGTTCCAGCCAAAACCAAAACATGAAAATATTCATCTGCTTCTGCCTGTTCGTTTTGTCATTTTTTTCAACCCCTCTTCAAGCACAGGAAAAATTCACCGCTACCTGGGAGTCACTTGAAAAATATAAACTGCCGGAATGGGTTAAGGATGCCAAGTTCGGGATCTTTATTCACTGGGGCGTGTACTCCGTTCCGGGGTATGGCAGTGAGTGGTACCCCCGGTTGATGTACGATTCATCTACAGATGTATTCAAGCACCATGTAAAAACCTACGGCACCCAGGATAAGTTTGGATACAAGGACCTTATCCCTATGTTCAAGGCCGAAAAATTCAGCGCGGAACAATGGGTGGATCTGTTCAAAAAAGCCGGTGCGAAATATGTGGTGCCTGTGGCTGAACATCACGATGGATTCGCCATGTACAAAACAGCACTATCGCGCTGGAATGCTTATGAAATGGGACCGAAAAGAGATGTGGTGGGTGAGATCGCAGCGGCAACAAAAAAAGCCGGGTTGGTTTTCGGAGTTTCCTCGCACCGTATCGAACACTGGTTTTTCTTTAATCACGGGAAAAGATTCAACTCAGACGTACTCGATCCCAAATACGACGACCTATATGGTCCAGCCCATGAAGAAAATGAAACTCCTTCCCCCGAGTTCATGGCAAACTGGCTGATGAGGAATATTGAACTGGTGGAAAAATATCAGCCCCAGTTGTTCTGGTTCGACTGGTGGATAGAGCAGCCCGCGATGGAACCGTTCCGCAAAAGCTTTGCATCATATTATTACAACAAAGGACTTGAGTGGAACAAGGGTGTGGTGATCAACTACAAGAATGTTTCATTTCCCGAAAAAGCCGCCATGCTGGATATTGAAAGAGGAAAGCTGACAGGGATCAGGGAGCCGGCCTGGCAAACCGATGATGCACTGGGTTATAAATCCTGGGGGTATATCGATAACGACCATTTCAAATCTGCTAAATACATCATCAACAATCTGATCGATATTGTAAGCAAGAATGGAAACCTGTTGTTGAATATCGGACCTCGTCCAGATGGAACAATACCCCAGGAAGAGCAGGATATTCTGCTGGAAGTTGGAAATTGGCTGAGCATCAACGGTGAGGCGATATACGGGACCAGGCCATGGAAAATTTTTGGCGAAGGACCTACCCAGGTTGCCGGTGGATCTTTCAGCGATGCCAAGGATAAACCTTTCACTGCGGATGATATCAGGTACACTACAAAAGGAAAAGATCTTTTTGCCATCTCCATGGATAATCCAACAAAACCTTTACTGATCAGTACACTGTCTGCCGCAGCCGGCACTATCAGTTCTGTTGAAATGCTGGGCAGTACGGAGAAGATCGCCTGGAAGCAGGATAAAACCGGATTGCAGATAAAGCCTTCCGCAAGCTATCCGGCGAAAAACGCTGTGGTGTATAAGATCATTATGAAATAGCCCTGCTCACCGCTCACTACTCACTGCTTCTTAAGGATCTTCCTGAGCTTTTTATAATATGCTTCTGCATATTGCATCATGCCAATATCATTGGGATGGATGCCGTCTACTGTTGATTCAATATTCAACCCGATCTCGTTTTTGGTGAGATAATACAGATTCTTTACCCCTGCGGCTTTCAGGGAATCATACACCGCAAGCTGGATCTTATTCGCTGCCTGATAAGTATTTTTACTGACATCATTGGTTAACTCATCCGTATAACCGCAGTGATCAGTCAAAAGAATGGGGACG
>DATGXN010000430.1:0-17452 GCA_035298945.1 Chitinophagaceae bacterium | reverse complement strand
CCATCTGCCTGGCCCAGGCCATTGATGATATCGAAGAATTGAGTGACAGCCAGTGGGTCACGACTTACAATCGCGATCTTGTCTCCTTTATTCACACTGAAACTGATCTTGTCGAACAGTTTTCTTCCATCAACTGATTTGCTTAAGTTCTCAATATTCAGGATCTGATTTCCTACTTCACGCAGGGGCTGAAAGATAATTCCGGGATATTTCCTGTTAGAAGGCTGGATCTCTTCAATGGTAAGTTTTTCAAGCGCTTTTTTCCTGGCCGTAGCCTGCTTTGACTTAGAAGCATTGGCACTGAATCGGGCAATGAAATCTATCAATGCCTGGCGTTTATCTTCGGTTTTCTTATTCTTGTCATTGATCTGACGGGCCATGAGCTGGGACGACTCATACCAGAATGTGTAGTTACCCGTAAATACCCTGATCTTAGACCGGTCAACGTCCGCCACATGGGTACAAACCGCATCCAGGAAGTGACGGTCGTGGCTCACCACCAGAACGATATTCTCGTAATCTGCCAGGAAATTCTCCAACCAGGAAATGGTTTCTATATCCAGACCGTTGGTAGGCTCATCCAGCAGCAGGATGTCCGGGTTGCCAAACAGGGCATTGGCCAACAGTACGCGTACTTTGAGGTTGGAAGGAATGTCTTTCATCAGCGACTGGTGATATTCTTCCTTGATACCCAGGTCGCTCAACAATGAGGCAGCATCAGATTCCGCGGTATATCCGCCCATTTCGCCGAATTCATGCTCCAGTTCGCCGGCGCGGATGCCATCTTCTTCCGAAAAATCTGCCAGGGAATAAATATGCTCACGTTCCTGCGCCACTTTCCACATCTTCTCGTGCCCCATTAGTACCGTATTCAGAACGGTAAACTCGTCGAACTGGAACTGGTTCTGTTTCAGAACCGCCATACGTTCGCCCTTACCGATCTCTACATTGCCCTTATTGGGCTCGATCTCCCCGCTTAATATCTTCAAAAAAGTAGATTTGCCCGCACCATTGGCTCCAATGACGCCGTAGCAATTACCCTTAATAAAGTTAATATTGACTTCTTCGAACAAAACCCTTTTACCATAGGCCAGGGTCACATTTTTAACACTGATCATGCTTCTATTTGAGCCGGCAAAGGTACAAAAAAATCAGGGGTTAACCACTTCCAATCTGCCTGTTAACAGGTTCTTCATATGGATCAGGTTATATCGCAAATAAGCGCCTTTGAAATACCTGAAGAGTGATTTCTGAACATTAACGCGAAATGCCGGGTTTTAAAACAGATCAAAAACCACCGGACAGCTATAATCCCTGGGGATCATTTTTGACTTCGCTTATTCTCCTGTTTTGCTGGTTCTATGACCAGGAATTCCGGAGGCTCCGGACATTGCATGATCACCTCCCGGTATTTTTCCTTCAGGGCACGTTTGAAATTGCCCAGGTAACCCGGTACGGAGATACTGTCTTTCTCAAGAGGGATGGCCTCAATGAGATCGTTCCCAAGGAACATCATGAGGTTCATAGACATTGGATTTAGACTATAAAACAACTACATTTTGGCCAGCCGGCCAATATCAGAACTACGCTATTTCCGCAACGGTATTTTTACGGTCGGCCTTCCACTAAAGGGGTATTTTGCTCAGTTCAAATAGATGTAATTTCCCATTCCATAACTCCCTAAACACATCAAATGAAAAAACTTACCTGTTTACTGCTATTTGCAGCTACCTGGTTTAATTCATTTTCACAGATCAAGGACACGGCCGCGGCCCGGATCCTGAAGGAAGATTATCTCAATAAAAGCAAGCGCCAAAGAACAACTGGTTTTGTATTACTCGGTATAGGTGCCGCACTTACCATCACGGGAGTCCTCGTCATAAATAATAACAGCGATAACCCATTGGATCCCAACGATGTTGTTAATACCACTGCCGGTGCCGGGGTTTTTCTGATAGGTGCGATTAGCAGCGTTGCCAGTATCCCATTTTTCATTTCATCCGTCTCCAATAAAAAGAAAGCCATGAAACTCAGCACGGGTTTCAAGATGGAGAAACTGAGAACGGATAAAATGCCTACTCCCCTCCCTTCCTATTACCCCGCAGTAACTGCCCGTATAAGATTATAACCTTCATTATTTTTAATCTGCGACATTAGCTCGGGCTTGTGATCGCAGATTTTCATATCTGCATATTTACCAATAACTGACAATACTCATTTTATTTCTCCTCAAGCAGGGTTAACTTGAATATTGATCCGCCCGGCATACTTTTTCAGCAACAAATCAGGTTCAATAACTGTCAATTTTCAACTTATGAAAAAGATGCCAACCATTATGCTCTTACTGCTGCTTTCAGTTTGCGGAATTGCACAAGTCGCTGACACGGCGAAATATACTGTCAGGGACGAACTGCTTCAAAAAAGTAAAAGGCAAAAAACAGCAGCCTTTGTAATGCTCGGGGTGGGAACTCTTGCAGCTGTTACCGGCTCAATCATATTCAGTGAAAATTTCGATATCTGGGATGACTCTAATGATGCGCTCATGGGAACCGGAGCTATTCTGGCAACTGCAGGCGGCTTGTCAATGCTGGGCAGTATTCCACTCTTCATCGCATCTTCAAAAAATAAAGGACGCGCCATGGGAATGAGTGCCGGGATCAAAATGGAAAAAGCTTTTCCTGATGGTGTGTTCAGGAACAATCTGACTTATTACCCTGCGGCATCCATCCGCATCGGGATAAAATAAAATGTGCCGAAGACTTAAGTCTTCAGCACATACTCAACTTATCAGGTTTATACATTACTCCCCTGCTCTCTTGAAGAAATATACAACTGAGAGTCCTAAATAATTATTCTTATAGGAACTGCCATTGCCCTCATTTGAAATATTGGCAAGGCCAAGGTTATAATTTGCTTTGAACATCAGTCCTCCGCTCATCAGGTAGCCCACGGAAAGATTTGCACCATAATCAAAAGGCTTGACCTGTCCGGGATCAGAACCAAAGTCGACATTTTCTTTGTTAGTTGTAACAACCTGTCCGCCTACAGAGCCTTCGAAATTATTCTTTCCTGTCAGGCCATAGGCTACATAAGGACCCGCACCGATCACCAGGTTACCACCTCCCATTTCAAGTGCGTATGCAACATTCAGCGGAATTTCAAGGTACCCGATATTTGAATGACCTTTCACTGCAACCGGCTGTCCCAGGTATGAAGTACTCAGATCCATGTCAAAGCCCTTGTTCACGTAACTCAGTTCAGGCATGAATCTCCAGCCGTCTTCCCCGAAAGGAATATCAAATACAAAACCTGCTTTCCAGCTGAACCTGGATTTAGCATCAATGGTCTGGTCAAAAAGATCTGTGGACTTGATCGAAGGGCTGGAAAGAACACCGCCCGCTTGCGCACCTATACTTACTTGTGAGAAACCGGCAACAGACACGAAAAGAAAAAATGCCGCGAAGATCCATTTGTTCATAGCAATTGGTTTAAATGGGTAATTGAAATTAGGCGGCAAAAATATGGAGTAAAATGTTAACGTTCTCCAAAGATGAGGCTTCCAACCCTGATCATTGTACTTCCCTCTTCAAGGGCAATAATGTAATCACTGCTCATCCCCATCGAGATCTGGGAAAAATCATCGTCGTGGTAAAAGAATTTTTCTTTTACATCGTCGAACATTCTTTTCACCGTTTTGAATTCACTTCGCACCTGATCTTTATTGTCAGTAAAACTTGCCATGGCCATTAAACCGCAGATCTGTACAAACTCCATTTCATCAGTTTCATTCACCTGTTTGAGGAGCTCATTCAATTCCAATTCATCAAGACCGAATTTTGTTTCTTCTCTGGCCACAAAAACCTGCAGCAGGCATTTTATTTTCCGGGAACATTTGGCGCCTTGTTTATTGATCTCGCGCAGTAATTTCAGGCTTTCCACGCCGTGGATCATGTAAACGAAGGGGGCGATGTATTTGACTTTATTGGATTGAAGATGACCAATGAAATGCCATCGGATATCATCAGGAAGAAGTGGCTGTTTCTCTGTCAGTTCCTGCACATAATTTTCACCAAAGTCACGATGGCCCGATTCATACAAAGCCTGGATATCAGATACCGGTTTGGTTTTTGAAACCGCAATCAGCGTAGCTCTTTTCTGACGCGCATCCGCCAATATTTTCTGATATGAATCTGTGAGAACAGGCATTTATTTCAGGATTTGACGACCGATCACGATGCGTTGAACTTCGGAAGTACCTTCATAGATCTGGGTGATCTTGGCATCTCTCATCAGCCTCTCCACATGGTATTCTTTAACATATCCATAACCTCCATGAACCTGTACAGCCTCGGTTGAGATCCACATCGCGGCCTCAGAAGCATAGACTTTTGCCATGGAAGATGACAGCGTGTAGTCGATACCGTTATCTTTTTCCCAGGCTGATTTAAGACAGAGTAGCCTGGCTGCCTCAACTTTTGTAGCCATATCAGCCAGTTTGAACTGGATGGCCTGGTGGTTCATGATCTCTTTGCCAAAAGCTTTTCTCTGTTTTGAATATTCAAGTGCCAGTTCATAGGCCCCACTGGCAATGCCCAGGGCCTGGGCGGCTATCCCGATCCGGCCGCCAGCAAGTGTTTTCATCGCAAACGTGAATCCAAATCCAACTTCTCCTACAATATTCTCTTTAGGAACTTTTACATCATTGAAAAGAATACTATGGGTATCGCTGGCCCTGATCCCCATTTTATTTTCCTTGGCCCCAACCGTTACTCCCGGCCAGCTCTTTTCTACGATAAAGGTGGTAATCCCCTTGCTTCCTTTAGAAGGATCTGTTTGGGCCATCACCAGGTACACCGAAGCAGAGCTGCCGTTAGTGATCCAGTTCTTGGTCCCGTTCAGCAGATAATAGTCGCCTTTATCTTCGGCTGTGGTACGTTGTGAGGTTGCATCCGAACCTGCCTCGGGTTCACTGAGCAGGAATGCACCGATATACAATTCTCCATCTTTTCTTCCCTGTGCCAGGGGTACCAGGTATTTCTGTTTTTGCTCTTCATTACCATAGGCTTCAAGGCCCCAGCATACCAGGCTATTATTCACACTCATGCATACACTAACACTGGCATCGATCTTACTGATCTCTTCCATCGCCAGTACATAGCTGATGGTGTCCATACCCGCTCCGCCATAGGCAGGATCCACCATCAACCCCATAAAACCCAGTTCTGCAAGCTGTATCACCTGGTCTTTAGGGAATTTCTGGTGCTCATCCCGCTCTATAACACCTGGCAAGCACTGCTGACGGGCGAAATCACGCGCCGCCTGTACGATCATTTTATGTTCCTCTGTTAGTTGAAAATGCATGGCAATCGTTTAAATATTTTGAGCCGGTACCAACTAAGTCAGTACCGGCCGCAAAAATATACCAAATCGAAGAAAAAACTAACGGTTGTTCGTATTAATTCATGGTCATGGCAACAGCCCGGGGGAAAAGCAGGTGATTCTCAAGGTGAACATGCTCGTGCAGGTCTTCTTCAAAACTCCTGAGTTCTTCCAATACCAACCGATGGGTGGTGCAGGCATCAGCCGGGGCAGAATAATCATGGGTAAGTTCCCTGATCCTAGCCATGAGGTCTCCGGCCTGCTCGTGTTCGCTTTCCATAACATGTATAGGTCCTGATAACTGGGATCCGGTCATCCGGTCTACATGCTCCATCATAGGGAAAAGGATCTTTTCTTCTTTCAACATGTGCTGTTCCAGTTCGGCTGCAACTTTCATGAACAAAGAATATACTTCGCCTACATACTCGTACCGCTCTCCATGCTTGTTGTACACTTTATCAAGATGATAGGCGATCTGGGGTATGGCCTGCCGTACAAATACATGGTGCCTTGCCACAATATAATCACTGAGTTGTTTGGGCGTCATCCGGTCAAATACCGATGGCTCGGGCGTTTCGGGATTACTGATCACTTTTGCCAGTTCCTGCTCAATATGATCGAGCGGTATCTCCTGCTCCAGGCAAGCCTGGGCCAGTGTACGTTTCCCTTTACAGCAAAAATCCAGTTTGTGTTTTTCAAAAACTGCCGCTGAACTATGATGTTCAGAAACTATATCTGCCAGCCGCTGCTCTTTAAGCTCCTTCATAATTTATTAATTTGATGTAAATCTCGCCAGGTTGAAAAAGATTAATTATGATTGCACTCATTTTTGCTGTTAAAGTCTAAAAAAATTCCACATTGCAGAATGCCCAGGTCAATCTAAGACTCCAACGCATAGTTACACTGGTTGCAGTATTACTGTTTGGCATTAAACTTCTCGCCTGGTGGCTTACCCGATCTGTCGCCATTCTTACCGACGCACTGGAGAGCACCGTAAATGTTGTGGCAGGCTTTATCAGCTTATACAGTCTGTATGTTGCCGCCAAACCCCGGGACGAAGACCATCCTTATGGCCATGGTAAAGCAGAATTCGTTTCTGCCGCAGTGGAAGGCAGCATGATCGCCATTGCGGGCGGAGTGATCATCTACGAGTCTATCCATAGCCTGATCTCTCCCAGCGAGCTTAAAAAACTGGATAGCGGTATTATCCTGGTATCGATCACAGCCATCATTAACTACCTGGTAGGATACATCTGTGTGAAAACAGGCAAAAAGAATAATTCCCTTGCCCTGATCGCCAGTGGCAAGCATCTGCAGTCAGACACCTACTCCACTGTTGGAATAGTAGCAGGACTGATCCTGATCTATTTTTCAGGATGGACAAAATTTGATGCGATCCTGGCGATGGGAATGGCCCTGTTCATTATTTATACGGGCTACACCATCATCAGGTCTTCCATTGAAGGGATCATGGATAAGGCCGATATAGAATTATTACAAAAACTTGTGGATTACCTGAATCAGAACCGAAGAGTGAACTGGATCGATCTGCATAATGTGCGCATCATCAAATTCGGTTCTATCCTCCACCTCGATGCTCATCTTACTGTGCCCTGGTACCTCAATGTCCATGAAGCCCATTTGGAAGTGGATGAATTATCAAGGCTGATCAGAAATGAGTATGGTGAAAGTCTGGAGATGTTCATACATACAGATGGTTGTCTTGATTTCTCCTGCACCATCTGCAGCAAAACCGACTGCGCCGTACGGCGACACATTCAAAAACAAAGAGTGGAGTGGACGGTTGAAAATATTATCAGCAATAAGAAACACGGGGCCATTTAGAGAGTCAGTGAGTCAAAGAGCCAGAGAGTCAGAATCAGAGGAATGATCTCCAATTCTGACTCGCTGGCTCTTTGACTCTCTGACTCTCTATATCGTGGGTTCCTGCTGAGACAAACAATGAAAACTCCCCAATCCCCAGATGATATCGGTTGAATCAATGCCAATCACTTCCCGGGTGGGAAAACAATCCTGTATGATCCGGCAAACCCGCTCATCTTTTGGCTGGCGGAAAGTAGGCACGATCACGTATTTATTGCAGATATAAAAATTCCCATAAGAAGCTGGCAGACGCTGATCTTCCCAGATCACCTCATCAGGCATGGGAAGCTCAACAATATTCAGTTGTTTGCCATTCAGCAAACGCATTTCCTTCAGCTGTCTTAAATTCTGCTGGAGGATCTCATAATTTTCATCATCCTTATTGTCTTCCACAACCGTGATCACTGTATCAGCATTCACAAAACGAACCGTATCGTCAATATGACCATCAGTATCGTCGCCCACGATCCCTTCATCCACCCACAAGATCTGTTCTACTCCGTAATAATCCCTGAGATAGCCTTCGATCTGACCCTGGTTCAAATGGGGGTTGCGGTTCTCATTCAACAGGCATTGCTTTGAGGTAACCAGTGTACCCTCACCGTTGAAGTCTACGGAACCACCTTCCATGATAATGCCCGGATAATAAACGGGTATATCCAACGCCTTTCCGATCAGCGTGGGGATCACATCGTCCAGGTCGAAGGGAGGATATTTGCCACCCCAGGCATTATAATTCCAATCCACGATCACTTTAGGTTGATCGGCATCCCGGTTGATCAAAAATGCAGGACCATGATCACGGCACCAGGCATCATTGGTAGGATGCAGGTAGAAACTTACCTGCGACAGATCAACGCCTGCATTTTGCAAATGGCCCGTTGCAAACAACTTCATTTGCTCATCGGCTATATTGATGCAAACTTTTTCACTCTTTGCCAGGTATTTTACAAACTCTGCATAGCGGGGGAAGATAGTATGGATTTTGCCTGGCCATGAAGCCTCTTTATGGGGCCAGCTCAGCCAGGTAGCACGATGTTCAGCAAATTCTGCAGGAAATGTATAACCCAGTGAACGAGGCGTGTTTTGAATCATTTATCCGGAATTAGGCGGCAAGTTAATTAAAACATTATTGCCGAAGAAAAGGCGAAAGGCGTGAGGCGAGAGGCGAAAGGCGAGAGGCGAGAGAAGATGGCAATTTGATTCTCGCTTCACGCCTCTCGCCTTATGCCTCTCGCCTTATGCCCCTCGCCTCTCGCCTCAAATTCCCGAGCTCGCTTCCCGCTGATCAATTTTCATCGGTTGTCTCTTCCAGTACGTAAGCGATCTCCATAACCATTCAAAGGGTCCGAACCGGAAATAGCTCAGCCAGATGCTGGAGAAGATCAACTGGAATATCCAGATCGCGAATACCACATAATAGATCTGGTGAAATCTTAATGTATCGTAGTAACCAAATCCATAACCGAAGAATATGAATGAGCAGATGATACTTTGCGAAAGGTAATTGGTAAACGCCATCTGACCCACATTGGCTAACGCTTTCATCAGCCAGTTCAACAAACCGGATCGGTAGACCAGCATCAGCAGACTGGCATGCCCCAGAGAAAGGAATACTCTTTTAAAATCATACACATTCTCATGAGGAGCGCTGTACATATCGAAATACCTCGCAATATCACCGATCCACCATTCAATGCCTTTGAAATAGAAATATCCTATCGGTATCCCAATGCCGTAGCCAACCAGTAAAACAAGAGCATAGCTTTTTGTACTCCATTGGTTGGAAAAAAATCCAAGCTTCAACAATGCCATACCCAGGAGCATCATCACCAGTGAATCCCAAACCCCGTTATACATACCCCATATTTCACCGTTGGAATTATTATTAAAGTGTTGATTGAAAACCTGGACATAATTGCCCCTGGTCTCTGCAATATCTTCCTTATACCTGGCAGAATCCATTTTAAAATTATTTTCAATATTGGGCCAGCTGCCCAATGCTTCAGTCTGTTCGTCAGTGAGCTTCTTTTTCTCTTTTTCTGCTTTTTTAGCTTCCACGTAGTTCAACCTGATTTCGCGCATATCGTTATGCTGTGAAGTACGCTTGTATATCCCGATCGCCATACAAAGCACACTCAGCGCAATCAACAACCGGGGCGTGGAATTCCGGAAAGCATAAAGAAGCAGGCCTGCCAGTCCGTAGAAATATAATATATCGCCTACCCATTGCAGTATCCACGCATTGAACAGGCCGAACAAAACCAGCCACAACAACCTGCGGTAATAATACTCCGCCACCGACGGTCCGCCAGGCTTTTCATATTTGTTCATCGTGAACAACACCATGCCCGCCCCAAACAACATCGAGAACAATCCTCTCATGGTTCCTTCAAAGAACGAAAAAATGATCACCATGGTTTTATAGTCTGCATTCTCATGCGGCCCTTTGAGAATACTAAGGAATTTCGAATCATGTATACTGAATCCGGGCATGTTCATCAGTAGGATTCCCAGTAATGCGAATCCCCTGACCATATCCACGGTTTTTATCCTGTCTTTTTTTTCAACAGGGTGTGGTACTGAACCTGCACCTGTTTCATTGAGCTGATCTTGTGATATTGTACTCATATGAATAAGTTGAACTATAACATTTTTTGTTTCTTCCAATAAGTGAGTGTTCGCCATGTCCATTCAAACGGACCGAACCGGAAATACCGCAGCCAGATGGATGAAAATATCAATTGAAACACCCATATGGAGAATACGACATAATAGATCTGGTGATATTTCAACGTATGATAGTAACCGAGTCCATATCCGTAAAAGAATAGCGCACAGATTATGCTCTGCATGAGATAATTAGTAAATGCCATCTGACCCACACTGGCCAGTGCACTCATGAGCCAGGGCACAATGCGGCTTCTGTAAATCAGCATGAGCAGGCTCACATGACCTATGCATAAAAACAATCTCCTGATATCATACACGATGGTGGGTGGTACACGATATTGATCCAGGAAGGCACCCATATACCATCCATCCACATTTCCCTTCATGTAGAAATAGCCCAGGGGAATACCAATGCCATATCCCAGCAACAGCAGCAGTGAATAAGTTTTGGTACTGTAGCTATTTGAGAAAAATCCGAGTTTATAAAATGCCATACCCATGAACATCATGAACAGGCAGTCCCAGAACGCCCAGTAATACATCCATACAAATTCATTGCGGCCGTTAATAGGTACCAGGAATGAAAATATTCCAGCATAACTGCCTCGCATTTCAGCAATATTCTCATTTGCTTTTTCGCGGTCAGGTTCCCGTCTTTTTTCAATATTCAGCCAGGCTTCTTTATCTTCTTCCTGTTTTGTCGTGAGTTTTTTCCCTTCCTTCTCCGCCTGGATGGCACTTGTGTATCTCAGTCGGATCTCCCTGGTATCGGAATAACCCCACAACCCTTTTCCCATGTATATGAACATGAAACCCAGGGCAATGACGATCAGTAATTTCGGACTGCTATTCCTGAACGGATACAACATCATTCCTAACAAACCATAGTAAAAAAGAATGTCACCCGGCCATTGAAGAATGTAGGCATTGATCAATCCGAACAGTACCAACCAAAGCAGTCTCCGATAGTAAAGTTCAGCTACGCTGGGACCTCCTGGCTTCTCTTTCTTGTTCATCAGAAATAATACCATGCCTGCTCCGAATAACATCGAAAACAAGCCCCTCATCGTTCCGTCAAAAAAGGCCAGTACAACTTCAAAGGTTTTGAAATCTGTTGAATCGTGTGGACCAGTAAAAAGATCGTGAATTATGATCTCATCAAAACTGAAGATCGGAATATTCATCAGCAGTATCCCGAGCAAAGCCACCCCCCTTACCATGTCTACAGTTTTAATGCGGTCTGTTTTTTCTACTGGTTTAGGAATTGCATGTTCTACAACCTCTGCCGGCACGCCGGCAATGAACCCTGTGGTAATTGTACTCATAGGTTCAGTTTATATGGTGGTTGGGATAGATGATGTCAGTTCTCCCGATTGTTCTTTCCTCCTGAATGGGACCTTTTTTTTATGCACCAAAGATTTCAATAACCATTCTGCAGGGCCCATATGAAAATACCTGAGCCAGAATGCGCTGAATACCAACTGCACAATGAAGATCTCGACCACCAGGAAATAAAGTCCAAACTGACCGATACGTCCATAATAACCCATGCCGTAACCATAGAAAATAATAGAACAGATTATACTTTGCAGCAGGTAATTACTCAGAGCCATTTTTCCCACATCAGAGAACAGATTCAAAAGGCCGGTAAGCAATCCCTTACGGATAAAGAACATGACCAGTGAGGCATATCCCACCACCATGAAGGCACGTTCAAAAGGCCAGAGTATAGAATGCGGCAACGCGTGTTGCTGCACATATTTTGTGTAATCGAGAATCGATGCATTAAGGAAATATAAACGGAACCATCCGCACAATAATCCAAGCCCTAGTCCAACCAAACCCAGCAGCAGATACTGGTCGGCCCTGAAACGTCCGTTAAAAAATCCAAATTTGAAAAGGAACATGCCCAACAACATGATCGATCCAAATTCCCAGACTCCCGTTCTGTAAAACCAGGCTGCTTCCCTGCCTTGCGTTTCTCTCAACTGACTGTCCCAATTCTTCCCATAACTTACTGTCTGTAGTGCTTTGATCTTGCCACTATCGTTTTTCTTCTCCCATTTATATTTCTTGGCTATGCCTTCCCAGGCCTGCTTCTCCTCCGCCTGTTTCCTGGTAAGTGTATCACCTGCCTTCTTTCTTAAACTGTCTCTTTTTGCATCAATGGCTTTTTTGCCAACGCTGTCAGTTGGTGCCAACGCAAGTTTGGCAATGCTATCCTGCCTTTTATTGATACTGTCTTTGACGCCATATTTTTTAGCAAGACTGTCTGCCACTACAAATTTGCTGTAGGCACTGGTATCATCGTGATAATACCAGTATAATTTCCCGGAATTGATCAACAGTACCACCAATGCAGCTACAAGAATTCCTTTGGTACTCATTCTTGAAAAAGGAAATAACAAAAGACCCATGATACCAAGATGGAAAAGGATGTCCATGGGCCACAATAACATCACGGCGTTGAATACGCCTAAAAACATCAGCCACATGTTCCGTCTTACATAGAGATCGTTATTGGAGGTGCCGGATCCTATATGAGGCCGTACAAGAAATAAAACAATACCGGCCCCGAATGCGAGCGAGATCAGGGCAGTCATTTTGGATTGCAGTAAAAGTGAAATCGCTGCAAAGATCCTGTATCGCAATCCTGTGGGATGGCCAATCAAATTGTTTTGCATGCCTTCGCTGAATCCGCCCCAATAATAAATGGAAACGAGGAGACCTGCCGTAACGGCAATACCTTTCAGCACATCGAGAGACTGGATTCGTGAATGACCTGGTTCGTAATTGGGGGAAAATGCCTGTACAGTTGATGCATCAACAGGCTGTGAGGCTTCAATGAGGGATGATGCCATTAGTGTTGGTTTAAGGTTATAACAGTGTTACAGCCTTAAAATACGGATAAATGGGTATTATGTTACACCACTTATCAATCTCCGTCTATATATCTTTTGGTGATGGGCTGATAACTGTCGATCCTCCTGTCCCGTAAAAATGGCCAATGGGTACGTGTAGCATCGGTTCTGGCCAGGTCTAGTTCCGTAACTATCACTTCTTCCTGATCATGCGAAGCCTTGTAAATTAAGGCCCCCATCGGGTTGGCGATAAACGAACCACCCCAGAATTTCATGGCGCCTTCCTGCTCAAACCCCACCCTGTTCACACTTACAACATGCAGCCCATTGGCAACAGCATGGCTGCGCTGAATGGTTTGCCAGGCATTGTATTGCTCCGTATTGGTTTCCTCATCCTGTGCAGTGGCCCAACCGATAGCAGTTGGATAGAATAGGATCTCAGCCCCCATCAGTGATGTGATCCTGGCTGCTTCAGGATACCATTGGTCCCAGCAGATCAGCACGCCCAGCGTAGCAAACCTGGTCTTGAATACCTTATAACCCAGGTCGCCGGGTGTGAAATAGAATTTCTCGTAGTATGCGGGATCATCCGGGATATGCATCTTCCGGTATTTACCCAGGTATGAGCCATCGGCATCAATCACCGCGGTAGTGTTATGATAGATGCCCTGGGCCCTTTTTTCAAACAAAGAGGCAATGATCACAACGCCCAATTCGCCCGCCAATTTAGACAGGGCATCTGTTGAAGGACCAGGTATGGGTTCAGCCAGTTTGAAATTCTCATAGTCTTCCACATCACAGAAATACAAAGAGGTGAAAAGCTCCTGCAAACACACGATCTGGGCGCCTTTTGCAGCCGCGGCGCGCGTTTTCGCCATTGCTTTTTCAAGGTTCTCTTCTTTACTGGAAGAGCAACTCATCTGTACTAAACCAACTTTTACTTTTGCCATCTTGTTAATTATGTTTCTACCAGTACCAGCGCGTCCAGATTCCTGATACCGATCTTTTTCTCTGTGATAAATCCTTCTGCATATTTCACGCCAATGCGTTTACCCAACATACGGGCCCTAGCGATCACACTATCCAGGAAATCTGGTGTTGAAATATAAGTTTGCGGCTCCCCGTCATCGTCCATAACACCAAACTGTGTTGTATAGGCTTTGACCGACTCCATCCGCTGTTCAAACACATCACTGATATCTACCAGCAGGTCTGGCTCATGATACCAGTCTTGCATATAATGCAGCACAAATTTGGGCCTCCATTTCTCCTGGGGCCTGCCCTCATCATCCTTGGTTTCGATCTTCGCCAGACCCGAAAGAAAACAGGCGTCGGCAATAAGATGACCGGCCCGGCCGTGATCCGGATGCCTGTCGTCCAGGATATTGCCGATCACGATCTCCGGTCTGTACTTGCGGATCACCCTGATCAATTGTAACTGATGTTCTTCATCATTCCTGAAAAAACCATCACGGAACTTGAGGTTTTCGCGGATTTTGACGCCAAGTATAACAGCCGCGGCTGCTGCTTCGGCATAACGGGTGTCTATGGTACCCCTGGTACCCAGTTCTCCCTGGGTGAGGTCTACAATACCCGTTACTTTACCGTTCCTGGCTTCATTGAGTAATACGCCGGAACAGCCCAGCTCCACATCGTCAGGGTGGACACCAATGGCAAGAATGTCGAGTTTCATGCGGCAAATATAATCAATCGGAGAGACTGATAGTCAGAAGGGCAGAGAGCCAGAACTAGAGTATTAAACTCTGATTTTGACTCTCTGGCTCTTTGACTCTCTGACTCTCTAACTTCGCCCGTACATATACGCCACTTCCTTCACGATCTTTTCCATCTCGGCATCGGAAGTGGTGGGGTCATAGTCTTGCTTGAGGTTGCTCCCGAAAACCCAGGCTACCGTCTGCCAGAACCGGGCGGAAAATCCACCCTTGTATTCTTTGATCAATTGGTAACAGCTGTTATTGGTTTCACGGTTGATCAGTTTCATGAGCACCTTGCCCTGGTATACTGAAAGTTGTGTGAGGGGATCGGCAAATTTCTTTTTCAACTCCGCTTCCTTGCTCTTGATGTATTCTTTTCTCTTCCTGTCGCCATGGATCTTGCCAAGGTTGAAGTTGATCTCGTTGATGATATAGCTGGCCTGGATAGCGTAGGGATAGG
This sequence comes from Chitinophagaceae bacterium, assembly GCA_035298945.1. GTDB lineage: Bacteria > Bacteroidota > Bacteroidia > Chitinophagales > Chitinophagaceae > Pollutibacter. Next base: position 2,480 of record DATGXN010000430.1, on the reverse strand, counting down.
TCACATATACCGCATTCCTGAGACGGGTCCATTTTTTATACCGCTCCTGCTGCTCCGGCGTCATTTTCGCAAATACATAGACCATATCCAATTCGCGATAGGTCATAGTGTCCCCATTGTAAACAATGATGGGAACCAATAATGTGTCGTTCGGTCCGTATTTGGATTGTGCAGCAGAAGTCAAAGAGAAAAACAACAGAAAAGCAACCATACTGATTAATCTCAGTATGCCCTCTGCGTCTCCGCGTCTTTCTCTGCGTCTCATACTCGAAAGTTACAAAAGGTTATGGAATCGTCATAGTTTCTATACCCTGAACCTGCGGTACATGCTTATTAAAAAGCCCAGGAACATGATGATGGTACCCACCCATAACACGTTGATATAGGGGAATTTGAAAGCCTTCATGGTGATGTAACGCAATACGGTATTTGATTCTTTCAGGCCAAGTTCGATCTTGTCGCCGCTGACCCGGTTGATATTCAGGATCAGATTCTGGGTGACTACCGTATCCAGTTTAACAGAAGGTTGTGAATTTTTAACGAAATACGCCGGCTGCGAAACATAGCTGCGGCCATCCTTGGAAAATACTTTCAGGTCAGATAACCAGGCACTGTCTACCACCGGAAGGTCCTTATTATCGTTCCGGTTTGCCATGATGATATCTTCCACCAACACATACCCGTTGGAATAAAAAACAGTATCGCCTTTCTTCACCCAATAATTCCTGAATGATGCCGTATCCTGTATTTTATCAGGGTTCAGCCATGAAGTGATATAAACGAAAATATCATTGGTGATATAATGCCTGGCACCAGGGTTGGAAGATAGATTCATTCCTTCTTCAGCTTTCACCAGGAAAGCATTCGGGTAGATATTAAATGACTCTTTTATTTTGCCTGTAGCAGTATCCTTGGCTTCGAAGTTGATCTTGAAATATACCCTGTCGTTCTTCTTGACTGCAGAATCTGCCTGGTAGGTGACCACGTATTTGCCCATGGGAGTAGGTACGCCCTGGATCAGGGTTACATTCTCCAGGGGGTTTTCTTCCTGGCCTTTTACATCTTTCAAACCCGCCACATTGATACCCGTGCTGTTGATCGAAACAAGTTCTTTTTTTGAGGAAGATATCAATATTCCCACCAGCATCAATCCAAATCCAAGATGCGTGATGGAAGCCCCTGCAGCTTTCAGATTTCCTTTTAATACATTGAACAGGTAGGCGCCATTTGCGATCACTGAATAGATCGCTGCCCAACTGGCCAGGTGTATGGCGGCAAGAAAACCAATGCCGTATTTATCGTAATGAATGTATCCGAATAAAGTCAACAGTGCCGAAAGCACTAAAGTGACCACGGTTGGCCAAAGCAGGTTTGACCAGAAATATTTACGGGTAGTATCCTTGTATTTAAAATACTGTGTAATGGCAGTTAATATCCCGATCACTACAATCACCAGTATCATCACACGATTATAAACATACTCCACATCCTTACCAATGGCCCACTGTGTTCCAAATAATTTATTGATGAATGGCAGCGAGGTGAGCGTGATGATATAACCTGCAGATACAAAGAACAACAATGATCCTACGAACATCCAGAACTCTCGTGAGTTCATGCTTTCTTCCTTACGGATATCCGGCATCTCTTTCCTGTTCCTGATGAACAGCACCAGGGGCCATATCAAAAATACCAGCATCATAACAATGAGGTGCCAGTACAGTGAATCGCCCTCGCCGGTAAATGAATGCACAGAAGTATCTCCAAGCACGCCGGTACGGGTAAGAAATGTTGAATATAAAACCAGCAAATAAGCCAGTGGAATGAACAGGTAGGTGGCTTTCAGGGAATGCCCGGTATGCTTATAGATCAGCATGGTATGAATACCAGCTACCATCAACATCCATGGAACCAGCGAAGCATTTTCCACCGGATCCCAGGCCCAGTAACCACCAAAGGTCAGCGATTCATAAGCCCATGCCGCGCCCATCATGATACCCAGGCCGAGTACTCCACCATTGAACAGGGCCCAGGGTAAGGCATGCCTGATCCAGTCTTTATATTCCCTTTTCCAAAGCGAGGCAACAGCATATGCAAATGGAACTATGGCAGAAGCAAAACCAAGGAACAATACCGGAGGATGGATCACCATCCAGTAGTTCTGTAAAAGAATGTTCAGGCCGTTGCCATCAGTCAGGTATTTGAACAGGTAATTAGGATCCTGGAAGATGGGGGCATCCGGAAATTCGTTGCGCATCAGTACAAAAGGACTGGTACCGATCCTCACTTTGAAGAAATAAATGCCGAGCAGGAAAGTGGAAAGGAACACCTGAGCCAGGCTCATCACAGTCATCACCGGGGGTTCCCATTTTTTTGCCGTCCTGATCACCACCAGGCCCAGCATACTTTGCCAGAATGTCCAGAGCATGAAACTACCCTCCTGTCCTTCCCAGAAACAACTTAGCAGGTATTGCATATCC
>DATGXN010000429.1:0-3516 GCA_035298945.1 Chitinophagaceae bacterium | reverse complement strand
AGTTCGCCCTGCATACCAAAATCTCCTGCTGTTCTTACAATACCCCTTCCGAAAAATTGTTGCCAGATGCGGTTCACATACACACGAGCAGTCAATGGGTTGTCTTTACTGAAGAGCCACTCAGCCAGTCCCAGCCTGTTCGCCGGGAATTTCTTTGGATCGAATTTCAGGATCGAAGCGGGCGTAGCGAAGTCTACAGTATCCGAGGGTTGGTCGTAGGCACCCCTCTTCAATACCTGGGTAACGCGCACACAGGGTGTGTCTTTCATCACCATTACGGTAACTGCAGCAGTATCTTTCTTATTGATGAAACTAAGTACGGAGTCCACCTGCCTGGTGGAGATCTTCATCACCGGTGGGTCTCCCAGCGACAAAAGACCAATGTCACCTACAAAACCTTTTTCTTCCACCTGGTTGAAAAAAGCGAAGGTGCTGTAATAATCTTTCTGTGAAATGGGATCGTATTTATGATCATGGCATTTGGCACATTCAAAAGTGAGTGCCAGGAAAGCCTTGCCAAAACTGTTGGTCCTGTCGGTCACATATTCGATGCGATATTCTTCTGAAATAACTCCTCCTTCCTGGGTGATCTTGTGATTCCTGTTGAATCCGGTTGCCAGGATCTGTTCGAGCGTGGGGTTATCCATCAGGTCGCCGGCAAGCTGCCACTGGACAAATTGCTTATAGGAATAGTTCTGGTTGAACGCATGGATCACCCAGTCCCGCCAGGGCCACATGGTTCTGAGGCCATCATCCTGGTAACCGTGGCTATCGGCATAACGGGCTACGTCCAGCCAGCTTGCTGCCATTTTCTCCCCATAGTGATCTGATTTGAGCAGTTCATCAACGATCTTTTCATAGGCATCATCAGATTCGTCTTTCAGGAATTTTTCCTGCAGTTCCATCGAAGGTGGAAGACCTGTAATATCCAGGCTTACCCTTTTCAGCAGTCTTTCCTTATCGGCCTCGTCACTAGGTTTAAATCCCTGTTTTTCCATTGCGGCCAGGGTGAACCGGTCGATCTCATTCTTTGGCCAGGAACCCTTGCCCACTTTTGGCAGTTCAGGTTTGGTGGGCACAATGAAAGCCCAGTGCTTTTTGTATTTGGCTCCCTGCTTGATCCATTTCTCGATGAGTTTGACTTCGTACGGTGTGAGGGCCAGATTGGACGATGGCGGGGGCATGAGATAAGACGTATCGGTAGCGCTCACCCTCAGGAAAAGGTCTGATTGCAATGGGTCACCAGCTACGATCACGTGGCCTTTAGGATCATCCTTCAGGGCCTTATAAGCGCCCTCTTCTGTATCCAGCCTCAGATCGGCCTCTCTTTTATGGGCATCAGGCCCGTGGCATTTATAACAACGGTCTGAAAGTATGGGCCGTATATGGTAATTATAGTCTACCACTTCAGGGAGTTCATTGGGGTCCCCGGCACTGCCACTATTCAATAAAAACCATGCACCAAAACCGATCAGGGCAATCAGTGGTAAAACGATGAAGTATAAGTTTTTGCCAGTCAAATGGGGGCGTACGAGCATCAAGTCGGGTTTAATAAGACAAAATACAGAATTCGCGACTGATTTTAATCATTTGTTGATGAAACATTAGCCGTTTAAATCAAGGTTTTTTTTATGAAAGTTTGTATATAAATTTATAAAGGTTCACATCCCTTCGAAACTCAGACCTCGTAGACCTTTATTCTTAACAATTTAAAACTTCTCCCCATGGTGCAGACAGATCTCACACAGCTAAACCGGGAGTGTAACTCCTGGAGAGAGAACCTCAAAGGCCATCGCACTGATCTAACCAGTTTCCGAACAAGATTACAAGAAGCAGTCACGAGACCCCTGAACCGAGCGGATCTACCGCAGATCGAACATTACGACAACCAGATCGACATTCAGCTCAGCAACATCAGCCAGTTAAAACATGAGATCAAGGACCATGAAAGGAACGCAGCATGGGAACTTGGTCGTACTTCAGGCCAGGTCAGTGATAATACCTGGACTCAGCATGAATCGTTGTTGGACCGGTACGAGATCCTGGAACATACCATCGGCGAACTGAAAGAAGAGTTCAAAACCTTCATCAGTAAGTTCAGCTGACCCTTCCCACCATATAAAATTTTAGTCATGGCAGATTTTGATACTACACATGTCAAAAATATTGTCTTGCTCGGTCATGCAGGTACCGGTAAGACAACATTAGCGGAGTGCATGCTTTATGAAGCAGGTCTTATAACAAGACGTGGAAGCATAGCCGAAAAGAATACGGTAGCAGATTACCATCCTCTCGAGCAGGAAAGAGGTAATTCTATTTTTTCCAAATTATTACATACCCAGTGGAAAGGGTATAAGATCAATATCATCGACACACCGGGTTTTGATGATTTTTCAGGAGAGGTGATCTCCGCTCTTCGGGTAGCCGATACCGGTGTAATGCTGCTAAATGCAGCTGAAGGGGTTGAAGTGGGTTCCGATATCATATGGGAATACACAGAGAATTTCAAAACCCCGATGTTGTTTGCCGTTAACAAACTGGATCACGAAAAGGCCGACTTCGACAGTACGGTTGCGCAGGCCAAAAATCATTTCGGGGCCAATGTGGCCGTGGTGCAATACCCCATTAACCAGGGGCCGGAATTCAACGCCATCATCGATGTACTTAAAATGACCATGTACAAGTTCCCGGCAACAGGAGGCAAACCTGAAAAACTGCCGATCCCGGATGGGGAAAGGGCCAGGGCCGATAAGCTTCACCAGGAACTGGTGGAATCCGTGGCAGTGAATGATGAGACCCTGATGGAACATTATCTTGAAAAAGGCGAACTGGATGAAGATGAGATGAGGATAGGATTAAAGAAGTCTTTGATCAACCACGATATATTTCCCGTGTTCTGTCTTTCCGGGGAAAGAGATATGGGAAGTGGCCGACTCATGAGTTTCATAGACAATGTTTGTCCCAGCGCCAATGAAATGCCGCCGCAAACCACCAGGGCGGGCGAGGCCTTGCCTTGTGACGCAAACGGACCTGCATGCATTTTCGTTTTCAAAACCATGTCTGAGCCGCATGTTGGCGAACTATCCTATTTCAAAGTGTATTCCGGAACTATCAGAGCTGGTATGGAACTGGTGAATGAAAGCACCGGCTCTTCTGAAAAGATCAGTCAGCTCTTCATTGTAGAAGGAAATAAAAGACAGAATGTGCAGGAACTGGTTGCCGGAGATATCGGAGCAACCTTGAAGTTGAAGAATACGCATGTCAACAATACACTGCATGTCAAGGGCAAAAATGTTGAACTGGATCCCATCAAGTTCCCTACGCCCAACATGACAGTTTCCATAGAACCCATTAATAAAGGAGAAGAAGAGAAACTGGCTATCGCATTGCATGCTTTAAGAGAGGAAGATCCTGCGATCATCATAGAAGTATCTCCTGAACTGCACCAGACGCTGATCCGCTGCCAGGGAGATATGCACTTAGCCGTTGCTAAATGGAAAATAGAACACAGTCATG
>DATGXN010000428.1:0-11762 GCA_035298945.1 Chitinophagaceae bacterium | reverse complement strand
ACTCATTACTGAAGCAATGGCTCCTGAAAGCCTGTCTTTTCCGGTATCTTTTTTCAGGTTCTCCAGCGACTTGTGGAATACAAGGCTGCCATCCTGCAAATAGATCACTTCCGTGATGATATCGTCAAGATCACTGAGTATATGTGAGGTAATCAGGATCAGCTTTCCTTTTTCTTTTTCTTTCCTGATCTTCTCTTTAAGGATCTCAGAGGCCACTGGGTCAAGACCGGCTGTAGGTTCATCCAGGATGAGTACCTGCGGCTGGAACAGGAAGGCCAGTGAGGCACTTACTTTCTGCCTGGTCCCGCCCGAAAGGCTGCTCATTCTCTTATTGCTGATCTTCCCGAGCTCAAATGACTCAAAAAGTTCATCGTCAAATACAGGATTGAAAGATTTACGGATGTCTTTCATCATTTTAAGCAGCTGGTCGATGGTCATGTTATCGGGATATCTGCCGGTTTGGGGCATGTACCCGATATGCTGCCTGTATTTCCAGTCTTTTGCAATATTCTGTTTGTCAAATGTGATGAATCCGCTGTCTGGCACCACCATGCCCAGCAGGCATTTGATGAAAGTGGTTTTGCCTGAACCGTTAGGGCCGATCAATGAGATACTCTGACCCCGGTTGCAGGTCACACTTACGTTGTCCAGGGCTTTCAGCTTTCCATATTGCTTCGTTACGTTTGTTGCAATGATCATAATGCCGGAGGATTAAAGGCCAGGGGCCGGATGAATGGGGTATCATCTTTCAATGCTTCGGGAGTTATACCTGGAAAAACTTTTTCGGCTTTGTCCATCAGCCCTACCATAAAACTTCTGAACAGCATCAGGGTAGCGGGGTTTCTTTCCACGATCATTGAAAAAATGCTCACCGGCCTGAATGGAACATCGCCTTTTCCATCACGGTCAAGGTCGTAGCCTTCGTACTTATCCCAATAATTGCCGGTGAAGTTGTTGAGTTGCAGGGAACCGTTGGTGGCTATATCAAATGTGTTCCCGGAAAAATTGTTCTCGTTGATGATATTGTCTGTGCAGCTGGCCTGTATTTTAATGGCCCAGCCGTTATTTTTAAATTGGTTGTGCCTGATGGTGATCCTGTCGGATCCTTCCATATAGATGCTGGCAGTATTCTGAGAGAATATATTGTTCTCCACGCGTGAGTCTGAAATGTCTTTCATCAGGATCCCGTAAGCGGCATTTCCCCAGTTACGCGCGAAAATATTGTTGTGCATGTGGACTCCTTTGCTGTACATCACAGCCACTCCGGCTCCATTGTTGGCGAAGCTGTTTCCCAGGTACCAGTTATTATGTGAGAACATAAAATGCAATCCGTATCTCACATTATTCGTACTGATATTGCCTTTAATGGTTGATTCGGTTACGAATTCAAAGTATATGCCGTCGCGATGCCCGCTGATCCTGTTATTGAGGATGAGCATATGATCGCTTTTCCAGCAGTGAATGCCGTTGGCCGAGGATATTTCATTAAATCCGTTGGCCTTGAACCTGTTGTTGGCGATGGTTGTTTTATAGGCATGCTGACCGTAGATCCCGAAAAAACAGTTTTCAAAATAATTGTTCCTGATCAGTATGTTTCCGGAGTTGAGGATGCGCAGGGCGGCAATATCTTCATAACCTGATTTGCCGGAATTCAAAAAATGCAATCCCTGGATGATGACGAAATCCGAGGAGATCACCATGATCTCGTATTTATTTCCTCCATCGATCACGGGGCTGTTTTTGCCGATAAGGAACAGTGGTTTATTGATGGTGATCGTGTTACCGATCTGGTATCTGCCGCCATCAAGAATAATGGAATCACCCACAGCAGCGTCATTAATGACCTGCTGCAGTGAAACTCCATTCTCTCCTTTAAGTGTGGTCACTTTGGCTGAAAGTGAATGAAAAGCAAGGAGACAAGATGTTATGAGGATCAGGTATTTCATTTGGATATGTCTTTCCACGCGAGTACTTCACCCGGGTAATCTGCTTTTACGGCTTCCATTTTTTCTTTGGTGGAGAATGCTGCGATGTTTCCTGCCATCGGGCTGCGGAACTTTTCACTTTTGAGCAGGATCGCTTTTTCTGCAGGGATGAATTGCCCAATATTGGCATAATCCACCAGCCAGATTGATTTAAGATCTGCTGTTGAGAAGTTACCCATGGCCATATAGCCTGTGAGGCAATGCATATCGTCAAAGCGGGATATCCTTCCTTTTTTGGTGATCAGTTCGCCACCGAATTTAGGATCGGTCAATGTCATCTTACAAAAATCACAGGCATCAACTCCCATCTTCAGCGGCTCTGGTTGTGCAGCGCAAGAACTCATGATCATGATCATCAGGGCAGCTGTTGTTGCGGTTTTGATCTCCAGTTTCCTGGTGATCCTTACCGTTTTTCTGAGTTCAAACACAAGTAAAACTGCCAAAAGAACACCGACGATTAAAAAGATCCATCCGCCTGCATCGGGCATGGAATAGGCACCGAAATTCAGCAATTGCTTGAACCCGATCAAAGGAGGCTGGTAGGCCATTCCGGGAACCTGAATCGGTGCGGAAGAATCCAGGTTGTGCCCATAGTTATATTCCCACCTGTAGAAGTCGATCATGGCAATGATACCGAAGGCTACAAAAAGTACGGTCCATACAGTGTAGAACCATTTGCGGTTGATCAACCATGACAGAAATCCAAATAATGCAAACGCTCCGATAATATATGGAAGCACAGTAAATTCAATAAAATCATGGGTATGCAATGTGCGCATACCTATGTAGTGGTTCAGTCCATTGATCACATCAACATCACCACCAAGTTTATGAGGGTAGATCACGAGGGCAAGGCCTTCGGGATATTGAGGCGCGGTCAGTTGGATCCTCCACATGGGAAGAAACAGCACTGCTACCAGTCCAATTGAACTGAGCAATGTGAGTATCCTGGTAACAGGCTGTAACTTATTATTCATTATGTTGGTTTTTAACTGCTATTTTTTTGTTGTATCGCTGGTTGTTTTACCAAGGCTGAACGTAATGGGTACATTAGAGCCGGCTGCTGATACCCTGATATAGCCTTGCATTTCCTGGTGCAGGGCAGAACAGAAGTCTGTGCAGTACATTGGATATACTCCAACTTCTTCCGGAACCCATTTCAGTGTCTGTGTTTCACCCGGCATGATCAGCAGTTCGGCGTTATTGGCACCTTTTACTGCAAATCCATGGGGTACATCCCAGTCCTGCTCAAGATTGGTCACGTGGAAATAAACTTCGTCGCCCAGTTTCACTCCTTCAATATTATCTGGAGAGAAGTGTGAACGGATCGCTGTCATATAAACGTGAACCTTATTTCCTTCCCTGACCACTTTGGATTCTTTTTCACCTTTTGCGACGTAAGGATTCTTGTTGTCTTCGATCTTGTAGAACTTGGTTGAATTCTTACTTACCAGATCAGCCGGTATGGCTTGGGCGTAGTGCGGTTCACCAATGGTTGGGAAGTCGAGGATCAACTGCATCTTATCACCACTGATATCATAGATCTGGGCACTTTGTGCCAGCTCAGGACCTGTTGGCAGATACCTGTCTTTGGTGATCTTGTTGTAAGCGATCACATATTTGTCCCATGGTTTTTTTGTGTCACCACCTGGTACAAGAAGGTGTCCGATTGAATAATATGTTGGAACCCTGTCAAGTACTTTCAGGTCTTTTATATTCCATTTTACGATCTCAGATGATACAAAGAATGAAGTGTAAGCATTACCCTTACTGTCGAACTCGGTGTGCAAGGGGCCAAGGCCTGGCTTCTGTACTTCGCCGTGAAGAGCAGCTTCGTATTTGATCACGGGGATACCACCGTATTCACCATCGAAGGTTTTGTCTGCGATAGCTTTTGTTATTTTATCAAAAGAGAAAACAGGAATAAGAGCCGCCAGTTTACCAGAGCCAACAATGTATTGACCTGAAGGATCAACATCGCAACCGTGTGGTGACTTGGGGCAGGGGATGAAATAGCATATATCTTTCAAAAGAACTGGATCCAGCACGGTGACTTCAGTTCTGATCTCTGATTTTGCAGTGTGTGAACCCTCGTCGTAAGTGTTATGTGCATACTTCACAGTCCTTTTTTCACCTTTACCTGCTTTCAGGTACTCCTCTGCTTTTTTCCAGTTGATAGCAAGGATGAAATCCTTGTCGCGCTGTGAAGCATTCACTTCGAGCAGCGAATTCGCCTGCTCTGAGTTGTAACAGCTGAAGAAGAACCAACCGTGGCTGGGTCCTTTACCGGCATGGCTGAGGTCAAAATTCACACCAGGCAAAAGGAGCTGGAATGCTATATCCATAGCACCTTCCTTGCCTACACTGATGAAACTGATGGTTCCTTTGAAGTTTTGCTTATAACTGCTGATAGGTACGTCCTGGTTGTTTCCAATGGGCACACTGAACCTTGTACCGGCAACAACATACTCTGTGTTTTCTGTAATGAAAGGGGAGGAGTGGTTACCTGCACTGTTAGGAAGTTCGATGATCTCTGTAGTGCGGAAGGTTTTAAGGTCTATGCGTGCCACCCTTGGCGTGTTATTGGCATTACCAAAAACCCAACGTCCGTCCTGCTCTCCATTGGTTTGGGAAAGCTCAACGTGGTGTAGATCGTCCCAGGGTACAAATCCATGGGATGTATTCAGCATGGGTTTGGATTCTTCGCTGTAGCCATATCCTTTCTCAGGATCTACTGAGAACACAGGAATTACGCGAAAAAGGCGTCCGGAAGGCAGGCCATAAACAGACATTTGTCCGCTGAATCCACCTGAAACGAAATTGTAGAATTGGTCGTACTTGCCAGGCGCAACATAGGCTTTGGCAGCGGCATCTCCGCTTACTGCACTTGTAGCATCCTTAGGCTTACAGGAGGTCCAGCTGAAACCGACTATCAGAAGGGCTGAAGCTCCAACTATCAATCTTTGGATCATGTTGGGGTATTTTGAGTGAATAATCATTTTCATACTTAAAGAGGTTATTTGGCGCCGTCATTTTTTCTCATGAATTCATAGATCGAACGGGCGTCTTCATCGGTGAGGTTCTGATTTGGCATTCTTACCAGGCAAATCTCCAGTTGGGCCTGGGCTTTGGGGTCTTTGTTCAGCATTTCTTCCACGTTGGTTACGAAATTCATTATCCACTCCGGGCTGTGGCGTTTGGTCACGCCGGTCCAACCCGGTCCAACAAGTTTCTCGTCGGTCAGCTTATGGCAGGCATTGCATTTCACATCAAAAATGCTCTGACCTCTTGCCACCATCTGTTCATTTAATTTTGGATCTATGGTCACATTCTGAAATTTGCCGATGCCCTTATCACTTGGGGATACGGCGGCAGGACTTGTTTGTTCCCCGGCTTCTTCTTTGGCTTCCGACTTGTTGGCAGCTTGCTCCGAGTTGCCACTGTTTGAACAGGCATAGATCATTGTTGTAATACCTGCAATAATGAGGATCTTTTTCATTTTTGTCTTTTTGATGTGATCAATTCTTTGGCAATGTTACCCTAGGTTGAAAGGGCATTTTATGCGTATAGTCATAACTGGTATGCGGGAGCAAACGATCATGTCAAAACATGATTCTTATCATGATTTATCGATGGAATATGCTGAAAAACAGCTATATTTTTATTCTATGAACCCAATGGTAGATATCGACACACTTTTATGTTACGGCGCCACATACAAGAAAGTGGCCAAAGGGGAGATCATATTCATGGAAGGCTCCCAGGGGAGATATTATCACCAGCTCGTTGAGGGAAAGGTTAAATGGATGAATGTGGACGACAGTGGAAAAGAGTTCGTTCAGAAGATCATTATTCCCGGCGAGAGTTTTGGTGATATGCCCATGCTCGATGGAGGTCCTTATGTTGCAACTGCTGTTGCCGACTCAGACTCCCTGCTGATCAGGTTGCCGAAAGAGATCTTTCTGCAGATGTTGCGTGAAAATCCCCTGATACATTTCAGTTTTACGAAACTGATGGCGGAGCGGCTCAGGGAGAAGTTCATCATCCTGAAAGAGGTGGCTTCACAGGATCCCGAGCGAAAAGTTTCCACGATCATCGATATGTATAAATCGGTAAATGAAAACCTGGAGAATGAGTGCCCTGAGTGCCACAAGACCAAGATAGGGCTGACTCGCCAGGAGATTGCAGACATGACTGGGCTTAGGGTTGAGACCGTTATACGCACCATTCGCCATCTTCAGGACAAAGGAAAACTGCGCATACAGCGAGGCAAAGTATATTGTTAGAGAGGCAGAGAGTCAACGTGGCGGAGAGTCAGGGAGCTTGCATCAACTCTGACTCTCCGTCCTTCTGGCTCTCTGGCTCTCTAATCAACGTTTAAGCACTTTAAGTGCCAAGTTCCTGCCGTGTCCCTGCATGATGGCAAGATTGATCCAGCTCAAAGCAAATTTTTCCAACAGTTCAACTTTGTCATCTCCTCCAAAATCGTAGCAGGTTTCGAAACCAAGATCCTTAGCAAGTTTTTCAGCCGTATTCTTTGCGTCTTTATTATTACCTGCAGCGAACATGTCTATACCGGTTCCCTGATAAATGGGATCAAGCATATTCTCAAACCCTGTTGTATTGAAACATTTTACCACCTCGTCTGAACCAGTGATGGATACTATAGCATGATAAGCTGTTGGATAAGGCTCAGGTTTTGTTCTTACGGAGTTTGTAGCATCGATAACCAGCTTCCCCCTGACATCACCCAACTCCGGTATGATGGAAAGTATCGCTTCTGGTGGGGTGGTGATCACAATCACTCCTGCATTGCCTGCTGCCTCTTCAATTGTTTTGATCAGAGCTCCGGGTATGAGTTCCAATGCTTTTTTTGTTTTTTGAGAAGAGGGGTCACGTACGCCAAATACAATGTCGTGCCCGGCCCTGATCCAGCCTTTACCCAATGCTGATCCAACATTACCTGAACCTATTATCGCAATTCTCATCGTCTTGATTTTAGGAATTTCCGACCATGGCAAACCCGCAAAGGTGGCAAGGTCCGGGCAAAGTAAATTGTTAGAAAGTCAGAAAGGCAAAGAGCCAATGAGGCAGAATTCTTAGTGCAAATGCATTGCGAATGCTGGTGCTTTGGCTTTCTGACTTAAGAACTTTCTTCAGGAACATATTTCTTTCAGCGATTTACAAAATCTGTCCATCTCTTCCAGTGTTCCCATACTCACCCTGCACCATTTGCCCCCGAAATGATTCCGGTACTGGACCATGATGTTTTTCTTTCTCATGGCATCTTCATAATTGCATTGGATGGGATCGATATTGAACAACATGAAAGAAGTATACGAAGGAATGTATTCGAGTTTGAGACCTTTCAAAGTGCTGTAAACTTTTTCGCGGGCTTCGGCAGTTCTTGCGGCACAGTAGGCTACAAATTCCTGATCGTCAAGCGCAGCGGAAGCTGCTGCCACTGACACCTGGCTGATCGAGCCATTGGGCCATGGATTCAGTTCATTGAGCCTGGCAATGGCATCCGGATGAGCTATGGCATATCCAACCCTTGATCCTGCAAGGGCATAGATCTTGGAAAATGTTTTTGCAATAATGATATTCTTATTGTTCAATGCCAGGGGTGTGAGCGACGGGATACCGGCGAATTCTGTGTAAGCTTCATCCACAAGCACCAGGCTTGTTTTACTGCAGTCTTCTACAAATGCCTTCAGTTTTTCGTGCTCAATATAATTTCCTACGGGGTTATTCGGGTTACAGACATACACCATTCTGGTGTCTGAGTTAACGGCGGCCCGCATTTTGTCGAGGTCCAGTTTTCTTTCTGCGTTTACAGGTACCCGTGTGATACTGAGGCCAAATCCCGATGCGATTTTTGTCCAGAAATTAAATGAAGGTTCTGCGGTCACTGCATTGCCTTTTTGTTTAGCGGCCAGGGTGGCCACCATGCTCAGGATCTCTGTTGATCCGGCGGTCATCGTAATATTCTCGGTCCCAATTTTATGATGGGCCGCCAGTTTCCTGATCAATACCTGTATCTCGTCATCCGGATATCGGTTAGACCTTGATGCGGCCGCTGTAATGGCCTGCAGCGTTTTCCTGGAGGGTCCAAATGCATTCTCATTGCTGTTCAGCAATATGAGCCGATCGGCATGCTTCCTGGTCATTTGCGGTTCGGCATAAAGCGATTCACCAAGTCCTAAAGCAGCAATAGAAAAGCCAGCCTGTTTGATCCAGGTGCGACGTGAAGATGACATAAGCGGGAGTTTGATCAGAAAGTTAACTAATAAAGCTCATGATTCCATTGGTTTAGAATTAGTAATTTGAGCCAATAATGTTGCTATGCCATATTACTACAGCTTAGGGCAAGTGCCACATAAGCGCCACACCCAATTCAGAAAACCGGATGGTGGATTGTATTCGGAACAGTTGTTTTCCACCGAAGGGTTCTCCAGTGATTATTCACTGCTCTACCATTGCCATCCTCCCACTCAGATCATAAAAACTGAACCCCAGCTGGACGTAACTCCTGAGATCGCTGAAGAAAAAATGCTCAAACATCGCAGTTTTGAGGGATTCAGTTTGCTGCCTGAGAGGGATTACCTGTTGAGCCGGAAGCCGATCCTGGTCAATAATGATTGCCATATCGTTTTATCTGCCTGCCAGGAGAGTATGAAAGATTATTTCTTCAAGAATGCAGATGCGGATGAAATGATTTTTATCCATGAAGGCGAAGGTGTGTTAAAGACCATGTATGGTGAGATCAGTTTTGGTTATGGTGATTACCTAGTTATTCCCAGGGGTACGATATACCAGGTTGAATTCAAAACTTCAACCAACAGGTTGTTCATTGTTGAATCGTTCAGTCCCATACGTTTCCCGAAGAGATACCAGAGCAGGTTTGGCCAGCTGCTTGAAAATTCGCCATTCTGTGAACGGGACCTCCGGCTACCTGCAAACCTGGTGACGCATGATGTGACCGGAGACCACCTGATCCGTGTGAAGAAGAAAGGAATGTTATACGGCCTTCATTATAATCATCATCCATTCGACGTGGTAGGGTGGGACGGATGCTGTTATCCATTTGCGTTCAGCATTCACGATTTCGAGCCGATCACGGGCCGGGTTCACCAGCCACCGCCGGTGCACCAGACATTTGAGGCCAACAATTTTGTGGTTTGTTCTTTCGTGCCGAGGTTATATGATTATCATCCGGATGCGATACCTGCTCCGTATAATCACAGTAATATAGACAGCGATGAATTGCTTTATTATGTAGATGGGGATTTCATGAGCAGGAAAAATGTGACCAAGGGAATGATCACACTTCACCCGGCGGGCATACCGCATGGTCCGCACCCGGGTACGGTGGAAAAAAGTATTGGCAAGAAGGAAACCAAAGAACTGGCGGTGATGGTAGACACATTCCATCCGTTGATGCTTACGAGGTATGCATTGACCCTGGAGAACCCAGACTATGTGATGAGCTGGGCCGAATAACAATTGATTAAAGCTGTTTTTTATCTTATATTAACATACCCAAAATTGACAAAACATGATCAAGCTTACGGAAGTCAAAGAAGGCGACATTGTAGTAGCCGATTTCGAAGGCCAGAAACGGGTAGGTGATGTTCTTGAGGTGAGCCGGGGCGACAAAAAGGCCCTGGTAGCTCATGGTGAAAATGAGTTCTGGTACAATATGACTGATATTTATGCAGTTCCCCTGGAGCATGAAATACTGGTGGAACTGGGGTTCAACAAAGCGGAAGATCAGTCGGGCGGCCTTAGTTACGAGCGGGGCCCTTTTACCCTGCAGTATATTGCCAGCGAAAATGACAGGTATAACCTTCTTCACTATCGGGATGAGACCCGGCACGTCCATAATATGCAATACCTGCACCAGTTGCAGCACCACTACAAGGGGATGACCAACCATGAGTTGACGTGGCCGTAAGCTCATGAATGTGATAAATGTGATCAATGTGGGGAATGTGGGAAATGAAATGTGAGAATGAAACTATTTTTAACTGGTTGATTTTCAATTGGTTAAATACTTTCATTTCCCACACTTCCTACATTTCCCACATTTTTTCACATTTCTCATCCTGACATTTTGCTGGGGAATTTGATTTTCTTATCTTTGCGCACCCAAAAAGTATGGCTAAACAAGCGTTGATCAAACAGGATGGAGTTATCGTAGAAGCGTTGAGTAATGCTATGTTCAAAGTCAAGCTTGAAAACGGGCACGAGATACTGGCTACGATCTCCGGAAAGATGAGGATGAACTACATCAGGATACTTCCTGGTGACAAGGTGGGAGTGGAGATGAGCTTGTACGACCTGACCAGGGGACGGATCATATTCAGGTATAAATAATTCTGAAAAACGATAATCATGAAAGTAAGAGCAGCAATTAAGAAGCGCAGCGTGGATTGCAAGATCGTGAGGAGAAAGGGAAGGCTGTACGTGATCAACAAGAAGAATCCCCGCTTTAAGCAGCGCCAGGGATAAGTTAATTCAGGTTGCAGGTTGCGGGTAGCAGGTTGCAGCTCCAAACATTTTAAAAGACAAATTAGAATATGGCTCGTATTGCCGGTATCGACTTACCTAAGAATAAAAGGGGTGAAATTGGACTAACCTATATTTATGGTATTGGTCCATCAACAGCGAAGTACATCCTGGACAAGGCTTCCATCGATGTGAACAAGAAAGTGCATGAGTGGAACGATGATGAGCTTACTGCCATCCGTAACATCATCACCAATGAGTTCAAAGTGGAAGGTCAGCTTCGTTCAGAAGTGCAGATGAGTATCAAACGTCTGTTGGACATCGCGTGTTACCGCGGACTCCGTCATCGTAAGGGACTGCCGGTTCGTGGTCAGAGGACAAGAACCAACAGCCGTACGAGGAAAGGTAAGCGTAAGACTGTTGCCGGTAAGAAGAAAGCAACTAAGAAGTAATCTGGGTTGAGGCTTTGTGAGAACAATGCCTCAAGTCATTTTATATAGCACTTGAATTACCTGTTCAATTCCGGATCCCATTAGTGCTGGAGGAGGGTTGACAGGGTCCCGGAAACGGGATCATTATTAAAGATTACCTATCAATTAAACATGGCTAAAGCACAACAAAGCGCAAAAGCAGCTGCCAAGAAAAGAGTCGTAAAAGTAGATTCATTTGGCGATGCTCACATTTCAGCAACTTTCAACAACATCATCATTTCCCTTTGCAATAAGCAGGGCCAGGTTATCTCCTGGAGTTCAGCTGGAAAAATGGGATTCAAGGGTTCCAAGAAAAATACTCCTTATGCAGCACAGATGGCATCATCTGATGCGGCAAAAGTTGCATTTGAAGCCGGCATGAAAAGGGTGGATGTATATGTGAAAGGTCCTGGTGCAGGTAGGGAAAGCGCTATTCGCGCCCTCTCTAATTCAGGCATCGAGGTAGTAATGATCAAGGACGTAACCCCGCTGCCACACAATGGTTGCAGGCCTCCTAAGAAGCGTAGAGTATAAGAATTAGCTAATTAGCCAATTTGCTAATTAGTCAATTATAATCAGGTCCCGATTCAGTTTTATGATTTTTTAATAATCGAGGATCATTTGTAAAAAATCAATCAAATTAAATTATGGCACGTTACACAGGCCCCAAAACAAGGATCTGCAGGATCTTCGGCGAGCCCATTCTTGGAAATGGTAAGTGGCTCACCAAAAACAGTAACCCTCCTGGTCAGCATGGTCCCACACGTAAGCGCAAAGCGCCAGGTGAGTACGCGAT
>DATGXN010000427.1:0-5066 GCA_035298945.1 Chitinophagaceae bacterium | reverse complement strand
CTTAAGATTCAGTCAATTTTTCCACAGCCGGCTGTAATTTTTTTTCAAAGGGTAATAAAGTGGTATGTTTGCATGACCTTCAGGAATTACTCCACCAGGTCTCCAGTTAACATTTGATTTATGGCAAAATACATCTTCGTTACCGGCGGGGTAACTTCTTCATTAGGTAAAGGTATCATATCAGCTTCCTTGGCTAAACTGCTTCAGGCCAGAGGTTTAAAAGTGACGATACAGAAATTTGACCCTTACATTAATGTTGACCCCGGCACCCTGAATCCCTACGAACATGGCGAGTGCTACGTGACGGAAGATGGCGCCGAAACTGATCTCGACCTTGGCCACTACGAAAGGTTCCTGAATATATTCACCTCACAGGCTAATAACGTAACTACTGGTAAGATCTACCAGACCGTGATCAATAAGGAAAGGGAAGGAGCCTATCTTGGTAAAACCGTACAAGTGATCCCACATATTACCGATGAGATCAAACGCAGGATGAAACTTTTAGGTAATGAAGGATATGACATTGTGATCACAGAAATTGGCGGAACCGTGGGTGATATTGAAAGTCTTCCTTTCATTGAAGCCGTAAGGCAATTGCAGTGGGAACTGGAAGAAGAAGATTGCCTGGTGGTCCACCTTACACTTGTACCTTATCTTAAAGCTGCCAAGGAACTCAAAACAAAGCCCACACAACATAGTGTGAAGATGATGAGTGAGAACGGAGTTCACCCTGATATCATTGTTTGCCGGTGCGAAAGGCCTTTGTCGATCGAACTCAGGAAGAAGATCGCGCTGTTCTGTAACGTAAAAACAGAAGCTGTGATCGAAGCCCAGGATGCTGCTTCCATTTATGAAGTGCCCCTGATCATGATGAGGGAGAAACTGGATGTGATCTGCCTTAAGAAATTGAATCTGACTCAGTATCATGAGCCTGAACTGAGCAAGTGGAAAGAATTTCTTGATAAACTGAAATATCCAAAATCCAAAGTCAATATCGGCCTGATAGGCAAGTATATTGAACTCCAGGACGCATATAAATCGATCCTTGAAGCATTTGTACATGCGGGTGCTATCAATGAATGTAAAGTGGACGTGATCAACATTCACAGTGAGTTCATCACTGAATCAAATGTAGATGAAAAACTTTCCAATCTCGATGGCCTGCTTGTTGCTCCTGGCTTTGGCCATCGTGGCATAGAAGGCAAGATCCTTGCCGTTAAATATGCTCGTGAAAATAAACTTCCTTTCTTCGGAATTTGTCTGGGCATGCAAATGTCTGTGATCGAGTTTGGAAGAAGTGTACTCCACCTCCAGGCGCATTCAACGGAGATGGATCCCCAATGCCAGGACGCTGTGATCGACCTGATGGAAGAGCAGAAAAAAGTGACCGCAAAGGGCGGCACCATGAGACTGGGATCTTATCCCTGTGAGATCCAGGCCGGCTCACTGGCAGAAACTATTTATGGAAGCAGGCATATCAGCGAACGTCACCGTCACCGTTGGGAATTCAATAATAAATATCTCAAGCAGTATGAAGATGCGGGGATGATCGCCAGCGGGGTAAACCCGGAAAGTAAACTGGTGGAGATCGTTGAATTGAAAAACCATCCTTTCTTCATCGGTGTGCAGTATCACCCCGAACTCAAGAGTACAGTGGAGAACCCGCACCCGTTATTTGTCCATTTTGTTAAAGCCGCCAAAGAAAATGCCGACCGTCATTCAGCAGTTAAGAATCCGCTCCTGCAGAGTGAAATGATATAGTAAGTCAAAATTCAAAAGTCAAAAGTCAAAAATGGTCCCCGGGGCAAGTTTTTACTTTTGACTTTTTACTTTTGACTTGGCTGCAAGCCGCCCTCAGAGTATGTTTTTCCCTACCTTTGCCGCTCAATTGGAATTATGAAACTTGACAGAAACTCGGTGATTGGTTTTGTGCTGCTGGCTTTGCTTTTCTTTGGTTACTTCTATTATACCCGTCAGGGCCAGATCGAACTGGAACTGAAACAAAAAAGAGAACAGGATTCTATAGCCAAGATTCAGCCCAGGGTTGATCCCCTGGTCAGGGTGGCGGACTCGCTTAAAACAGATACGCTTACCCGTAAAGCTTCTGCCGGTCAATTCAACAATGCTTCATTCGGCTCCGAGGAGATCACCGTACTGGAAAATGAACTGGTAGTGATCGGGTTCACCAATAAAGGTGGTCAGCCTGCCTATATTGACATGAAGAATTATCTTTCGCCGGACAGTACCCGGGTGAGATTAGCCGGTTCAGATTTTGATAAATTCTCCTACCGTATCAACACGGGCGGTACCAATGTGGGTGAAACCTCAGAACTTTTCTTTGCGAAAACTGCTCCTGTAAAGAATGCAGATGGTAGTCAGTCGATCAGTTATACACTGGCTGATTCTACCGGCCGTTCCATTACTCATAAATTCACACTGCCCGCCAATCAATATATGGTGGACTGGAACATCTCCCTTAACGGAGCCAACCAGTTGCTGGGAAAAAATTCCCTGGACCTTGCCTGGCAGGTCAAAGCATTGCAGCAGGAAAGGGATATCTTAAGTGAAAGAAGGGAAACACAGGTAGATATTTACAACAAGGATGGATTTGATCATTTTACCATGAAAGATGGCTTTTCTGAAAAATGGGAAAATGGTGCGAAATGGATCAGCCTGAAGCAAAAATTCTTCAACCATACCGTGATCGCAAAGAACGGATTTTCGTTTGCTGAGATCAATACCACCATGCCCCAGACCGATACCATCAAAGTGGTTGGTGCAGCCATGGCAAATCTACGTATACCCATTCCTGCCGGGGCGAATGCAGATATTCCGCTGCAGTTATTTTTTGGCCCCAATGACTATAAGGTGCTGAAGAAATATGATATGGACCTCGAAGATCTGGTGAACCTTGGCCAGGGCTTTTATGCATTTGTGAAGTATATCAACAGGGTGATCGTTATGCCCGTGTTCAACCTGTTCTCAGGGTTCATTAAAAGTTATGGCCTGGTGATCGCATTGCTGACCATCATCATCCGTTTACTGACTTCACCACTCGTTTATACCAGTTATCTCAGTGGTGCCAAAATGAAAGCGCTGAGACCGGAATTGGATCAATTGAAAGAAAAATATAAAGATGACCAGCAGGCCTACAGCATGGAGCAGATGAAACTGTTCAGGACGGCCGGTGTGAATCCCCTGGGAGGTTGTATTCCAGCCCTGCTGCAGATCCCGATATTCTTCTCTTTATATTCTTTCTTTAATGCGGAGATCTCCTTGCGGGGTAAATCGTTCTGGTGGGCCCATGATCTTTCTTCTTACGATCATATCTTCACCTGGAGTTACAATATTCCTTTTATTGGAAGCCACCTCAGCCTGTTCACCCTGCTTGCAGTGGTTACCAGCTTACTCATTTCTCTTTATAGCATGAGCATGACGCCGGATCAGAACAATCCCATGCTCAAATACATGCCTTATATATTCCCTGTAATGCTGTTGGGTATATTCAATGGCCTGCCGGCGGCGCTGACCTGGTATTACACAGTGTCTAACGTGATCACCCTTGTACTTCAGTATGTTATCCAGAATTACATTATAGATCACGACAAGATCCTGGCTAATATCGAAGAAAATAAGAAAAAGCCGAAGACAAAACCCAAATGGCAGGAGAGGCTTGAATCTATGCAGGAACAGCAGAAGAAAGTAGAGGATCTGAAGAAGAAATCCACCAAAAAATAGAAAATGCTTAACAGCCGCCTGACAACGGACTGATTAAGTTTTATATCTTACTGATATGATAAGATATTTCATACTGAGCATGATGGTCCTTACGGGCATTAACGCGAGTGCACAAAAGATTCTTTCTGAAGGTGCTATCGTTTATAATGTGTCTGTTCAGACGGGTTCCAGCCAGGCTAAAATGGCCGATGTATTCGATGGTGCCACGGCAACTGTTTTCATAAAAGGAAGCCAGTCACGCACCGATCTGAAAAGTGCGATAGGCAATTCCTCCACTATTTATGATTCAAAAGCCGGCAGCGGGGTTGTGCTTCGTGAATTCGGTGCCCAGAAACTGATGATCAGGATGAACAGGCAGAACTGGACTGATAAGAATAAGAAGTACGACGGGATCACATATGAGCAAACCAATGAAACAAAAAAGATCGCTGGTTATAACTGTGTGAAGGCCATTGCCAAACTTACAGACGGCACTACGTTCTCCGTATATTATACTTCGGATATTGCCCTTGAAAACAAGGAATACGATGCACAATTCAGGAATTTGCCTGGTGTACCTCTTGAATTTGAATCAATAGTGGGGTCTATGCGGGTCAATTATTCCGCCAGCAAGGTCAGTTTCGATCCGGTTCCCATCAAGCAATTTGAAATTCCCAAGTCGGGGTACAGGGAAATGACCTACGATGAGGGTCTCAAGGCGGTTGCTCAGTAAAAGATCAAATGTTTTATTTGCCCGGAGTCTTGAACTTCTGTAGGATCTTGGTCTTATTCCTTTGAGGAACAACCCAGGTAACATTTCCTTTCTGGAAAGTAAGAATGGAGTTGGACATGACCATATTCTGAGAACGGCGGGTGCCCATGGTCTTATAATTATGGAAATTATACCCGTTCTTTAAAGAGATACTGAGGTCTGATTTAATGGTTGAAAAAGCTTTTGTGGATTTTTTACCCCCATCTATCAGCCCGTCCACAGCAAATACATACTGCCCAAAACAGATGATAACAGCCATCACCAGTACTTTTGTGGTGAAACTGCCGGGCCTGATATGAATATTTCTGGTCATCTTAGACAAAATTAACAAAAACTATTCCAGTTCTCATAACCGTTTATCAGTTTCTTAACATTATTCATAAAAACTTTATGCACAATAGCGGTCTTTTCGGGGATAAATACAATGAACCGGGTATGAATACAATTGCTTTAAAGATTTAAATTACAATAACCTATACCGCATGAGCAAGAATCCCTACCATGAAGAGCATGAAGATATCAGGGAGATCCTGAAACAATACGAAAATCTTAAGGCCGGCCGGACGCACAGCTT
>DATGXN010000426.1:0-4107 GCA_035298945.1 Chitinophagaceae bacterium | reverse complement strand
AAGACATGGATCTGGGGAGCGGGCATGGTGTTGAGGAATTCATATATGAGACGGCTGTATCAAGCAGGCTTTTCGCATATCAATTCAGACCGCAAAGGCGAGAGCCTGAGTTCGGGAGGAGATTCTGAGATCTGCTACTGGCACCTCATCACGGGGAAAAAATTATGGTATAACGATAAACTGATCTTCCATCATTATATCTCCGCAGAACGGCTAAGCAAAGAATTTTCGGAACGGATCATAAAAGAGCACGAACTGTCATATAATGCTTTGCATCCCTATTTCCCACTGATATACCCCAATCCATACAGGAATAAAAATAAAATTGCCTTATTTGCAGATGCTGTTCTTTCTATTTTGAAGAGAAAAGATGGACGATTCATGTTCGTATTGCTTCGGCCGTGGTTCGACTCAAGACTGAATAAACAAACACTGAAGATCATGAAATCAATGAAATATTTTTCTGCTTCATAAAAAACTACCATGAGTCTTACTGCCTCTATAAAGAATCTTCTGAAAAAACTGATTGCGTCTGCCGGTTATGAGATCAATGTAATCGGCTCCAGGGGGTTGGGATATATTTCAGCCGAAAGCGTAGTTCTTAAAGCAAATGAAAAGCATCTTACTGTTAATCAATATCTCGAAGAACTTTGGGGTTTGGATACACATGCGGCAGGCATCATCAAAAATTTTGAACTGGAAAAATATCTTCAAAATGGGCCATTAAACATTGTTGAAATAGGTGCTGGCACTGGTGTTTACGTCGACAAACTTATCAAAACCCTGGGACGCGGGAATATTGGTGTTTACCAGGTTTATGAAACTGCTGCTGACTGGGTTAAATATCTGGGAGAAACCTACCCTATTCAACTTCCCGAATCAAATGGGTACCAACTGAAGTCAACCAATGCTGATTCTGTTGATCTTGTTCACGCTCATGGCGTGTTCGTATACACCAGTTTCATTACCTCAATGAGCTATCTGAAAGAAATGATCAGAGTGGTAAAGAAAGGCGGCATCATTGCATTTGATGTATTCGATCAATCCAGTTATACTGATGAGATCATTGAAAAATGGATAAGCACAGGCCATACTTATCCCAATATCATACCTGAAGAAATCATCCTGGATCTTTTTTCAAAAAATGGTTTCAGATTATTAAAGACATTTCATTCTGCCTTTGAGCCAGGTAAATCGAAATACTTTGTTTATTTGAAAGAGCACTAAAACAAACTCCCCTGCTCCACATAAGGCAGCTTCAAATTCAATCCGCATCGGCTGTTTAATGCATTGATCCAGGCTACGGTCAGCTCGG
Organism: Chitinophagaceae bacterium; assembly: GCA_035298945.1. Lineage (GTDB taxonomy): Bacteria > Bacteroidota > Bacteroidia > Chitinophagales > Chitinophagaceae > Pollutibacter. Next base: position 2,792 of record DATGXN010000426.1, on the reverse strand, counting down.
GGATCAGGGCTTCGTCGCCGGGATGCAGGAAGATATAGGCTTCTTCCAACCCGCGGTCCAGCCAGGATGCTATACGATCAGCCCAATCATCAATGCGCGTAAATGTAGTGGGATGATCCCGGTTGCAAACAAAACGCAGCAATAGCTTGGGCATGGTCAGATACATATGGGTGCAGTCGCGGCGGCCTGGCGTATCTGTGATCACCAACCCCTTATTCATGTTGTGCAATAAAGGAAACAATTGATCGCCCTGCTTAAACCAGTCGGGATGACGAACCTCCAGGAATACATCAAGGTCTTCCGGTAAGGAAGCGAGATATCCGTACAAGGCTTCCATTTTCGCGGGAGAAAAATTATCGCTGACCTGCAAAAACGCAGGACCTAAATTATCTTCAAAAGCCGAAATGGATTCGATGAACGCATCGGTGAGCGATTCTGTTTTCACAAAAGAACTGTAGTGACTGATCTGCTGCGGGAATTTCGGCGAATATTTGAAATCCCTCCCCCGCGCAGGCTCAGCCCATTCCCTGATCACGGCAGGCGAATAAATATTGTAGTGCGTTGCATTCAATTCTGTGGCGCCAAAATAAAGCGGATATAGGGCTCTGTATTTGGTAGCAGGTGTTTTGGGCGGATAGACCTTGCCCACCCAACTGGTATGACCCCAGTTCCCGCAGCCCACATATATTTTCTGCGACTCAATACGATGACCAGGAAGCACAACAGCATTCAAAGCAGGGTCGGCCGGCAACTTCAGATCCAGACCCGATAATGCAACATCACTGACAGTTCCGAATTTCATGGTTCCCAAATTTAGTTACTAAATTGGCAGATGCCCTTTCTTGCGAATGTTTCAAATGCGATCCGGCGCTTTCTCAGATTCCTGCTCGCCAGGCCACTGATGTGGATCTCCAACAGGTACACATCTTTCCCCGATCAGAAAAGCGTGAACAAATCACTGGATGAACTCTACAAGGAAATCGTAAACGGCAATACCAAAAAAGGCCGATTGGTCAATATCGACCCTCAACTCCAGTCCATCATTATTTTCTCCGACCAGCATAAAGGGGCCCGCACGGGCTCAGATGATTTCGAGCTCTCAGAAAAAAATTACCTGAAAGCCCTGGCCTATTACAACCAGAACAAATTTGCCCTGCTCGCGCTTGGCGACAGCGAAGAACTCTGGGAGAATACGGTTCTGGCAGTCATGAAAAATTACAAGGATACTTTCGAAGCAGAAGCCTTGTTCGCTCAGAGAGACGCATTCTATAAAGTATATGGCAACCACGATCTGTTCTGGGACAATGATCCTTTTGCCAGTACCTTCTTAAAGAAAATGTACGGACTCGATGTAAGTATTTACAGCGGCATCGTTTTCCGGATCGCATTGGATAAAAGAACGATCGATATCTTCTGCACCCACGGACACCAGGGAGATAAGCAAAGCGATGGCAACGCCTTGTCTAAATGGTTCATTTCCTATATCTGGGGGCCCATGCAATCTTACCTGAAGATCAATACCAACAATCCATCTACGAATGACGATCTGAAAACACTTCACAATGAATTCATGTACCAGTGGAGCAGTAAGCAAAATAATATCATCCTGATCACCGGGCATACCCATCAACCCGTGTTCGGCTCACTCACCCACCTGGAACGTCTCCTGCTCCGCAGGGAGGAAGCCCTGCAAGCCAATGACGGCGAAACGCTGGCCAAAATAGACGCAGAAATACCCAGGAGGAAGAATGAATATGACTATATCAAACAATCTTTCCGGGAGGTACGTCCGGGATATTTCAATTCAGGCTGCTGTTGTTATAAAGATGGAAATATAACCGGCATTGAGATCGCCGAAAACTCTATAAGGCTGATCAAGTGGAGTAAAGGCGAAAGGATAGTTGCTGAAGAAGCTCACCTTTCGGATCTTAAAATTTAGATGCTTGCCTGTTTAATTGTGGGCATGCCATCGGGAAAAATTTTCCCCATTTCTACAGTATAAAATTAAAATGCCAACTGGGGCCCTTTGCATAAGGTGCAGCAGAATATTCAAATTTTTACCCTGATTTGTTCATAATTAGAAGAAACGACATGATTTATATCATGGAAATTCCAAATATGTCCGAGCTCGGTGTTAAAACCTTTCAAATTCCCTCAACAAATTAGCATAACCGCAAGTGAGCGGCTTTCCAACGAGCTGCTCTGGTCTTTGAATTGCAGCAAAGGCTAAAACGTAAATGCCCCCGGTAGCTGGCATTTTTATAAAAACTGTGAAATGAACCTTATATGAGTTCCGTAACACTAATTGACGACGATACCAACGAGTTGTTTTTCTGGACGGATAACATGCTGACTTCCGAATGGAATGAACAGTCAGTTTTAAACAAATTACTGGAGGCAAAAGAGACCCTGGTTTGTGACGCCCTCCTGGATCAGCACTTATTTCCCGGCGTTGGAAATATTATCAAAAACGAAGTTCTCTATAGTACCGGTATCCACCCCCTGAGTAAGATCGGCGGCCTCAAAAGATTCAAGCTTTTACAACTGATCCGTGAAACACGGCATTATGCCGTTCAATATATGAATTGGAAGAACCAGGGCATCATGCATGTGAAATGGAATGTGCACCAACAGGAGCTCTGTCCTAAACACGAATCACCGCTAAAGGTTAAAATATTGGGTAAAACGAAGAGGAAGACGTATTACTGTGAGAAATGTCAAACGTTATATATATAACGAGCAGTAAGCAGTGAGCGGTAAGCAGTGAGCAGAAAATGCGATCTGCTTACTGC
>DATGXN010000425.1:0-9840 GCA_035298945.1 Chitinophagaceae bacterium | reverse complement strand
AGACCACGATGTCCAGCGTGTCTTTAGGATATTTTGTAGTGATCAGTTCACTCAAAGCCATCGCCACTTTCTTTGCAGGTGTGATCCTGTCTTCGCCGTATAAGATCATCGAATGCGAAATATCGATCATCAGCACAGTTGATGTCTGTGTTTTAAAATCTGTTTCACGGATCTCCAGATCATCTTCGTTCATGTTGAACGATTCGATGCCATGATTGATCTGTGCGTTCCTGATCGAGCTTACAAAATCGATCTGTTCCAGCATATCGCCAAACTGGAACGGCCTTGTTTCAGGATTGATATCATCTCCCAATCCGGGTTTGAACGTGGTATGCTCCCCGGATTTCGATTTCTTCAATTTTCCGAAGATCTCTTCGAGGCTGCGCTTGCGGATACCCTGTTCTGTCTTGGGCGTGATCTTTATTTCGCCAGTCTGGTTATTTTCATCCAGATATCCTTTGTCTTTGAGTTCATCGATAAAATCACCCAAGCCATATTCTTCGTTGGTCAGCTGGTATTTCTTGTCCAGCTGAGTAAGCCAGTTCAATGCCTCGCCCACGTCACCACTGGTATAGGTGAGTAGCTGCATAAAAAGGTCAAGCAATTTTTCGAAGGCGGATTTGCTTTGATCGTTGGGATCAAAATGACTGAAATGGAAACCTTTCATGTCTTCTGTTTATTAATTGAGGAATGAAAGCAGTTGGTCAGGTTGCAGAAAGGCAGAATGTAAATTAAGTAAAAAGTTAGAAGTAAAAATTAAAAAGCCGGGTGCATATGCCCCGGCTTTTTAATTTTTAATCTTTAGTTTTTATTTATTCTGGATCACCCCAGGGGTTTCAGGTACCGCTGGTGCCGGATTTTTAAAAGACCGCTCAATATTATCCAGGTAGTCTTTCAGGCCAAATGCCATACGCATTTCCTGGAATACACCTTTTTGCCTGTTGCTTAAGTTATCAGCCTTATTTTCAAGAATATCTTGAACAGCCTGCCTCATTTCGGGGACAGACATATTACCCAAATAGGCATAATAGGCCAGTTGTTCGTCAAGGTCTTTTCTTACCCTGGTTCCTATTTTTGTACCCAGTTGCTGATCGTCCGCTTTGTAGGCAGCTTCCGCTAATTGTACACTCACCATATTGTGCTGATTGCCCCTGCTGACCAGTCCATAAGGCATATTCTCTTCAAGCATGCCCTGGTCAACTTTATTCAGAAGTTTTTTGGCATCTTCTTTTTTACCCAGGGTAGCCAGGTTATTGGCAGCTTCCGCATAAGCCTGGCGAATGCTGATCAGGTGCCTCCTGTTCTCTTCATCAAAATACACCCCTTTGCTCTGGGCATTGCCGAACGCAAATTTGGTCATCAACACATTCTTCGCCCATTCACCGTTTACTGTGTTGTTCTGATTCAGTTCAACGGGCACCAGTCTGTACGACATACCATCAGACCTGAGATATTTATCAAAGCCCATTCCCTGTGAACCCGGGGAGGTGAAATAGATCGGGCGCTTCCATTTGTTGGCAGCGATCACATTCAAAACCGCCATATCATTTTTCATCAGAATGTTCTTTCCGATCTCGAATCGCAGTTCACTTACCACACTATCGCCTTCAGTTACTGTGCCATTTGACCTCACCGTATTGATATCTACAGGAACACTTACTTTTTTAACAGGGAAATAATTGATGTTGGTACCATCAGTCATGGGAACCTGGTTGTTGGGATCATCACTGCCCACAAAATCTTTCATGAGGCTGTACAGGTCAACAAACCTGTTCTGATCAGAAAGACCGGGCTTCTCATAATACCTGATAAAATCCCTTTTACTTCCTTCGATCTGTTCCGGTGTCCATATCACATCAATAGGATCACTCGCATTCACTTTATACCTGAGCTGGTTGATATACCAGTCGATGCCCAGGAGGCTGTAATTGATCACCCTGATATCTCTCCTGATGCCTTCTACCTCCTGTGCATACCAGAGAGGGTAGGTGTCGTTATCGCCATAAGTGAATAATATAGCGTTGGGGGCACAACTCTCCAGGTAATCTTTTGCGAGGTCGCGTGCCAGAACTTTCTTGCTGCGATCGTGATCGTCCCACTCCTGGGATGCCATTAATACAGGCACGGCCAGTATGCATAATGCGCCAGCCGCATAGTTCGACACCGAGCCGGGAATGAATTTCTGCAGCCACTCCTTGACCTGCATCACACCAAGACCTATCCATATCGCGAAAGCATAGAAAGATCCCACATAGGCATAATCCCGTTCACGAGGCTGATTACCTGCCTGGTTCAGATAGAACACAATCGCAAGCCCGGTGAAGAAGAATAACAGGAAGGTTACAAGGAAGTCCTGTTGATCTTTTTTATACTGATAGAAGATGCCGATCAATCCAAGGATCAGCGGCAATGCAAAAAGTTTATTCTTCGCTTTATTTTTTTGAAGGGTCTCAGGCAATTTATCCTGGTTACCCAATAACGAATTATCCACTACAGATATACCCGTGAGAGTATTACCATCGCGCACATTGCCAAAGCCCTGCAGGTCGTTTTGTTTCCCTACAAAGTTCCAGCCGAAATAGCGCAGGTACATCCAGCCGAGCTGGTAAGTAAAGGCCCATCGGATATTATCGACCTGGGTCGGTTTTTGGCCTTCTTCCAGATTAAGCCATCGTTTATAAAAATCTGCATGTCCCTGGTCGTTACTGGCATCCCAGACCCTGGGGAAAAACATCATGTCGTCTGCGGCATATTTAGGAACTGCATCATTGCCTGAAAGAATATACTTGTCCTTTCCTTTCACGTATTTCTTTTCGCCATCTTCATAATCCTCAGGTGTGGCAGTGAAAACCTGCCCGTATATCAGCGGGAAATCACCGTATTGTTCACGACCGAGATAGCCTACAAGACTCATTGGATTATCCACGTTATACATATCCACTGCAGGGTCTGAATTAGACCTGATCATAGTGGTAACATAAGTTGAATAACCCAGCAGCATAAAGGCGAAGCACCACATGGCCAGTTTCAGAAAATATGGATTCCTTTTGAGGATCGCATAACCATAATTAGCCAGGGCGAAGGCCGCACCACCTGCGAGTACGGTTTTGAATACCAGTCCTGCAACGGATCCTCCACCGATGAATGGATAGGAAACGGTGAATATCATCAGGAAGAGCCAGATGCCGAATTTGGTAGTGGAGATCTTATCTGAATTGGAGATCCTGATACCGTACCAGATCAGTACAGAAAGCAGTGCGAAATAGAAGATGAATCCGGAGAAGAAAGGCAGCCCGAGATCATTCACGAAGAAAATATCGAATTTGCCTGCACCTTTCACGGTATACTGGATCAGGAATTTCTGGGTGATGCCGGTAACGGCACAGCCAATGATAAAAGCCCAGAAAGTACCCCAGGCGGTTACTTTGTAACGTTTAAAATAATAGATCATCACGATGGCTGGGATGGTAAGAAGGTTCAAAAGGTGAACACCTATTGAAAGTCCCATCATGAAGAAGATCAGGATGATCCATTTATCTGCACCTTGTTCATTGGCTGAGTGCTCCCATTTGAGCATCATCCAGAACACCAGGGCGGTAAATAAAGAAGAAAGTGCATACACTTCACCCTCAACAGCGCTGTACCAGAATGAATCACTGAAGGTATATGCCAGGCCGCCCACAACGCCTGCCGCCATCACAGTGAAGATCTGTTGGCCGCTGAGTTCATTGGTTTCCTTGTGGAATATCTTACGGGCAAAATGCGTAATGGTCCAGAACAGGAAAAGAATGGTGAATCCACTGGCCAGAGCACTCATCACGTTAACAGCTTTTGCTGCAGTAAGTGGATCGTTGCCGAAGGCAATAATAAATACCCTGCCTAACAGCACAAAAAGCGGTGCTCCGGGCGGGTGGGGGATCTGAACTTTGAAGCAGCTCGAAACGAATTCGCCACAATCCCAAAGACTGCCTCCAGCCTCTGCTGTCAAAATGTAAACTGTAGACGCGATGGCCCAAACGATCCAGCCTGTGATGTTATTGATTCTCTTAAAACTCATACGGTTTGCGGGATTTAAAAAAGACTGGCAAACCTAAGGGAAATTTACCGATGGGCAAAGGCGAAAAGGATTTGCGGATTGGCGAATTACCGGATTGAGGGATTTTTAACTTTTAATCCGCTAATTCATGAATCGATCAATTATTCAAACAGCACCCTCACCGTCTGATAGTAGAGCCTGCTTTGAAGATACTGGGATTGTGAAACAGATTTTTCTGAATACCCCTGGAGGCCGAACAGGCCTGCAGCATTTCCTTTATTGATAGCTATTTCAAGATAGCCGGCCGAATTGAACAGGGCCAGCTTTTCCCCCTCATTGACATCAGCATAGGTTTCACTGATCTGGTCGATCACTTCGTCCCGTTTGAATACGATCTTGAAACTTCGGCCTTTTCTCTGTTCTTCGAAGTCTTCCCGGGAGATGTTGACGATCACATTCTCGAAATGATCTATGAAAATGATCTGTCCTTCTATATAATTGTTGCCAAGCAGCGGTTTAAGCGGGTTCTTGACCTGTATCGAATGGCCGGGATCACCCAGTCTGTCCATGGGTTGACCAGACAGCAGATCAGTAAATACCTGGGCCAGTACTTTGGCGCAATACAGCGTATTCCGGTTCTGGGTCTTGTCCAGGGGTATTCCAATTACTTCTTCAGGTAATCCTTCCAGGATCATGGTTAACAGGCCATTATCAGCAATGCCGATATACTGTGTTCCATATTTTGCCAGCAAAAGGTATTCAGGCTTGGTATGGAAAAGGTTCATCAGGATCATGTGAAAACTCTCATCCGGGAAATTCCTGATAGCATTACGGCAAACATAGGCAGCCTGGGAATAATTGAAAGGGGTGAGCTCGTGACTGATATCTACAATATGGAATCCCTCATTCACCTGTAAGATGTGGCCTTTTACAGCGCCTACCAGGAAATCTTTATGACCAATATCCGATGTAAGCGTTAAAATAGGCATGGATGAAAATGGGGAATTTTGCAAATATGCAAAGGTGCAATGGTTTGGTTCAGCGAAAATATGCAGTAATTGTCAAATTCGCACGCTAATCAGCCTTCGATATGATGCAATGTTTATTTGACCAGTTTTCCTCCTTTGAAGAAGAAATTCCTGACCATTTTATCCGTCAGTGAAGGGAAGAATTTATTCATGAAGATGGTACGTTTACCCGTGAAGGTTAGCACCAGCGTTCTTTTTCGCCTTTCCATTGAATGCAGGATATGTTCTGCGCATTCATTTGCGGTCATCATCGAACCTTCATCCATCGGTGATTCTCCCTGCTGGTCACCGCTTTTGTTCAGTGCGGCATTGCGGATGTTGGAAGTAGTAAAGCCCGGGCAGACCCACATCACATTGACGCCGCTGTCCAGTAATTCTGTTCGCAGGGCTTCCAGCCATCCCTGTAGGGCGAATTTGGAAGCAGAATAACCGCTACGGCCTGGCAGCCCACGATATCCTGCAATGGAAGAAACACCTACAATAGTGCCTTTTCTTTCTTTTATATAGGGGAGGGCCAGTTTAGTACAGTATACCGATCCATAGAAATTGATGTTCATCACTTTCTCGATCACCGAAAGGTCCAGGTCTTCCACCAGGGCTCTCATAGACACACCCGCATTGTTGATGATCATGTCTATGCCTCCAAATGTTTTCACTGTGCTTTGGATCAGTTTTTCGCAGTCTTCCAGCCGGCTTACATCAGCCACCAGGGTATGCAATGTTTTGCCGGGAAACTCCATTTGAAGATTGTAGAGTTTATCCAGGTTACGGCCGCAGGTGGCCACTTTGGCCCCTTTCTGAATCAGGGCATTGACAAGGGCTTTACCAATTCCATCTGTTCCGCCAGTTACAATTACTACTTTATCCTGAAAAAATCCGGGCATTATTTCTGATTGAGGGGGCAAAGTTAATTCATTTGGGTTCTCTGGATAAAATCTGGAAAAGCTTTGAGGCTATGAAAGTTTGTTTGAATTTATTTTTTCCCTTATTTTTGCACTCCCTTTTCGGGGGGTGATGCCTGAAAACGGCTAAATGATCTCGTAGCTCAGTCGGTAGAGCAATACACTTTTAATGTATGGGCCCTGGGTTCGAGTCCCAGCGGGATCACATCACAGCAGTGAGAATTCTTCGAAAGCCTTCAGAAATACAGCTCTGGAGGCTTTCTTCATTTACAAGCCTCCCTGATTTTCTCGCAGAGTTCTTTTCCGCGAACAAAGCAGACTATATCGAAGTTCAAGGCAACCATTCCGCAAAAGAATCTGCCGTTTCATACAACTTAAGTCCCGTTAACATCAAATCTGCTGGAAGCTTTTCCCTGATGGCTTTCTGCGCATATACCAGCAGATTCTCCGCAGTAGGCTCCGCTTCCCAGGTAAAAAGATTTTCCGCGGCCCGGAAAGCCGGTTTGGCATCAAGGAAGGATCGGGACAATACCAGTTTATGATCCAGGTTCCTGACCACAGCCGTGTTGACGATCTCCTTCAATTCTTTAAAATCTATGATGATCCCTGTGCCAGCCAGATAGTCATTGCCCTGCTCACCAGAAGACACGGTTACGTATAAATTGTAAGAATGCCCATGAATATGCTGGCATGCTCCCTCATACCCGTGGATAGCATGGGCCATTTCAAAATGAAAGATTTTTGTAATCTGAACCATATCAGATGGATTTTCAGGTGTCTCGGGCCAATTCGGCCTGATAATAGAGGACAAAATTATCTTTAAATACTATCTTTGCATCGATTTTTTCAGAAAATCTCCACCACCATGCATCAATTCCCTTATCATAGATTTCATATCCCGGTCATGGGATTGGCATACACTATAGACAGTCCTGTTAAAGTGGCCCGTTTTGGTATTTCATCAGTTATTTCAATTGTTGAAGACCGTTTGATTGAAATGATGCGGAAGCATTATTATCCAGCGCTAAACAAAGAATATTATCCCATTTCAACCCACGAAGAGGATTACCGGGCGAGAAGGATCACAGACTACCTGGATCTTGTAAACGACATTGTACAGGAGCAGGTGGAAAAACTAAAAAAGGCCGCCTTTGAAAGTGGGTCTGAGATAGTGAAATATTTTGAGATGCTGCCGGATGACAGCAGGTTGAAACAGTTGTATCAGCAGATGATGAGCCTGAGCAGTCAACCCGAAAAAGAAGAAATGGAGAATTATCTCCGGGAGCAAATAAAACCGGGAAGTATTGATGTGAACATCATGACAAAAATTGACCGGGATATCTTTGATAAAAATGGAGAACTGCTGGCAGATCATTCGGAGGCTGTGGCTGCACTGAGGGGTTATGCCAACAGTAAACTTTCTAATTCTTCGGTGGTACTTTCTGCAGGTATGAATCCCAGGTTATATAACTACCTGGGAAATTGCAACGAGTTTGACGTCAGTGAGCAGGGAGAATTCACGAAAAAAATAATTGTAAAGGTCAGCGACTACCGTTCTGCATTAATACAGGGTAAATACCTGGCCAAAAAAGGAATCTGGGTAAGTGAATTCAGGATAGAATCCGGCCTGAACTGCGGGGGCCATGCGTTCGCCACAGATGGCTATCTGATGGGTCCGATCCTGGAGGAATTCAAAATGAACAGAAAGGAACTGGTTGCTGTCCTTTTTGAAATCTACAATGGATCGCTCAGGGCAAAAAACAAACCAACCCTTTCTGAACCTCCACAAATGACATTCTCTGTGCAGGGCGGTATCGGTACGCATGAAGAAGACGATTTTTTACATCGATATTACAATATAGAAAGCACAGGGTGGGGGACACCTTTCCTGTTGGTGCCCGAAGCAACCACGGTGGATGAAGAGACCCTGAAACTGCTCTGTGAGGCTGATGAGAAAGATGTGGTCCTAAGTCAGAAGTCACCCCTGGGAGTAAGGTTCCATTACCTGAAAGGAACAAGTTCGGACAGGGAAAGATCATTGCGAATTGAAAAGGGAAAACCTGGAAGTCCCTGTACGGAGAAGCACTTGAAATTCAATACAGAATTTACCAAAGAGCCGATCTGTACGGCATCGCACACCTATCAAAAACTAAAGATTGAACACTTACAGTCGCTGGGTTTGCCTGAAAATGAATATGAAAAGCAAGTGAATGATGTGATGGAAAAAGAATGCCTCTGTGTAGGACTCAGTAATTCGGCAGCGATCAACTACAAACAAACTTTTTTTAAAACACTGAATGCGGTAACTGTTTGTCCGGGTCCCAACATCGCTAATTTCTCTAAACTGGTGTCGTTGCAAACCATGACGGACCATATTTATGGCAGAACGGATATTGTTACCCGATCAGGCAGACCTCACATGTTCATCGCAGAACTTCATTTATACATCAATTACCTGGATGAACAGCTTGCCCTTGATTTTGCGGCTGATCAAATTGTAAAAAAGAAAAAATACTATAGTTCGTTTTTTAAGAACCTTGAGGACGGCATCACCTACTACGAGCAATTAAATGGTATAGCTGAACAAAGCAAGAGTGATTTTATTGAAACACTCCATATGGCCCGTCAGGAACTCTGTTTCTTAAATAGCAGGTACGGATTGTCAGAGAACTGATTTCAAGCGTTTAGTCCCCTGCAAACATATATCAGTACTGATATATATCATAAGTTTCAAGGTATGATATGGCGTAATTTTTCGTAATTATTCCGGCAGGAATTTCAATCATCATTAATATCAGTAAAATGAGAAAGTTGATTACAACGACTGTTCTTTTTTTGTTCTTCATATCCATCTTGTCATTTATTTTACCCCAGGACGACCCATGGTTGGTGCCAGAGAAATATGAAAAAATGAAGAATCCTGTTAAAGCTGATGAATCTTCCATTAAGGCGGGGAAATCCTTGTATAATGATCATTGCACTGCCTGTCATGGCAAAAAAGGGAAGGGGGATGGGTATAAAGCTGAGCATATCAATACCACACCCACTGACTTTACATCTCCCAATTTTCAGAAACAATCCGATGGTTCATTATTGTATAAGATCTCATACGGCCATAAGGATATGCCTGCATTCAAGAAAAGGATCCCGGATAATGCTGATGTAATTGAAGGCTCTTTCGGTAAAACCAGGAGTCCTGGTGACCTTATCAATTATCTGCGCACATTTGCTGGAAAATAGCTCTGCTCTGCATCTCAATTTCAATTAGGGTAGTTCTTTATTGAACCGGCCTCCGGTACATTTGAATCGGGTTGCATTCCCATTACTGGCTTAAAGCTTTTTTTTGGGCTGATTAAATTATATATATTTATTAAGTAGCAGGCGGCATTGTCTACTCAATGTGGATTACCGTCATTCAGTTTTTTTAGGCCACATACTTTAAACCCTTAAATACACAACATGTCAAAAAAGCCACAGCAAACCACCTCCCTGGGCAATTTCAATTACGGCTCCCTGCAGTCTTTGATGGTCTTTTTCCAGGTACCCCTCGAATCAGTAACTCCGCTTTTAAAAGGGACCGGGCTGATAGCGGGATCCTTTGAGGGCCAGGCATTGGTCAACCTGAACTTTGAACGCTATGCAGGCTTTGGCAGTACTTACTCTTCCTATGTAGACGAAGTGGAATTCAATGTGGTTGTTTATCCCGCATTCCGGGAAGGCACTGAACCGCAGCTCACTGTTGCGGGCTACCTGAATGGACAGGACCAGTCCAAGACCTACGGGAATTACAGGATCAATGTTCCCTGCGACAGCCCGGTGGCTGTTCAGGCAGGAAGTTCCAAGTATGGAGAAGTGAAGTTCGTTGCCGGATTTG
>DATGXN010000424.1:0-6639 GCA_035298945.1 Chitinophagaceae bacterium | reverse complement strand
GATGAGATCTTCGGAATTGAACCCAACACTCACGTGGTTTATCTCGCTGTTAAGCAATACCTCGCCGCACAGCGCCAGGGTACGCATAAGGTGAAGACCCGTGCTGAAGTTCAAGGTGCAAGCCGCAAGCTTCACCGTCAGAAAGGTACTGGTGGCGCTCGTAAGGGTAATATCCGTAACCCGCTTTATAAAGGTGGTGGTACTGTATTCGGACCCAAGCCTCACGCTTACGATTTCAAACTGAACCGTAAGGTGAAGGACCTGGCCAAGATCAGCGCCCTGAGTGCAAAAGCAAAGGATAACAGTGTAGTGATCGTTGAAGATGTTACCATGAATGCTCCTAAAACAAAGGATTTCGCGGGTATCCTCGACAACCTGAAAGTGAGCGACAAGAAAGCACTGTTCGTTATTCCTGAGTATAACGATAACGTATACATGAGTTCAAGGAATATTCCTTCAGTACTCACCACACTGCTCTCTGACCTGAACACCTACGACCTGGTGAATTCAGATGTGATCGTTTTCACAGAGAGTGCAGCAAAAATTTTCACTGAGGAAGACGCTGTTGTTACAGCCTGATCCAACAGTGGGTTATTAACTAAAAAGATTTAAAGAGTTAACAATGAGACTCAACGAAATACTGATCAAACCGATACTTACTGAAAAGGCGAATGCATTCCAGGAGAAGAAAAGGACATTTTCTTTCCGTGTTGCAAGGGAAGCCAACAAACTCGAGATCAAGAATGCTGTAGAAAGCTTCTATGGTGTGAGTGTTGAAGATGTAAGGACTGTAGTTGTTCCCGGAAAGAACAAGAGCCGTTTCACCAAGTCAGGATTTGTAAAAGGCCGTAAGCCTGCATACAAAAAAGCTTATGTGGTTGTGGCTGAGGGTGAAACCATTGATCTGTATTCTAACATTTAATTGAAGAATGGCCCGCAAAGGCCGCAAACATTGCAATAAAACATGGCACTGAAAAAATACAAACCGGTAACAGCAGGTACCCGTTGGAGGATCGGAAACGCTTACGCGGAGATCACCACTGATACCCCTGAAAAAACACTGCTTGAGAAGAAAGGCAAAACAGGTGGCCGTAACTTCCAGGGCAGAAGGGCTATGCGTTATATCGGTGGCGGTAACAAGAACATGTACCGTCTGATCGATTTCAAACGTAACAAGAAGAACATCCCTGCCACAGTGGCAAGCGTTGAGTACGATCCGAACAGGACGGCTTTCATCGCGCTGCTGAACTATGCAGATGGTGAGAAAAAATACATACTGGCACCCCAGGGTCTTCAGGTAGGCATGACCGTTATAAGCGGTGATGAAGTTGCTCCTGAGATCGGGAATGCACTGATGCTGAAGAACATGCCGCTGGGTACCAATGTGCACAACATTGAGATGCAGCCTGGCCAGGGTGGTAAGATCTCCCGCAGTGCCGGTTCCTCTGCACAGCTGACGAACAAGGAGAATGATTATGCGGTATTGAAAATGCCTTCAGGTGAGCTGAGGAAAGTGCTGATCAACTGTTACGCAACAGTTGGTGTGGTTTCCAATTCAGACCATAACCTGGAGAGCATGGGTAAAGCCGGACGTAACAGGTGGAAAGGTATCAAACCACGTAACCGTGGTGTGGCCATGAACCCGGTTGATCACCCGATGGGTGGTGGTGAAGGTAAATCTTCAGGTGGACACCCAAGGAGCCGTACAGGTAAATACGCCAAAGGTGAGAAAACGAGGACAAGGGGTAAAGGCAGTGATAAGCTCATTCTTCAGCGTAAGAATGGTAAAAAATTAGCCAAGTAAACACATTCACCACATTTATCACATTCATCACATTTTATTATATGGGTCGTTCAATTAAAAAAGGTCCTTACGTAAGTGCAAAACTGGAGAAGAAGGTTTTATCCATGAATGAAGGCAAGGCAAAAAGGGGAGTACTGAAAACATGGAGCAGGAGAAGCACGATCACTCCGGATTTCGTAGGGCATACACTGGCCGTTCACAACGGGAACAAGTTCATCCCTGTATACGTAACGGAATTCATGGTTGGTCACAAACTCGGGGAGTTCGCACCTACCAGGAACTTTAAAGGACATTCCAGCAAAAAAGTAGCCTAAGCCTTAGCAGGACTTAAGCACCATAAAACGAATTATAACAATGGAAGCTGTAGCAAAACTTAGAAATTATCCAACATCACCCCGCAAGATGCGTCTGCTGGCTGATGAGATCCGCGGCATGAAGGTGGAGAACGCCATTGCGCTTCTTGAGCACCATCCGCAACACAGTGCCACTCCGCTGCGCAAGCTGGTTCTTTCAGCGGTGAGCAACTGGAAGCAGAAGAACGAAGGAAGTGATGTGGGTGCCCTGGTAGTGAAAACCATTTTTGTTGACGGCGCAAGGTCGATCAAGCGTATGTTGCCTGCACCGCAGGGACGTGCCTATCGCATGCGTAAGCGCAGCAATCACGTTACAGTGATCGTGGACAACAAACAAACAGTTAAATAACATTTTCAAAATTCATACATGGGTCAGAAAACGAATCCAATTGGTAACAGGTTAGGCATCATCCGTGGATGGGAGAGTAACTGGTACGGTAATAAGAAGGATTATTCCGTGAAGCTTATCGAGGATCATAAGATCCGTACTTACCTGACTGCCCGTATCAATAAAGGTGGCATCGCCAAGATCGTTATCGAGAGAACTTTGAACAAACTCATCGTAACCATTCATACATCCAAGCCCGGTATCATCATCGGTAAAGGTGGAAACGAGGTTGACCGTATCAAGGAAGAGCTGAAGAAGCTTACCGGTAAGGACGATGTTCAGATCAACATCCTGGAGATACGCCGTCCTGAACTGGATGCGAATATCGTTGGTGATACCATCGCCAAGCAGATCGAGAACCGTATCAACTACAAACGTGCGATCAAGATGGCGATTGCCTCATCACTCCGCATGGGTGCAGAAGGTATCAAGATCAAGGTGGCCGGCCGTTTAGGTGGTGCTGAGATCGCCCGTACAGAAGAGATCAAATCAGGTCGTATTCCTCTTCATACTTACCGTATGGACATCGATTACGCTTCAGTATTTGCACTTACTGTATACGGAAAGATCGGTATCAAGGTATGGATCTGTAAAGGTGAAGTATTGACCAAGCGTGACCTGAATCCGAACTTCGTTGGTGGCAAGAGTGAGGTAAGCGACAGGAGAGACAGGCGTGAAGGTGGTGATCGCCGTGACGACCGCAGGGATAACCGTGGCGGTGGTGACAGGAGAGATCGCAGGGATTCAAAGAGATAAGACCATTAATCAATTTTTAAAAGACTAAGATCATAATCATACGATCATGTTACAACCGAAAAGAACCAAGCACAGGAAGGCGCAGAAAGGCAGGATCAGGTCAGTTGCCAAAAGAGGTACAACATTGTCTTTCGGAACCTTTGGTCTGAAAGCGATGGAGCCGATCTGGCTCACCAACAGGCAGATCGAAGCGGCCCGCCAGGCAATGACCCGTGCCATGAAGCGTGAAGGTAATGTGTGGATCAGGATATTCCCCGACAAGCCGATCACCCGCAAACCTGCAGAGGTAAGGATGGGTAAAGGTAAAGGTAACCCTGAATACTGGGCAGCTGTGGTTGAACCAGGAAGGATCCTTTTTGAAGCAGACGGTGTATCTGAGCAGGTGGCAAAAGATGCCATGCTTCTGGCCGCTGCGAAGCTTCCGATCAAAACAAAATTCATCATCCGTCGTGATGCTTAATTGATAATCGTAAAAACAAGAACATGTCTAAGAAGATCGATTTTTTGAAAAGCCTGACGGCACTGAATGTTCAGGATCTGAAAGCGAGGATCAGTGAGGATGAGCAGCGTTTGAAGAAACTGCAGTTTGCGCACGGGATCTCTCCATTGGAAAATCCAATGAGCCTTCGTGACCTGAGAAGGGAGATCGCCAGGTTGAAAACTGAATTGAAGAAGAAGGAACTGAGCGCATAATCAAAAGGGACAACTGTAATACATATAGGCTGGGAACAGCCGGAAAAAAGCTAAAAGAGCAAAAAATGTCTGAGCAAAAATTGGAAAGAAAGATACGCAAAACTAAGACCGGGGTGGTCAGCAGCAACAAGATGGCAAAAACCATTACCGTTGCGGTTGAAAGGAAAGTAAAACATCCGATCTATGGTAAGTTCGTAAAGAAGACAACTAAGTTCCACGCTCACGATGAGAAAAGTGAAGCGACGCCTGGTGATGTGGTGAAGATCATGGAGACCCGCCCCATCAGCAAAACAAAGCGTTGGAGATTGGTGGAGATCATCGAGAAGGCGAAATAATTTCCGGCCGGAAAAACCAGGAATAAATAATTGTTTCAATTGTTCCGCAGGTGCGGGACACAAAGCAAAATAAAATGATTCAGCAGGAAAGCAGACTTAACGTAGCCGACAACAGTGGTGCAAAGGAAGTTCTCTGTATCCGTGTTCTCGGTAACAGCGGTCAGGATTACGCCAAGATCGGTGACAAGATCGTAGTTACCGTGAAAGATGCGATCCCCGCAGGTGGTATCAAGAAGGGTACCGTTACGAAAGCGGTTATTGTTCGTACAAAGAACAAATTACGCCGTAAGGATGGCAGTTATATCCGTTTTGACGACAATGCAGTGGTTCTGCTGAACCAGGCAGATGAGCCCCGTGGTACCCGTATTTTCGGCCCAGTGGCCCGTGAGCTCAGGGATAAAGGTTATATGAAGATCATTTCACTGGCCCCCGAGGTACTTTAATTAATTATCCATTCTCAAAGGAGAATAAAACTATAGTTAAAACATGAGCAACAGATTCAAAGCCAAGTTCAATATCAAGAAAGGTGATTCCGTAGTGGTAATTACCGGAGATGATAAGGATCTGAAGAAGCCCCGCAAAGTCCTGGAAGTATATCCTGACGATGCCAAGGTGCTTGTTGAAGGCGCAAACATCGTTACACGCCACACTAAGCCGTCTGCACAGAATACAAAAGGCGGACTGGTTAAAAAAGAAGCTCCTATGCATATCAGTAATGTAATGCTTTGGGATGCTAAAAAAGGTGAACCTACAAAGGTTAAGCGTACCCGCGAGAATGGTAAATTAGTTCGTGTTTCAAAAATTTCAGGGGAGGTCATTAAATAATGAAAACAGCAGCATACACTCCAAGATTGCAGAAGAAGTATCATGATGAAGTGATACCTGCATTGCAGAAGAAGTTCAATTATAAGAGCACCATGCAAACACCGAAGCTCACCAAGATCTGTATCAACAGGGGTGTGAACGGCGCGGTGGCTGACAAGAAGCTCATCGATATTTCACTCGATGAACTGACTACCATCACCGGTCAGAAAGCAGTGTCTACAACCTCGAAGAAGGATATCTCAAACTTCAAACTCCGTAAGGGCATGCCAATTGGTGCGCGCGTTACACTCAGGGGTGTGAAGATGTACGAATTCCTTGACAGGCTGATCGCTGCATCACTGCCACGTGTGCGTGACTTCAAGGGTGTGAACGAGAAATCATTCGACGGCAGGGGGAACTATACGCTCGGTATCACTGAGCAGATCATCTTCCCTGAGATCGATATCGATAAAGTGAACAAGATCACGGGTCTGGATATCACCTTCGTTACCACTGCAAAGAATAACGAAGAAGCATACGCGCTTTTGAGCGAGCTCGGTATGCCTTTCCGTGACATGAGAAAAGAAAAAGTATAACTAAATAAATAAAATCAGCAATGGCTAAAACTTCAGTAAAGGCCAGGGAAGCGAAAAGGGCCAAGATGGTGGAGAAATACGCTGAGAAGCGTGCTGCACTTAAAGCCGCAGGAGATTGGGCAGGACTCGATGAGTTGCCGAAGAACTCCTCAAAGGTTCGCTTACACAACAGGTGCCAGCTTACCGGACGCCCCCGTGGTTACATGCGTTACTTCGGTATTTCCAGGGTGACTTTCCGTGACATGGCATTGGCCGGTAAGATCCCAGGGGTTAAAAAAGCAAGCTGGTAATCATCGGCATCTCCGGGGAGTGAATAAATTAGAAAACGACAATTGATAAAATATTATGATTACAGATCCTATAGCAGATTTCCTGACAAGAATCCGTAATGCACAGATGGCTGGACATCGTATCGTTGAGATACCCGCATCTAACCTGAAGAAGCGCATTACCGAGATTTTATACAACCAGGGATATATCCTGAAATATAAATTCGAAGATGATTCGAAGCAGGGTGTGATCAAGATCGCCTTAAAGTACGATCCCACAACCAAAGAACCGGCTATCAAAACACTTGAAAGGATCAGCCGTCCGGGTCTTAGGCAATATGCCAGCCCCGCTGAATTCCGTCGCGTGAAGAACGGCCTCGGTGTTGCCATCGTTTCTACTTCCCGTGGTGTGATGACAGATAAAGATGCCAAGTCGCAGAACGTGGGTGGTGAGGTGTTGTGCTATATATACTAAGAAGTCAAAAGTAAAAAGTCAGAATTTTTTACTTCTTACTTCTCAATTTTTAATTATTAATCGTCCCTGATACATTAAGCGAGGTCTATACGCCTGCTGACCGGTCAGGGAAAAACAGAACAAATATGTCTCGTATAGGTAAAGCTCCGATCGCAGTTCCTTCCGG
>DATGXN010000423.1:0-2904 GCA_035298945.1 Chitinophagaceae bacterium | reverse complement strand
TCCGCCACTTCAAGCTCTCGTTTTCTTTCCTGCATCTGGAAGGCAATGGATTGGGCCGACATCACCTTTTCCGCCCCATACAAACTATCTACTGCCGCCATCGCCGCTTTGTGATAGTAGAGTGCTTTAGCCAGATCGGTTTTCTCATACAACGAAGAAAGTATCAGTGCAGCCTCGTATTCTGTTTGCTTGACTTTGAACTTCACTGATCGTTGGTAAGCATTATCAGCATAGAACAATGCAGAATCATACACGCCACGCTGTTTGTAGAACTCGGAGAGATAAACGGTTGAAAGTGTACTGGAGTTTTTCCGCAAATAATGCAGGGCCAGGGAATCATTTCCTTTGACGCTATATGCATATCCCAGGAGCGGCGCTACACCAGACTGAATAAAATTATTATTCATGTCTTTGGCGATCTTTTCAGCTTCTGTTCCATAGATCAGTGCCGAATCGATCATTTTCAATTCCTTGAACACATCTGCCATCCGCCAGTAGGTGACCACATAAAAAAAACTATCCGACGTATTGCGCGTGAGATCTTGCGTTTCCCTGAAATAGCGCAGGGCTTCTTTTCCATCTTTCAAACCTACATAGACATTCCCTACCCGGATCATGGCGTATGCCTGGTCGTGCACCGTACCCAGGCCCCGGGCCAACTCCAATGACCTCAGGCCAAGATCCAGGGCCCTGCTCAGATCTCCCAGGTTGAAATAATAATGACTGAGAATCACATAAGATCTCATTTTGCCCAAAGCATAGTCATTTTTCTGGGCCAGTTCCAATGCCTTGTTGCCGAAATAATAGGTTGAGTCCGGGCGACTCGAACGATAAGCTTCCGCCAGTTCAGACATCAGCAGCGATCGTGTTGTATCGTGCTTTGCAGCTGCCAGTTCGGCCCTCAATTTATCTACCTGCAGAACATCCATGTTCTGTGCCGATGCTATACCCAGTACACACAAACTGATCAGAAAAAACAAGGTCTTTTTCATGGAGATTATTCGCGTTCTGCTAACTCATTTGTAAAATATGAAATAAAATCCTTGCCCAACAAAAAGGCCAGTATGGAAATACCGGCCGGTTTAATTGATTATCAAAAGGATCTTTATTGTTAGTCTATTTCTTTAATAGACTAAATATATAAAAGAAATGTAGCAGATCAAAATATTGATTGGGCGTTTCAATCTTCCCATTTTCCCGGTCAAAAAATTCCCGGAGAACATTCGTCCTCCGGGAACCTCGTTGAAGATTAATTTTCGCGCAAAGACTGTGAGGCTACCCAGGCCCCAAGATCCCGGCCCTGTTTTTTTCCTACCATCACAGCTTCACGGAAGTGAATGCCGAGGTACATTCTCGAGATGGCATTTTCATCTGCAGCCTGGGTTAAGCTGGTAAAGCTCCTGTATATATTCTCCGGAGGGAAGCCGGGAACGGCAGGACTGGACAGCGAAAATGAAAAATCATCTTTATCAAAAAATCGCCTGATCACTTCTGCTGATGCCGCTCCAGTGGCTGCATGCGCAGATGGATAGTCAGGAGCAGGAGGTGTAACATATGCGGTTACATTCCATGTGGGATCGCCGGTTGTACCGGGAGTTTCCCCAAGATTATTCAACTGTATGGCTGTAATGGGACGCCAGAAATAATAATGGTACTTAGCATCTGCACTGGCAATATAGGTGTCGGCTTGCGCTATTTGAACCTGGGCTAATAGTCTTACCACTCTCCACGCATCCATATTTTTATACTGAGCCAGCACATCGCGCGCTATAATATTCCATGCTAAAGGAGAACTTCCTGCCCAGAATTTTGCCAACGTAGTTTGATCAGCTGTTCTATCGGGGCAGTTATCGCAGCCTAAATGTTTGATCTCATTATAATCTGCGATATACCTCTGTGTTTTAATAGCCAAAGCATTGTTGGTTTGCCCGTAAGGTCCACCAGGTCTGAACTGATCGCCGGAGCTCATACTGAAAGGCATTACATGCTGCCAACCCACTGCATCCACCGTGCCATAAATAGGCAGGCCGGGAATATTAAATGGAAATGTCCAGCGGTAATCTCCAGGTCCGGTTCCTTCAGGAAGTGTATAAGATATATTCTGAGATCCATCATTGGTTCTTTTCTGGATAATGGCCTGAGCTGCGGCAGCACCTAACGCAATGCCTTTGGTTTTTGCTTCGCCATCTTCAATGGCGTTCAGCGATTCAGCCAGCAGGTTATTGATATAATCCTGTACTGGCGGCGGCGTAAAATTAGCAGGGGGATTCAGGGTTCCGAATGCATTTACTATGACATCATGAGCGGCCTGCGCCACGGCTGCATCCGGGTTTGCATCTTTATCCCTTGCATTCAAAGCATACCATTTGTACTTGGGAACGATGTTATTCAATGCATCGTACATAGCTATATTCACCATGGCATAATATCTCGATTCCCAGAATGGAGTGATGGGCGGTGGTTGAGGCGTATTTGTTACTACATAAGTAGCAGCCTCGTTCCAACGCAAAACCATTTCCGGGCTTGTGTTTCCAAATCCGTTCCCATTATTGAATTTTGCATTGGCAGCTTCTTCTCTGAGTAGCGAGTCCGCAGATTCTTTTTGACATCCTGCAGAAAATATAAAAGCAGTTAGCGTGAGTAACAACAAATTGCTCTTAAACAACTTTTTTGACCGGAGTAAGGGGACCATAAAAATGTTTTTAGATGTTAATAGATAGGAAAGCATGTTCTGATCTATACCAAGATAGAAGGATGGAGAAGGGTAATTTTTATTTTTCGCTGAAGGAGAAATTTGAACGAAATATGACTATAAAACGACATGAAGGCAGTTAGTTGAAAAAAGGAGGCGTTTATCGGAAAAATGAGTTGTTTGGCTTTAATGAGATTTGTCCTTACTCCAAA
>DATGXN010000422.1:0-2502 GCA_035298945.1 Chitinophagaceae bacterium | reverse complement strand
GGCAACTCCTATTATATGGGAGGAAATATTGGCGGCAGGGTTTCCTCCACCATTGATGACCCCGATAAGGTATCACACGTTGATATCCACCGCATCAGGTTTGACCCTTCTCAACCCAACCGGATGCTCGTTACGTCTGACGGTGGAATAGCAATCACTCCTGATGGCACTTCATCAAAAGTGGTCTGGACAAATGGTAATTCCCAGTATCAGACCATACAGTACTATCACGTTGGTCTGGACCCAATCGTTGGCAACAGGAATTATTTTGGTGGTGCACAAGATAACAACACAACATTCAGGGATCAGACCGGTATCTTCGGAAACCTTCTCCCCGATTCTAACGACCATTACCTGATCGTAGGTGGTGACGGGGGCCAGACTTATATGTTCCGTTCCAGCCCTACCCAGCCCTACCTGCTGGCTTCAGTGCAGGAACAGAAACTTTTCCGAGCTCCTTTGTTTGGAGCAGGCGGACTTACCGAGATCACACCGCAGAATATTGCCAAAGAAACCTTTGTCACTTATTTCCATCTGGATGAGGACAATCCAAGCAATCTCTATTATCCCAGTAATGATACGTTGTACAGAACTACAAGTCCAACAACCGTGACATCTTCTTCATGGACCAGAATGGGTGGAATAGATCAGGCATTGTCTGGGCAGATATTTTCATTGGAAACAACAAAAGGAAACTATACAGCCAACAGCATGTTATACATTGGCACTTCCAATGGAAAAATATACAGGCTTAAAGATCCTGCTAATGCAGATCCCTCAACAGCACCTTCCAATATAGGACCTTCATTTATGCCAAGTAACGTAATTGTAAAAGATATTGCTGTCAATCCTCGCAATCACGATACGGTAATTGCAGTAGTATCCAATTACAACGCAGCATCTATTTACTGGACAGGCAATGCCACATCAGCGAGCCCTACATGGGATATCATAGAAGGCAATCTCACGCTTCCTTCTGTAAGAAGCTGCCAGATCGTAGTTACTACCGCAGGTGTGGAATATTATGTGGGAACAACAGTGGGACTTTTCAGTACAAGCGCTGTTAATGGCACCAGTACAGTGTGGGCAAGGGAAGATGGAGGACCAGGTGGGATGATGAACACCAGCATCGTGCAGTCACTGGCTTACAGGTGGAAAGATAATACCATGATCGTAGGTACCCACGGCAACGGAATGTTTGCCACTTATATAGGCAATGCGATCAACCTGCCAACCGGTATTAACGATCCAATCAGGGACGATAAGAATTTCATTGTCAAAGCATTCCCTACCATCACCAATAACATATTGAACTACCAGGCAGGAACTATGCTTAACATCAGGAGCATCCAGGTTCAGGTACATAATATTGGCGGACAGTTATTGTATAACAAGAACACAGCATACGGAAGCGGAACAGTCAATGTAGGTGCATTACCGCGAGGTAGTTATATCCTCACGATCACGAGTAACGACAGGAAATACCAGTTTGTGCGAAGGTTCACTAAATCTTAACAACGGAAAGAGGACTTCGGTCCTCTTTTTTTATGTAATCAATTGCACTAACGCATCATTCATACATGAAAAAGATCCTTCTCATATTGGGTTTACTGGCCAACGTTAATATGCAGGCACAACATACAGGTGTTACGTTATACGGCTATAGCCAGGGTATATCTAAAGGGATCAGGGCTACCACAGTGAACGAGAATGGTGAAACGAAGACAGAAAAGAAAAGCCAGGGCAGATCTTACCTGATTTACCTGGAGGTCCCATCCGGGATGAAATTAGACATCACTGAACTCTGGATCAATGGCGAAAAATATCGTTACAAAGTATCCCCGGAAAAAACGCCCCTTGAATTGAAAACCGGCCTCAGCATGCCAGGGCAAAAACCAACCATACTGATCCCCAAAACCGAGAAAGACCTTATCCGCCTTGTTCAATCGGAGAAAATACCTATAACTGGCAAGAATAAACGAAATATTGTAAAAAACAGGGCCCTCGTAGTTTTCTATAAAGCCAATGGTAAGAACGGCTATCGGTCCCTAGGTAAGATGGAAGTACTCCCCGACCTTGTTAATGAATAATTTTCTGCAACCTGCAACCTGGAACCTGCAACCTGCAACCTGATACTACAGCCTGAAAAATAGTTATCTTCCAAAAAAAATCAGGCATGTCTGCACATCCATGGCATAAGGGAAGGGTTGTGATGATCAAAGAAGAAGCCCCCAATAACCATCGATTCATTATCGAGATGACGGATCTGGAAAGATTCGATTTTTATCCGGGTCAGTTTGTAACCCTTGATCTGCCGATCGGGGAAAAAAATTCAGAAAGATGGAGAAGCTATTCTATAGCTTCTGCTCCTGATGGTACCAATAAATTTGAACTGGTCATTGTAAGAGCCGAAGGCGGCAAAGGCACTGAATATATCTGGGACAATTGGACCATAGGTTCCGAAGTACTGGTACGTGGCCCCCAGGGTAAGTTTGTACTCCC
>DATGXN010000421.1:0-4787 GCA_035298945.1 Chitinophagaceae bacterium | reverse complement strand
GGTAGGCGAATACGTGATCACCAAGGGCAAGAATAACGACATGCTTGCCAATCTGTTTGTAACAGCTGCGCTGTTGATCTTCACTGCATTTGCCTGGGATATGGTTTTCCCGATCAATAAGAAGATCTGGACCAGTTCCTATGTATTGTATACAACAGGCCTGGCTATGATGGTGTTGGGTGTAATGATCCACTGGATAGAATTGAAAGGAGTCCGCGCCTGGTGGACCCGGTTCTTCGACGTGTTCGGTAAAAATCCCCTGTTCATTTATGTCCTCTCAGGTGTATGGGTGAAACTTTACGGCATCATGCGTATCCCCAATGGCATGAAAGATGGCAAGGAAACATTCATCAATGGCTATGCCTGGGTTTTTCAGAAGATCTTCCAGCCTTTATTCGGCGATTATCCCGGATCATTAGCCTTTGCCATTGCGCATGTTCTGGTATTTTGGGCCATCGGCCTTATCTTGGACAGGAAAAAGATTTATATCAGGGTATAACAAAGTATGTCCATCAATGATTTTCATTATAACCCGGAGGTTTACCATACAGAATCTGCCAAAAAGGTAGTTCCACTCCTTATAGAAAAATTTCATCCTGTATCTGTAATTGATATTGGCTGCGGAAATGCCGGATGGCTGAAGATCTTTATGGATAATGGCATACTTGATGTAATTGGAGTAGACGGACCTTGGGTGCATGCTGACTCCCTGATGATATCAACGGAGAATTTTTTGTCATGCGATCTTGAACAACCCCTGGAGTTGAATCGAAAATTCGATCTGGCATTATGCCTGGAAACTGCAGAGCATCTTGATGAAAAATTTGCACCCGCATTAATTCATAGCCTTACAACAGTCAGTGACAGGATCATTTTTTCCGCTGCTGTGCCCGGACAACCCGGTGATGGACATATTAATCTGAAAAATCCTGATTACTGGAGCAAATTGTTCAGGAAACAGGGCTATCATACTTACGATATGATCAGGCCATTGATATGGGATGATAACGACATTCATTGGTGGTACCGGCAAAATATTTTTGTAGCAACAAGGCAAGCCATTAGTGGATTTTCGGATGAAGAAATCCCTTTATTAATACATCCTGGACTCATTCAACTGAAAAATGAATTAGCGGCATTCCAAAAAAAGGAACAAAAGAACTCACCTTCTCTTTTTAAAAAAATAATGAATCGCCTTTTTAAATAAAGTTGAATATGGTTGAGAGAATTAAGACGGGAGAACTATTATTAGCCATTATTATAAGATCCGGTTTTGCAAAAGATGGAATTGAATTCTTTACTGACAGCCATTATTCCCAGCAGTTGGGATACATGAAAAGACCCACTGGTTATACCATACCTCCCCATAAACACAGGATCGTAAAAAGAGAAGTATTTCAGACCCAGGAAGTGCTATTCATCAAATCGGGAAAAGAAAAAGTTGATTTCTACACTGACGATCATGCATTTGTTTCCAGTACTATTTTGAGTAAGGGTGATGTGATCCTTTTAGCTGCTGGTGGCCATGGATTCGAAATGCTCGAGGAATCGGAGATCATCGAAGTGAAACAGGGACCTTATGAGGGGGATGAGGATAAGATCAGGTTTTAGAGAATTAGCTAATTGAAATAATCTCAGACTTTGGAACAATACTGCCGTGATTAAGTGTATGAGGAAATATCCTCCCTCTCGTAGGCGTATGCAACACTTCAAAACTCACCGCATCCTGCACCCAATCATATGTTTCTGTATTATGAGGACCCAGCCAGACCGAAACAAAATATTTATCGGGAATCAATCCCTGCAAATAAACCTTAGTCTTAATAGTTACTGGTTCTTTTGAAAGTGTGATAAAAGGATTGATATCAGGGATTGCCTGCATTATGGTCACGCCAAAGCCATTTTTGATGTCTATCGCAATATTTGATTTTTTAAACCCCGAGTCGGGGGCAACACATTGGCAATCAAGGATCAATTCAAGATTGGGCTGGATTCCGTCAAGCTCTATCGAAATACGTTCAATAAAAGGCATGTCTGACGCCTTCGTTCTCACCCAGGTCAGCTCCCGCTCTTTCAATGCCGTTTCGGAATATTCCCGAAGTACCTCCTCAGTTTCTCCGGCCTTTACCAATTTACCTTTATCAAGCAGAATACTTTGTGTGCATAAGCTCCTGATGGCATCCATGTTATGGCTCACAAACAAAACAGTTCGGCCATCGTTCTTACTTACCTCATTGATCCTGCCCAGACATTTCGATTGGAATTCTATATCCCCAACGGCAAGTACTTCATCAATAATCAGTATCTCAGGTTCCAGAAATGCCGTAACTGAAAAACCAAGGCGCATATACATCCCGCTGCTATATCGCTTGACTGGAGTGTCTATATACTTTCCAATTCCCGAGAATTCCACGATCTCGTCAAATTTGCTTTTGATCTCATGCCGCTTCATCCCCAGGATCGCTCCATTCATGAATATGTTTTCCCGCCCTGTCATTTCGGGATGAAATCCTGTACCGATCTCCAGTAAAGAAGCAACCCTTCCATCGAGGTAAACATGCCCTTTTGTTGGCCTTGTGATCTTACTTAAAATTTTGAGCAAGGTGCTCTTGCCGGCCCCATTCTTTCCAATCACACCAAGTATCTCTCCTTTTTGAAGTTCAAAACTGACATCGTTCAAGGCCCAGGAAAATCCCCTGGAATATTCGTAGTCGGCTCCAATCTCGTGATAGGGATCTTCCTGACCCCTCACCCTGGCAAGCCAGCGCTGAAAATCCTGGTGTATCGTACCTGAGCTGATCTCTCCAAGGCGATATAACTTGGATAATCCTTCCACTCGTATGGCTACATCCTTCTTCATTCATTATACATTGTCCAGGAATGTAGATTCCACTTTGTTAAACAAAATGATTCCGGTGATAACGAGCACGATCATGCAGATAGAACTATACAGTAATCCTTCCCAGGAAAAATATCCTGTGCCTGTCCATGAAAACCGGAATGCTTCAATCACATGCGCCAGGGGATTCAGGAGAGCGAGTTTCTGATGTTGTGCCGATAAAGAATTTACTGGATAAATAACAGGGGTAACATACATGAGTAACTGAATACCAAAGCTGATCAGTTGTACGAGGTCCCTGTATTTATTTGTCATCGCAGAGATAAGCAATCCTCCTCCCAAAGCGAAACCCGCCATCATGATAAGCAAAACAGGTGTGAGAAGAACATAAGCATTGGGGCCAGAGACCATTCCACTATTCATTTTGAAATAAAACAACACAAAAAGAAAAAGTATGAATTGTATAAAGAATTTGACAAGATTAGCCGTAATAATGGAGAGAGGTATGATCAACCTTGGAAAATATACTTTCCCATATAGGCCTGCATTTGCAGTGAAGACGTTTGAAGTGCGATTAAAGCACTCCGAAAAATAATTCCAGATCGTGACGCCGGCCAGGTAAAAAAGAAATTTAGGCAGCCCGTCTGTAGACAATCCGGCAAAATTGCCAAAGACAAAAACAAAGATAATGGTGGTAAGAAGGGGCTGCAAGATAAACCATAACGGCCCTAATATGGTCTGCTTATAAGTAGATACAAAATCTCTCCATACGAACATCAACCATAGGTCTCTGTGATGCAAAAGTTCAGAGATCTTTAAACTGAATAGGCGTCTTTCCGGGCCTATTACGTCAGTCCAATATTTATTGTATCTATAAAAAGACATATTTTTCTCAAATTCCGCGCCGTTAAGATATCTTTAAATCAGTTAAATTAATATTTCTGAATTAGATAGCAATTCTATAAAGGATGACAAACCAACAACCCACTCGTTTCCTTGCCCTTGATGTACTCAGGGGCATGACCGTCTGTTTTATGATCATCGTGAATACGCCTGGCTCCGGAGCAACCCCCTTCTCGCCATTGCTTCATGCATCCTGGCATGGGTTTACTCCTACTGACCTGGTATTCCCGAGTTTTCTTTTCGTAGTAGGTAATGCCATGGCATTTGCCATGGGTAAGTTTAGTACGATGACGGACGCCCAGGTGGTGGCTAAGATCTTAAAAAGAACCCTGATCATATTTGTACTGGGGTTCCTGATGTATTGGTTTCCTTTTTTCAAGATAACCCATACAGGCTGGGAATTCTCGCCCATTGCTGAAACCCGGATATTTGGCGTACTCCAGAGGATCGCAGTTTGCTATGGAGCCGCCGCTTTGATGGTGTATTTTCTTTCCCGCAGATCCGTATGGATCATTAGCATCTCGCTTCTCCTGGGATATTGGATGGTGATGTACCTGTTTGGTGATTACACCATGCTGGGAAACGCAGGCAACAAACTGGATTTCTGGATTCTCGGCGAGAAACATATGTATCATGGAGAGGGGATAGCATTTGAACCCGAGGGCATTTTGAGCACGCTTCCGTCAATTGTCAACGTGATCATTGGGTACTATACAGGAGTTTTTATTAAGAAGTCTGGCAATACTTTTGAAACCATTGCAAAACTGGCTCTGGCCGGGGCTGCCATGATCTGTGTGGCCTATTTCTGGAACCTTGTTTTCCCGATCAACAAGAAGCTGTGGACCAGTTCTTTCGTGCTGTACACATGTGGAATTGATCTGCTGATTTTAGGAGGGCTGATCTATGTGATCGATATTCTGGGTAAAAAGAATTGGACAGGTTTTTTCGGGGTATTTGGAAAGAACCCGCTATTCATCTACCTGCTTTCGGAGATCCTGGCTATCCTGTTATGGTTTATTCCCGTAGGTGGCAAATCGCTATATAC
>DATGXN010000420.1:0-19476 GCA_035298945.1 Chitinophagaceae bacterium | reverse complement strand
AATAGCATTGCTGCATCTTCCACCGCGTTCAGTAATATACTCTGCGTCTCCGTGTCTATCTCTGTGTCTCCGTGTCTATCTCTGCGTCTCCGTGTCCCCCTCTGTGTCTCCGCGTCCCCCTCCGCGTCCCCCTCCGTGTCTCCGTGTCTACCTCATAGCCTCAGCCATAGCAATGCCGATATCTGCCGGGCTGTCGGCTACTTTAATGCCGCATTCCCGCATGATCCTCATTTTGGCAGCTGCCGTATCGTCTGATCCACCGATGATGGCGCCGGCGTGGCCCATTCTTCTGCCTGGAGGGGCGGTTTGACCGGCAATGAAACCAACAACGGGTTTGGTGCCGTGGGCTTTGATCCAGTTGGCTGCTTCAGCCTCCATGCCGCCACCGATCTCCCCGATCATCACGATGCCCTTGGTTTCAGGATCGTTCATGAAAAGTTCAACCGCTTCGCGGGTAGTGGTTCCAATGATGGGATCACCGCCAATTCCTATGGCCGTGGTAATACCCATTCCGGCTTTCACGATCTGGTCTGCCGCTTCATATGTGAGTGTACCTGATTTTGAAACAATACCAATATTTCCCTGCTTGAAAATGAATCCGGGCATAATACCCACTTTACATTCTCCCGCCGTAATAATGCCCGGGCAATTAGGGCCGATCAGCCTGGTCGATTTGCCCTGGAGATAATTCTTGACTTTTACCATATCCTGTACAGGGATGCCTTCGGTTATACATACTACAAGACCAATCCCGGCTTCTGCTGCTTCCATTACAGCATCAGCGGCGAATGCCGGGGGAACGAATATGATACTTACATCAGCACCGGTAGCTTTTACCGCGTCAGAAACAGTATTGAAAACCGGCCTGTCGAGGTGCATAGAGCCTCCTTTGCCGGGTGTTACGCCACCTACCACCTGGGTTCCATATTCTATCATCTGGGAAGCATGGAAACTGCCTTCTGTACCGGTAAAACCCTGAACAATGATCTTTGAATTCTTATTGACTAATACTGACATGGGGAACAATTTGGATGGCGCAAAAATAGGGATAAATTAGATAGTGAAATAGGCAGATAGCAAGATAGGGAGACAGAAACCCAGAATGTTTCCTATCTCCCTATCTCGCTGTTTTACTAACTTATCGGTGGTTGTTACTTGCCCACGAAGATCTTAACGGTCTCATTCACGCCTTCGCCACTGAAATTCACAATGTAAATACCGCTGCGGCCTGGAGAACTCATAGAAGCCTGGTAACTGCCGGAATTGATATTTACCTGCTGGCTATTGATCAGGCGACCTCCTGCATCATGAAGGGTAAGGGTGAAACTACCTTTGATGCCGGCAACGTTCACTTTGACATCAGCTCCGTTATAAAAGGCCTGGAATCTCTGACCCAGTTTAGCCGAAATGGAGATCGATTTCATGTCAAAATAATAGAGTTTGCCATCAAAGTCAACTTCTTTGAGCCTGTAATAGTTCGCTCCCTGTAGAGGAGTTTTATCTATGACGCTGTAACGGGTGTATTTATTTCTTGCACCCACGGGGTTAACCGTGAATATGGGGGTGAAATTAACGCCATCTGAAGAACGCTCTATATACATCACCTTCACTTTGTCTTCTGTTGAAGTTGCCCAGTTGATGATCACGTGATTTTCTGCTGTTCTTGATACATCAAAACTGGTCAGGATGATAGGAGCCAGGATAGCATAGTGAACTGTTACCTGTATTGAAGTTACAAAGGCTCTTCCTATTCCGGCGGACCTTGTAACTGCCAGGGCAACACCGAAGTTGGCATTAAGATCTGCTATCGACCATGCGCCACCACCCCAAAGATCAGAAGAGCTTCCGTAGTTTGCTGTAGCAGCTGTCAAGGGCCAGTTTCCTGCCTGTGCTTTGTTGTCGCTTTGCACCACACCCGCTTTGATGAGTGATACCGCATTCTCAGCAACAGTAATGTCTGAATTCCTTGTTATCGCTACTTCAAATCCAAGTATGGATGCGTCAACTGGAAGTCCGGTAAAATCAAAGCCTGTGGCAAGCATTAATGCCGACGCAGGGTTACCGTTATTCAGTGTGGATGTTTGAGTAGGGAAAGTAGGGGTTGTCCAATTCTGTCCACTGCCGGAATTCCCTACAATAGTGGCATTGGTGACAAATGTTTGTGCTTGTACAAATACAAAGGTTGCAATTGTAAGAATCAGGGTAAAGATAAATTTCATTCTTTGCGTTTTTTGATGGTAAGCGTTCCGCAAAGGATGCTGGATCTAAATAAAAATATGGTTATGGAAAATTGGAGTTAAATCATCCGAATGTGTAATTCGGATCGTGGTTTCGTGTAGCAAATCTATAAAGCGTTTTTGAAATATGCAAGCTAGTAACCCCAGGTAAATGTGGCCCAATAGCTCTGCCACTGGGCATTTGGTTCATTTTCAACCCGTTCCATGCGTACAGAACTTATCAGAAATTTTCCGGCAAGGCTTATTGGAATTTCAACAATCCCATTTTCATTGGTTGTGCATTCAAATTTCTGGGTCTTGTTATTCAGGCGATGCCATACCTTGACAGCAGCTCCCGGCAAAGGCCTGGCTTTGAATAACAGCCTGAATTCCAGGGGTTGATCTTTTCTCAACAGGTAAGGATGTTGTAATGGAACAAATTCCAGGGGCAGTGAACAATACTTTTTATGCACCTCGTCTTTCGTCAACCCGATCTGGAAAAGGGTTTTGGCGCATCTCATGTAATTTTCCCGGCCAACAGAATCAGTTTCGCCATTTTTTTCCCTGTACTCTATGGCGTTTGTAAGTCCATCTTCCTTTAAGTATTCAAGGAATTTTGCCGGTTCCAGTTCAATATGTTTGTTATTGGATTGGTAAGCCACCAAAGCGGTGCCTTCATCATAGAACTGCAGACTCAGTGAATCGCCTTCAGTCTCATTGGTGATCAGTGATTCAAGATCATCTTCGATATTTGCGTAGAACAATTTGAGGGATTTGACAGACGACGCGTTGCCTCTCCAGTTCACACCCTCAAAGTTTTCGCCAACATTGAATTTTAAGATAACGTGTTCGCCCCTGGACAGAACGAATTTCCGGGGCTCGAGCCAGAACTCATGCGCTCCAAGTGAACTGCCAATAATGAGTGCCAGTAAAACAAAAGCCTTCTTCATTATTCACTCAGAAGTTTATCCATATCCCTGTTATCGTCGATCTTTCCTTTGGCTTCAAGCATCCGCATATCTTTTGCATCTTTCAAAAACGCTGAAGCAAAAATGAAGTCGTTGAGTTTCTCATTCTTGGAGAAAATGATCTCCTTATTGGAGCCTTCCCATTCTTTCAGGCCCTGGTACATGTAAAGGATATTATCTCCGATCTCCATCACACTGTTCATATCATGGGTGTTCACCACCGTGGTGATATTATAATCAATGGTGATCTCCTGTATGAGTTTATCGATCAGCAAAGAAGTTTGTGGATCAAGTCCTGAATTAGGCTCATCGCAGAACAGGTATTTAGGATTCAATACGATCGCCCGGGCTATACCCACTCTTTTTTTCATACCTCCACTGATCTCGGCAGGGAATTTCTTATCAGCTTCCTTGAGATTCACCCTGTCCAGTACTTCGCGGACTCTTTTCTTTTTGTCTTTATAAGACATGTCAGTGAACATATCCAGCGGGAAATTGACATTCTCTTCAACGGTCATGCTGTCAAACAATGCAGATCCCTGGAAAAGCATACCGATCTGTTGCCGCATGGTTTTCCGGTCAGCAATATTCATAGTAGTGAATTCCTGCCCATCGTATAAAATGCTGCCTGAATCCGGTTCAAACAGTCCCACGATGCATTTCATCAACACCGTTTTACCACTGCCACTGGAGCCGATGATCAGGTTGCATTTGCCGGTGTCAAAGGACGCTGTCACATCATCGATCACGGTTTTCCCGTTGAATCCTTTATGTATGTTTTTTACTTCGATCATTTCTTTGTCATAGTAATAGTGAAGCCAGCACATAGTCTGCCAATAAGATCATGATACAACTGGTAACAACGGCCTGGGTACTCGATCTTCCGATCTCCAGTGCACCTCCCTGTACAAAGTATCCGTAATAGGCAGGAATGCTGGAGATGATAAATGCGAACGTGTAGGCTTTTGCCAGGGCGAAAGTGACGTTGAAAGGCATGAAACTCTGTAAAAGACCGCGATCAAAGGTTTCGGCTGATAGTATGCCCGATGCCGAACCGGCTATCCTTCCTCCCCAGATGCCCAGGACTGCCGCAATCACCACGAGCATGGGAATAACGATCAGTGCTGCAAGGATCTTCGGTAACACCAGGTAAGCCTTTGTATTGATACCCATGATCTCCAGGGCATCGATCTGTTCACTCACCCGCATATTCCCCAATTCACTGGCGATCTTACTACCCACAACACCCGCCAAAACAATACAAGTGAGGGTAGGGGCAAATTCAAGGATCACCGTATCGCGAACGATCTGGGCAATGGTGGATTTTGGAATAACAGGACTCACCAACTGATAAGCTGTTTGAACGGCGGATACCGCACCAATGAAAACGGAGATGATAGCAACGATACCCAATGAGCCTATGCCTATTTCAGAGCATTGATGCATCAATTCCTTCCAATACATCTTCAGGTTTTCAGGCTTGCTGAACATTCTCCAGATCATCACCAGGAACCTACCGATATGGGTAAATAAATTCATTGAAGTTTTTTGTTAAGGGTATAACGGTTACAAAATAATACGTTTAGCCCAAAAACCCTTATTAATGTTGTGCCCATCTTTCCCGGGTGAATATGAATTTCTTCATATGGACCATCAGGATCTCAGCCATGGTTCTGCATTTCAGGAAATTGTCATCATGATGATGCTCAGCCAGTTCGGTTTTTAGGTGCTCTGTTTTTTCAGGAGTGGAAAGTTCATCATTCAACAGTGAATCCTTTAGTTCGTTCAGCCTGTGCCGTTGGGCCCTGATCCTCCTTATGATGGTCGACCGCTCTTCGATCTGGTATTGCTTGATCACGTCGGGATTGAAATGTTTGGACACCAGGTCAACAAACACCTTGTTCTCTTTAAAATATTGGGGCAGATAGGTGGTTTTCCGGCCTTCGTAACATTGCTGATCAAAATCAATGGCCCTCATACGGAACTGGATATCGTCAAAATCCTGTGTGATGTCAAAAACAAAATTGTAACTCCGCATATCACCCAGCAGCCTTATAAAGCAACGTTCATTGAATTTGACAAATTCTTTTGCGATCCTCTTGGGGTTGAACTCGGGCCGGCCCATATATTTTTCGATGAACATATCGCCCGGGATCCCGGAAATATGTTCTTGTACCAGTGTTTCTCCATCCACCAGGAAATTGATCCAGTAGGGAGAAAGCATATGCTCCATTTCCATGCCCCAGATCCTGGAGGCATCCGCTATTTTAATGTAGAAATAATCGTACACCTCATTATAATTATTGACGATCTTGATCCGGAAGGGTTTTGAATTCCCGAATACACAATAGTCGATCCTTTCAATATTGAGGTGTTCTTCGGCCTGCGAAGCCCCGCTGGCTTTGAGCAGGGAGTAGATCCTTTTCAGGCCATGATGGATCTCGTCTGCCACTGAGGGCATATAAAATACAGTTTCCCAGAATGTGTCCCGCCCTTGTTTATCGTAGAGCGGAACAGATCCCGAAAAATGTTCTAATGTCTGATAATGTACCGGAAGTTTGATCTCACGGCCATAGCTGCGCAGGTATTTTTTAAAACTCTTGCTGGCAGCATAGCGGGTCTTTTTTCGTGAGATATTTTCCATCGGCTATACTAATGCTTCAGGGACGAATTTTTTCATCCATTCGGTATTCCGCGGTGTATCATGCGGATGATTGGCTGATTTCTGCTGTGCGTCTATCACTGCGATCAGTACCATGTTGAATATGCTCCGTACCGAACTGCCCAGTTGTAGTACATGCACTGGTTTTTTAAGTCCGAGCAAAACAGGTCCTATCGAATCTGCTCCACCAACTTCCTGCAGCAGGTTGTAAGCAATATTTCCTGCACTGAGGTTAGGGAAGATCAGCGTATTCACGTCGCCTTTCAACAATTCAGAGAATGGATAATTGTCCCTTAAGATCTCTTTATTGAATGCAAAAATGGCCTGCATCTCACCGTCAACGATCAGCGAAGGCGTTCTTTGCTTTATGATGGACCTTGCATCTCTCACGGTGATGGCTTCGGCCGTATTACTGCTGCCGAAATTGGAATAGCTCAGCATGGCGATCCGCGGCGTGATCCCA
This sequence comes from Chitinophagaceae bacterium, assembly GCA_035298945.1. Lineage (GTDB taxonomy): Bacteria > Bacteroidota > Bacteroidia > Chitinophagales > Chitinophagaceae > Pollutibacter. The sequence continues at coordinate 13,167 of DATGXN010000420.1, read as the reverse complement.
AAAGATCTTACCTCTTTGGCAACCAACATGGTGATGTCTGCAAGTTCTTCCGATGTCGGGTTGAAGTTCACCGTTGTATCAGCAAGAAATAACGGACCCCTGTTGGTAAGCATGATGTACATGCCTGCAATCTTCTTGACACCTTCTTCTGTACCGATGATCTGGATAGCTGGCCTGATGGTATCCTGGTAGTTCCTGGTAAGCCCTGATATCATGGCATCCGCATCGCCCAATTCCACCATCATGCAGCCGAAATGATTTCTGTCTTTCATTTTCTTGAACGCCTCGTAGGAGTTGATCCCGCGACGCTGTCTTTTTGAAAAATAGATCTCACCATATTCCTGGCGCTTATGTTCCATCTCATCAGATTTTGGATCGATGATGGGAATTCCGTCCAGGTCAATGCTGTGCTGGTGCGCGATCAACATGATCTTCTTCGGATCTCCTAACAGTATCGGGTAGGCGATGCCTTCGTCAAGGGCAAGTTGTGCCGTCTTGAGGATCTTGGCATTTTCACCGTCTGCAAACACCACGCGCCTGGCATCTTTCCTCGCCTTGGTTCCTATGGCCCGCATCAGCTGATTGTCTATGCCCAGTCTTTTATTGAGCTGCAGGGCATAATCTTCCCAGTCAGTAATGGGCTTGGCGGCTATCCCGCTTTCTATGGCAGCTTTGGCCACGGCAGGTGCCACGGTTTCCAGCAACCTGGGATCCAGTGGTTTGGGTATGATGTAGTTGGGGCCGAAGGCGATATTGCTGTCGTTATACGCCATATTGACGATATCGGGCACTGTTGTTTTCGCCAGTTCAGCAAGTGCTTTAACGGCAGCTTTCTTCATGGCTTCATTGATCGTAGTTGCTCTCACATCCAATGCTCCCCTGAATATATAAGGGAAGCCAAGCACATTGTTCACCTGGTTGGGATAATCGCTTCTGCCGGTAGCCATGATCACATCTTCCCGGGCAGATGTTGCTTCTTCATAACTGATCTCAGGGTCGGGATTGGCCATCGCAAAAACGATAGGATTTTTCGCCATGGTTTTAACCATTGCTCCATTCAGAACGCCCCCTTTGCTAAGACCTATGAAAACATCCGCTCCTTTTATTCCTTCTTCCAGTGATAACACAGGACCATCCACAGCAAACTTAGCTTTCCTTTCGTCCAGGTCCGCTCTGGAAGTAGTGATAAGGCCTTTTGAATCGAACATGCGAACGTTCTCTTTTTTCGCACCAAAAGCTATGTATAATTCAACACAGGCTATGGCTGCAGCACCCGCACCATTGACTACAAAGGTTACTTCATCGATATTCTTCCCTTGTATTTCCAGTGCATTGAGCAATGCTGCAGCACTGATGATCGCAGTGCCGTGCTGGTCGTCGTGCATCACCGGGATCTTCATTTCATTCTTCAGCCTTTTCTCGATATGAAAACACTCAGGCGCTTTGATATCTTCCAGGTTGACACCACCAAATGTGGGTTCCAGTGCTTTTACGATCTCTACAAATTTGTCAGGATCTTTTTCATTGATCTCGATGTCGAATACATCGATATCTGCAAAGATCTTGAACAGAACGCCTTTCCCTTCCATGACCGGTTTGCCGGCTTCAGGACCGATATCTCCTAAACCCAGCACCGCCGTACCATTGCTGATCACAGCCACCAGGTTTCCCTTTGCGGTGTATTTGTAAACGTCTTCGGGATTTCGGAAGATCTCCATACAGGGCTCTGCCACACCCGGGGAATATGCAAGAGAGAGATCTCTTTGTGTTTTAGCTTCTTTCGTGGGTACTACTTCGATCTTTCCAGGCCTGCCCTTGGCATGATACTCAAGTGCCTGTTCTTTTCTTAAATCATTTTGCATAGTCAATCGTTTCAGTCAATTAGTCAAATAAGATATTCCGAAATTCGGAATCAGGTTATACGGAGTGTTGCACCAAAATATGCCATCATACTCATCCCGATCTCAATGGCATCTTCATCAATATCGAAAGTGGGCGTATGCACGCCTGATCTGATACCTTTATTAATGTTGCCAGTGCCCAGGCGGAAAAAACATCCCGGTATTTTTTGAGAATAATATCCAAAGTCTTCAGCCCCCATTCTCAGTTCCGTTTCTTCAACACGTTCCTGACCCATAAATTCAGCAGCTTTCGCCATCGCTATGACATGAAGATTTTCGTCGTTATATACATTGGGATATCCTACATCGATATGGAGTTCTATTTCGGCACCCAATCCATGGGCTACGGATTCTGCTACCTGCCTGATCAGCCCATGAGCCTTCGATCTCCAGGCCTCGTCCATGGCCCTGAAAGTGCCCATCAGTTTCACTTCGTGGGGTATTACATTGGTGGTATATCCTCCGTTGAAAGAACAAATGGATAACACGGAAGGAGAGAAGGGGTTGTTGTTCCTGCTGACGATCTGCTGGAGTGCCACAACAATATGTGAAGCCACCAGGATCACGTCAGTGGTCTGGTGGGGCGCTGCGGCATGTCCGCCCTTACCCTTTACCGTTATATAGATCTCATCTGCACTTGCCATCACTTTGCCGCCCCTGAAGCTGAGTTTGCCAGTTTCAAGCTGTGGATTGACGTGCATGCCCACGATGAGTTCCGGATTGGGATTTTCCAACACGCCTTCCCTGATCATGATACTTGCTCCGCCGGGGTTACGCTCTTCTCCGGGTTGGAAGATGAGTTTAACCGTACCACTCCATTCCTGCTTCGTTTCCTGGAGGATCCTGGCCGCGCCTAACAGGCAACTGGTATGCACATCATGCCCGCAGGCGTGCATAACACCGTCATTCAGGGAACGATAGGGGACTTTATTTTCTTCGTGTATGGGAAGGGCGTCGATATCAGCCCGAAGGGCAATGGTTCTCGATGCGGGATCATTCCCGGCAATAAGCCCAACCACGCCGGTGCCGGCCATGATGGTAAAGGGGATGCCCAGGGCAGCGAGTTTTTGTTGTATGTACTTTGAGGTCTCGTATTCTTTATAACTCAGTTCCGGATGTGCATGCAGATGATGCCTGATGGCGATGGTATCGGCTGCATATGCGGAGGCGAGTTGCCTGATTCGCTCTGCAATCATTTATCGAAGATAGCCAATTCGCTAATTGTTCAGTATAAGATCTTCCTCAGGCTTCACTTCTATTATAGAAGGGATAACAATAACACCCGTTGGATAGATCTTTGTAACCTGCTTGCGCAGCGATTCTGCTTCTTCGCGTTTACGGAAATTACCGATCTGGATCTTAAAATAAGGAGACTGGTATATCAGGTAGGTTTTGTGGTCGGGGAAATCACGCATTAGCTTGGATTTAACATCCATGGCCTTATTCCTGTCGTTGGTATTCATCACCAGGATCCGGAAACCCGATGCGGTTCTGTTGTTTTCGAGATAAACTTTCTTGTTCAGTTCTTCTTGTTTGGCGATCATCAGGTCCAACCTATGGTCTTTTACGATCTCCACCTGGGAGAAAGCAGCAATGGGGAAGATGATGAGCAGGATGGCAAGTAATCGGGTCATAATTAGCTATAAACAAACATTGTACCACAGTAAGCAGTGAGCGGTAAGCAGTGAGCAGAAGGGTTTCCCCCGCTCACTGCTTACTGCTTACCGCTCACTGCTTTTCCTTATTCTTCCTTCCCGTGACAATTCTTATACTTCTTGCCGCTTCCGCAGGGACATGGATCATTTCTGCCCACTTTCGGCCCTACACGGATCGGTTCGTGCTTCTGCACTGAAGGATCGTGGTATTGATTTTCCGGATCCATCATTTCGGGCTGACCACCACCAGAACTTACCAGTTCTTCTTTTCTCACTTTCATCTTGCTCATGTCAGTCTTTTGCTCGCGGCCTTCTTTCAGTTGGGTCTGGCTGTCCTGTATTGGAATACCGGCATAGCAAAGGAAGGAAACAATATCGCGGCTTAGCTCACTGTTCATATTACTGAACAATTCATAAGCCGTGGTCTTATAAATTACCAATGGATCTTTCTGCTCATACACCGCCGTTTGTACACTGTGTTTCAGATCGTCCATGGCCCTGAGGTGCTCTTTCCATGAATCGTCAATGATAGCCAGGGTGATGGATCTCTCCAATGCATTGGCAAGCTCAGCACCGTTTGTGCTGATGGTCTTATCCAGATTTGCGATCACATTCACGCCTTTCTTCCCATCAGTAAATGGAACTACCACATTTTCGATATGGGAACCCTGTGTTGCCTTTACATTCCTGAAAACAGGAAGTGCGTTCTTCATCATCTCATTCTTCTTCCTGGTATAATTACCCATGGCCTCATCATAGAGCTTGTTGGCCAGTGTTCCAATATCTGATTTGGAAAGCTCTTCAGCTGTAATGGATGTGTCTATCCCAAAATTCACGATCACCGCAAGTTTGAAGCCTTCATAATCGTCTTGCGCTTTATATCCGGATACCAGTTCTTCTGAAACAGAATAAAATGAATTATCGATGTCGAGTGCAAGGCGCTCTCCAAATAATGCGTGCTGCCTCTTGGTGTAAACAACAAAGCGCTGCTTGTTCATCACGTCATCATATTCAAGCAGCCTCTTACGTATGCCGAAGTTGTTCTCTTCTACTTTTCTTTGGGCACGTTCAATGCTCTTGGTGATCATGCTGTGCTGAATCACTTCATTTTCTTTATACCCCATCCTGTCCATGAGGGATGCTATTCGTTCAGAACCAAACATCCTCATCAGGTCATCTTCCAATGATACATAGAACTGTGTGGTACCTGGGTCACCCTGGCGACCAGCACGACCGCGCAGCTGACGGTCTACCCTCCGGCTCTCGTGCTTTTCAGTACCTATGATCGCAAGACCTCCGGCTTCTTTCACACCAGGGCCGAGCTTGATATCCGTACCACGACCCGCCATGTTGGTGGCAATGGTCACGTTGCCCGGCATACCTGCTTCCTGCACGATCTGTGCTTCCCTTGCGTGTTGTTTAGCGTTCAGTACATTGTGCGGTATCTTTTTCACCTGCATCATACGGCTCAGCAATTCACTGACTTCCACAGATGTTGTACCCACCAGCACAGGCCTGCCGGCATTCCTTAATGCTTCGATCTCGTCGATAACAGATTTATATTTCTCGCGCTTGGTTTTATATACCATGTCCTCGTTGTCCTTACGAACCATAGGAAGATTCGTAGGCACAGTCACCACATCCAGTTTGTAGATATTCCAGAATTCTGCAGCTTCTGTTTCGGCAGTACCCGTCATACCAGCCAGTTTGTGGTACATCCTGAAGAAATTCTGCAAAGTAATGGTGGCATAGGTTTGCGTAGCGGCTTCGATCTTCACATTTTCCTTAGCTTCTATAGCCTGGTGTAAACCATCACTATAACGCCGGCCTTCCATGATACGTCCGGTTTGTTCATCAACGATCTTCACCTGGCCGTCCAATACCACATACTCAATGTCTTTATCAAACAACGTGAAAGCTTTCAGCAACTGTTGTACGGTGTGGATCCGGTCTGCTTTCAGTGAATAATCCTGTAGTACCTGTTCTTTTTGTTGAAGTTTTTCTTCTGCTGTAGCCTCAGACTTTTCGATCTCACTCAGCGATGTACTGAGGTCAGGAAGCACAAAGAAGTTTGGATCTTCACCACCTTTAGTGATATAGTGAAGTCCTTTCTCAGTCAGTTCAACCTGGTTATTTTTTTCATCTATATGGAAATACAGTTCTTCGTCAACTTCCGGCATGTGCTTTTGCTGTTCTCCAAGAAAATAGTTCTCTGCTTTCTGCAATTTCACTTTGATTCCGGGCTCGCTGAGATATTTGATCAGTGCACTGTTCTTGGGAAGACCGCGATAGGCGCGCATCAGGTATAGGCCTCCGTCGCCTTCAGCATCTTTTCCTTCTGCCAGTAATCTTTTTGCTTCAATCAGCGATTTATTCACCACTTGTTTCTGAACTTCTACAAGTTGAGTGATCCTTGGCTTCAGGATATGATATTGCTGGTCATCGCCTTTGGGAACCGGTCCGGATATGATCAATGGCGTACGCGCATCGTCGATCAACACGCTATCCACTTCGTCCACCATAGCGTAATGGTGTTTGCGTTGCACCATTTCATCTTTTGAATGAACCATGTTGTCCCGGAGGTAATCAAAACCAAATTCGTTATTGGTACCGTAGGTGATATCACAGAGATAGGCCTTCCTTCTTGCCTCACTGTTGGGTTCGTGTTTGTCTATACAGTCAACAGTAAGTCCGAGCCATTCATATATAGTACCATTCCATTCAGAGTCACGACGAGCCAGGTAATCATTCACAGTAACAATATGAACACCTTCACCAGCCAGTGCATTCAGGTATGCAGGAAGGGTAGACACCAGGGTTTTACCTTCACCCGTTGCCATTTCAGCGATCTTGCCTTCATGAAGGATGGTACCACCGATCAGCTGAACATCATAGTGCACCATGTTCCAGGTCACTGTGGTTCCTGCGGCGGTCCAGGAATTCCTGAAAATGGCATTATCGCCTTCGATCCTGATATAATCTTTTTTAACGCTGAGCTCCCTGTCGAGCGGGGTAGCGGAAGAGACAATTTCAGTGCTTGAAGAGAACCTGTGAGCGGTTTCTTTTACTACTGCGAAAGCTTCTGGCAGGATCTCTTTGAGGATCAATTCGATCTCCTGGTCTCTTTTCTTTTTCAGTTCGTCTACCTGCTTATAGAGATCATCTTTTCCATTGATATCGTCTACCGGCAAAGCTTCAGCCTGGTCATTTAGCGCTTTGATCTGGTCATCCACGGGTTTCAGGTGTTCCTGGATCCTTTGTCTGAATTCAGCAGTCTTGCCCCTCAATTGATCATTGGTCAACTGCTGGTATGAAGCGTAGAACTCATTTATCCTGGTGATCAATGGCGTAATACGTTGAACATCTTTCTCCGACTTGCTACCTCCGAATATCTTGCTAATGAATTTGAACATAGGGGGCAAATTTACATAAATCTAATTAGCCCCTTTCATCACAATATTCCTGCCCAACCGAAGGTTAACAGGTATTTTTGACATCTTTTCACTATGCGTATGATTTCTAAACCCCTGTTCCTGACAATTTGCCTACTAGTCTCAGTTTTTGTAGGTGCTCAGGACTTAAGGACAGTACAGGGAAAAATCCTGGATTCCACAAATAATCCAATTGCAAAGGTTTCCGTGATGCTTTTCTATGAGACTCCGGGGGATACTTTACGCACTTTAACCGGAAACACAGGCTATTTTGTTTTTTCCCAGGTCAAAAACAGGCCTTTTTTCATCAAAACAACCCATACTGGCTACGCCATCATACAGAAAAAGTACACTGACACTGCCAGTAAGGTAGATATTGGTGCAATTGCGCTCCTGCCTTCGTTTACAACGTTGCAGGAGATCGTAATTACAACCCCGCCCATCCAGATCAAAGAGGATACGGTTGAATTCAAGGCTGATTCCTTCAAAGTCAAGCCCAATGCGATGGTAGAGGACCTTTTGAAGAAATTACCGGGGGTGGGAGTGGATAAAGATGGTAATGTGACTGCCCAGGGTAAACAGGTGACCAGGGTGAAAGTAAATGGGAAGGATTTTTTCCAGGGCGATGTGAAAACAGCAACCCGGGAGCTTTCGGCCGATATGATCGATAAGGTGCAGATCGTGGATGATTATGGCGACCAGTCGTCTGTGAGTGGGATTCGGGATGGTGAACCGGAAAAAGTACTTAACCTGCAGTTGAAGAAAGATAAGAACAAGGGTATGTTTGGCCGGATCACCGCGGGAGGAGGCACAGAAGACAGGTACCAGGTGTCTGGCAATGTCAACTTTTTCAACAATAACAAGCAGCTTTCAATCATTGGAAACAGCAACAATATCAACGCGAGCCTTTTTGATGGCGGCGGCGGAGGTGGAGGTGGAGCAGCCGGTGGTGGCGGAGGCGGCGGAGGCATGAGGGGAGGTATTCAGATCATGCAGGGTGCAGGTGGAAATTCGGGAAGTGGCGATGGCATCACTACCACGCACTCGATAGGAGCCAATTTCCGTAACGACTTCATAAAAAGCCCTAAATCATCTTTCTATGGCAGTTATACCTTTACCAGGAGGATGCTTGATCTGAACAGGGATGTTTCCACTCAAAATATTTCCACAACCAATATTTTCACCAATAACAATCTTACCAATAGTTATAACCAGTCTGGGACGCACAGGGCTTTTCTGAACCTGGAATATTATATCGATTCGTTCAATTACATCAAGATCAGTCCCCAGTTGAGTTTTTCTGAAAGCAACAACCAGAGCAATGCGGATTTTGATATTGTAGATGCCAAAGGGCTGACCACGCAAAAAGGCTATAAAAAAGATTCAGCGCTTTCGTATACACCCAATCTTTCCGGAAATATTCTTTTCAATCACAGGTTCAGAAGAAAGGGGAGGAATTTTTCCGTTAATATGAATCTTTCGAATTCTGAAAACCAGTCTGACAGGGATTCTTACAACTTCACTGAATTTTTCGACCCGGCAAGGCAATCCATCACCGACCAGCTGAGGCAAACGGATAATCTGAGCCGGACGTTGAATACAAGGCTGGTATATACTGAGCCGATACGTAAGGACCGTTTCCTGGATCTTTCATACACCATCAGGAACAATTTTTCGAGGAATGACAGCCGGGTGTATAATATGGAAACAGGCACGCCGGTGTTGAGTCCTGTAAGCAACGCATATGAAAATGAATTTATCCAGCAGCGGATCGGCGCCAATATCAGAACCATAAAGAAGAAGTACAATTATACATTGGGTATAGTGGCACAGCCATTTACGCAGAAAGGTTATTCAATCACAAAAGACAGTACCTATACGCCGGTGACCCGGGTCAATTTCATACCTGTGGCGAGATTGGCTTATAATTTTACCCGCACGCGGACTTTGAATTTCAATTACCAGGGAGATGTACAGCAGCCTACGCTGGCTCAGCTCCAGCCTTTGGTAGATAATACCAATCCCCAGAATATTACCTCTGGTAATCCTAATCTGAAACCCGCGGTCACCCACGCGATGAATGCGTTCTACAATAATTTCAATTTCTCTTCAGGAAAAGTGCTGTTTATTGGTATGAACCTTTCAGTTCAGCAGAACCGGATCACGGATTATACCACATTCACTCCCAATGGTAGCCAGGTGACCAGGCCGGAGAACGTGAATGGTTATTACAGTATCATGGGTTTTTATAACTGGAGCAAGCCCTACCAGAACCGCAGGTATGTGTTGAGTTTCAACGGTAATTTGATCTATAATAATGATCCTGGATTTGTGAATGGTGAGAAGAATGTGAATAATTACACTACAGCCATGCAGGGTGTGAATTTCGAGTTCAACCATAAAGAATGGCTGGAGCTGGATTTTGGTGTAAGGTATAGCCTGACTTCACAGAATTCAACCGTAAACAGCGCAACGGATAATTTCACGCAAACCTGGGGGCTGGTATCGAACGGCAGGGCGGACCTCCCGGGTGGCTGGATCTTCAGGTACGATGTTACCCATAACATCAATATTGGATTTGACGAGAGTTTTGACCCCAATTTTACCCTGCTGAATGCTTCACTGGAAAAGACCATTTTCAAGAAGAAGAATGGTTTCATCAGGGTTTCAGGGTTTGACATCCTGAAGCAGAACCAGGGGCTTACCCGTACATTTGGCACCAATACCATTACAGACACCCGTGTCAACCGCCTTACCCGGTATTTCATGCTGACCTTTACCTACAGGCTGAGCCGGTTCAATGGGCAGACCACCCAGAGCACACAACAGACCCAACAGCGGGAGAGGCAGATGAGGTTTTAATTTCAGGGAGCAGTAAGCAGTGAGCAGGAAGCAGAATTGCATGCTCACTGCTCACTGCTTACTGCTTACCGGGCCACTTAGGAATATTCGCCCTAAAGCACAAAAATTCCCTCCGTTTCCTTACCTTTGCGGCCTGAAAACGAGTGGCTTTAATTGCCAATTAGTAAATCAGTTAATTAGCAAATCTCTATGGCTGGTCAATTAAAAGAAGTACGTAACAGGATTAAATCAGTTCAATCAACCCAACAGATCACCAAGGCTATGAAGATGGTGAGTGCGGCTAAGCTCCGGAGAGCCCAGGATGCGATCGTTCAAATGCGTCCTTATGCCCGTAAACTGCAGGAGATGCTGAGCAATATCGTGAGCAATGTTGAGGGCGGCGATCTTGGCATCAATCTGGGTGACGAGCGTCCTGTGGAAAAAGTTCTTTTTATTGTGATCACCAGCGACCGCGGACTTTGCGGAGCCTATAATGCCAATGTGTCAAAACTGGCCAAGGCTACCATTGAAGAGAAGTATGCGGAACAGATGAAGAAGGGAAATGTAGTGATCTGGGGCCTCGGCAAAAAAGGCTGTGAGTTCTTCCAACGGAGGAATTTCAACGTTAACACTGACCACCGCGAGGTATTCCATAAACTTTCGTTTGCTGCTATTCAGGAAATTGCGCAAAAGGCTGTTGCTGCGTTTGCCAGCAAAGAATTTGACGTTGTTGAAGTGGTATACAGTGAATTCAAGAATGCAGCAACTCAACGTTTTGTGGTAGAAAGATTTCTTCCTATTCCCAAAGCGGCACCAATAAAAGGGCAGAAAGTCACCAAGGCGGATTTTATTTTTGAACCCGCTATAGAACAACTGATTGCAGAACTGATGCCTAAGATCCTCAATACACAGCTGTTCAAAGCAATGCTTGATGCCAATGCATCTGAGCACGGCGCCAGGATGACCGCCATGGATAAGGCTTCTGAAAATGCAAACGACCTTCTGAAGTCTCTCAAAATATCTTACAACAGGGCTCGCCAGGCTGCGATCACAACAGAACTCACGGAGATCGTGAGCGGTGCAGCGGCGTTGCAGGGATAAGTTGAAAGTCAAAATCCTTATTTTTGACTCTTTAGTTTTGACTTTTCACTTTTTTTCAAATTATGGAAATCTCCAACCTCATACTGCATATCGAAGCGCTGATCTTTGCCAGCGAGAAACCACTTACATCCATGGATGTGGTTGAACTGGTGAACAATGCATTCGGATTTATGGAAGACAAGATCACTCTTGACCAGGTAGAAGCTTCCGTAGATGGTATCAGGGAGAAATACGCGTCTGAATTCTATCCATTCGAACTCAGGCAAAGTGGGGGAGGATGGCAGTTCCTGACCAAAAGGGATTATCACAAAACGATCGCTCAGCTCAACGGTGATAAGTTTCTGAAACGTCTTTCCAACGCTGCCCTTGAAACACTGGCCATCATTGCTTATAAACAGCCCATCACCAAGGGAGATATCGAAGCCATCAGGGGGGTAAACAGCGACTACAGCATCCAGAAATTGCTGGAGAAAGAACTGATCGTGATCACCGGACGTAATGAACAACTGCCCGGGAAACCACTCGTATACAGTACTTCCCGCCATTTTATGGATTATTTCGGGATCAATTCGGCCGACGAACTACCCCGCATAAACGAAGTGTTGGCCGACCAGATCGTTGCGCCAACCCTTGTCAACGCAGATCATTTCGAAGTGGAAGAAGGCGCCGTACTTGCGGTTTCTGAAGACGGAGAACTGATCAACAAGGCCATTGAAGAAGGTGCTGCCGATGAGATCATCGAGATCGTGGAAGAAACAGCTCCAGATCAGGAACCTGAGGCGGAAGAGCCCGATACGGCAGAAGATGCTGAACAGGAAGATGCCGGCGATGATAATGAGAATGAAGACAACGGCAGCCATTCTGACGAGCAACAAGATGCCGGCGATGACATTGAGGACGATGCTTCATCAGAAGACGATCAGCCGCGCAACTGATCATATAATTCGATTGCTTCCCATTTTACTGGCAGATCACTCTGCGGTTTTTCTTTAAATTGCATTCCCAGTATGAATACAACCAACCCTCCTGTGCTTAGCACTGCAGAACTGTCTCAAATTGCCACAACATTCGGAACCCCGGTGTATGTATACCATGCAGAGCGCATTGCCCATCAGTACAAACAACTCAGTGATGCATTTGAGGGAACTAAAGCCCGGTTTTTCTATGCCTGCAAGGCACTGACCAATATCAATGTGCTTCGATATATCCGCAGCCTGGGTGCAGGAATTGATTGCGTTAGCATCAATGAAGTACAGTTGGGCCTGAAAGCCGGATTTGCACCTGCAGATATTATATTCACTCCAAACTGCACTGATTTTTCTGAATATGTGCAGGCCAAGGATCTTGGCGTGAATATCAACATTGACAATATTTCAATACTCGAACAGTTCGGAAATAAATTCGGTAGCAGCTATCCTGTGATCATCCGTTTTAATCCGCATATCATGGCAGGAGGCAATTTCAAGATCTCCACCGGACATGTGGACAGCAAGTTCGGTATCTCCATTCACCAGATCAGGCATATAGAGCGTATTGTAAAAACCACGAAGATCCATGTAAAGGGCATCCATATGCATACCGGATCTGAGATCAAAGACATCGGCGTATTCCTGGAAGGCCTTGAAGTGATGTTCGACCTGTCAAAACATTTTCCTGATCTCGAATTTGTTGACCTGGGAAGTGGTTTCAAAGTGCCTTATCAGCCCGGAGACCCTGAAACTGATGTGAAAGGCCTTGGCAAACGTGTGACTGAAGCCTTTAAGAATTTCGCAAAAGAGACCGGGAAGAAACTGGAGGTCTGGTTTGAACCAGGTAAATACCTGGTAAGTGAATCGGGCTATTTTGTGGTGAAGGCCAATGTGATCAAACAAACACCAGCTACGGTTTTTGTTGGCGTGAACAGCGGCTTCAACCATCTGATCAGGCCCATGTTCTACGACGCCTATCACCATATCGTAAATATTACAAATCCTGCAGGTCCTGAACGGATCTATACCGTAGTAGGACATATCTGTGAAACAGACACTTTTGCCTGGGACCGCAAGCTCAATGAAGTGAGGGAAGGTGATTTTCTTGTGTTCTATAATGCCGGGGCCTATGGCTTTGAAATGAGCAGCAATTTCAACTCACGGTTACGGCCAGCTGAAGTTATGGTTCTCAACGGGAAACCGCAGTTGGTGAGAAAACGAGACGTGTTTGAAGATCTCGTACGCAACCAGGTTGAGATCGAAGGACTCT
>DATGXN010000419.1:0-22170 GCA_035298945.1 Chitinophagaceae bacterium | reverse complement strand
ATAACAACTGCCTCGGCACAGCTGAGCTGGTCTGCCGTTTCGGGTGCGGCTTCCTATGATGTTGAATACAAAACAACAGCTGCTGCAAACTGGACACTTGCCGTTGCCGCCACCACCGGCACAGCCTACAATCTTACAGGGCTCAGCCAGGGAACTCCATATAACTGGAGAGTAAGAACCAATTGCGGTGCAAACGGGTCTAGTAGCTATACAACAAGCCAGTTCTCCACTACCGGTACTCTGGTATGCGCTGCGCCTGCAGGCCTGGCATCTGGATCCATCACGGCAAACTCCGCGCAATTGAGCTGGGGTGCAGTCAGTGGTGCTGTTTCTTATGATGTCGAGTACAAGGCAAGCTCATCTGAAACCTGGATCGTGGCCGCGGCAGGAGCTACAGGTACTGCGTATAATCTAACAGGACTAACAGAATCTATCAGCTACAACTGGAGGGTAAAAACAAATTGCGCTGCCGGAAGCAGTGATTATACAAGCGCAGCATTCACTACCATTGCAGCGGTGCCGGTAGGTAATTGCCCTACTCCTGCAGGTCTTAGTTCTGGTTCGATCACTAATTCAGCAGCACAATTCTCATGGACATGGGTAGGTGCAACCAATTATACCTTTGAGTACAAGGTTGCGGGAACTGATAACTGGATCGTTGCTTCAACCACCATCCAAGGTTCTTCTTATGGTTTGTACACACTTAGTGCGGGCACAACATACGACTGGAGAATCAGATCCAATTGCGGTGCAAATGGAAGCAGTGTGTATGTGGCGGCACAATTCACCACCTTGCCTTGTAATCCACCAACAACGCCATTATCTTCAAACATCACCAATACATCAGCCCAATTGAGCTGGACTGCTATAGGCGGAGCTTCCAATTATGCAGTTGAATATAAAGCTGCATCTGCCACTAGCTGGGTTGTAGCCTCTGCGGCTGTATGGGGAACCTCATATAATCTGTCAGCACTTCAAACGGGGACTTTATACGATTGGAGGGTTAGGTCAAATTGCGGTAATAGCGGCAGCAGTGTGTATGCTTCTGCGCAGTTCACTACAACAGGTGGAGCGCCGGCATGTAATCCTCCCACTGGTTTGAGTGCCGGAAACATTACTAAATCATCTGCCCAACTGGCATGGTCTGGCAGCGGTGCTTTGAGTTTTGACCTGGAATATAAGGCAAGTTCATCTGCAAACTGGATCGCAGCCGCCACTGCAACAACGGCTACAACTTTTGATCTTACTAACCTAGCAGCGGGTACTGCATACGATTGGAGAGTAAGAGCATCCTGCGGTGCAACGGGCACCAGTGCGTATTCAACTGGCTATTTCGCCACCACATTCAATGATGTTGCATGTAATGCTCCATCGGGCTTGTTGACAGGAAGCATTACCGTATCGTCAGCACAGCTGAGTTGGGCTGCAGTTAACGGGGCAGTTTCTTACGATGTGGAATATAAAACCAATGCTTCTGTAAGCTGGCTCACTGCGGTGGCAGGGACTACTGCTGTTACATACAATTTAACAGGGCTCAACGCTGGTACGGTGTACGACTGGAGGGTAAGAACAAATTGTAGTGCCTTAGATACCAGTCGGTCCAGCACAGCACAGTTCACCACCACCAGTGATAATCCACCAGTCGGTAACTGTACAGCACCGGGTAGTCTGAGGTCTGGCAATATCACCAATTCAGCCGCACAGTTCTCATGGACCTGGGTAGGCGCAGCCAGTTATACATTTGAATACAAGCCTGCCAATTCAGAAACATGGATCGTTGCCAGCACCACCATCCAGGGATCTTCCTATGCCTTATATAACCTGCTGGCGGGTACTACATATGATTGGAGGATAAGATCCAATTGCGGCGCAAATGGAAGCAGTGCTTACGTGGCTGCACAGTTCACTACACTGGCATGTCCTGCTCCTTCCGGACTGCTCGCGAGCTCGATCAATAACACATCTGCGCAGATCAGCTGGTCATGGGTAGGCGGGTCTAGCTATGGTGTGGAATACAAAGCTTCTTCGGCCGTGAACTGGACAGTAGCTGCAGCAGCTAATGCGGGCACATCTTATTACCTGACAGGATTAACACCGGGTACCGGATACGACTGGAGGGTAAAGACCAACTGCGGTAACAGCGGAAGCAGTATATATACTTCGGCCCAGTTCACCACCACTGGTGCCGTGAATAGCGTTAATATGTCACAGCAGAGTATGCTGATGGAAACTTCCAACTGGAAAGTATTCCCGGTACCGGCGAAGAATTACGTGAACATGAGCTTCTCGAGTAGTAGCGCGGGTAAAGCACAGATCAGCCTGATCGATATTTCAGGAAGAACATTAAGAACAGAAACCATCAACGTGATCAGCGGATTCAATAATATGAAGCTTGAATTGAAAGATGTCAGGCCAGGAGTATATTTCCTGAGGATGATTGGCAAAGATCACTCTAATGTAGGCAGGATCGTTGTACAATAAAAAGCACTTTTTAGTGTGTTTGCCGGTTAACAAGTTAGCCGGTTAATGTAAAAGATAAACAAGGTAGAGTGCTCTCAAAACATGTTGAGTTGACTCTACCTTGCTTATTTAATGTATGTCCCGGCTAATCTGTTAACCGGCTAACACATTAATCCGGGCCAGCGACTCCTATAATTGCAAAGGTCGTTGAACATCATGTTCACCGACCTTTTTTCTATGAGAAATGATCGATCCCGAAAAGAGTTGCAAACGGAGGATGGGATAACCCTTCCACCCTCCGTTTAGTTTTCTACATCACTTCTTCAACTTTTTTATTGATCGTATTGAGGCCCTCTTTAAATCCATCCTTCAGACTGTTGAATTTTTTTTGTCCTTCATGAAGTCCGTCTTTAATAGTGCCTGATATTTTAGTTCCTTTTTTTGCCAGAAGCTCCCTGGTATCAGAACCTTTTCTTGGAGCATATAAAAGTCCCAGAATTGCACCCGCTGCCAGGCCGAATCCTACTGCTGTCAATATCTTGTTAGTGTTTGTCATAATTCAAGATTAAAGAAGTGAACAATCAAATATTTCAATAGTGAATTTCACGATTTAAACTATGAAAAACAATGACTTAAATCATTGTTTTGTAATAAGCCTGTAACGCTTTTAGGGGAGTTCTCGAACATATGGTTTAAATTAAGGATCCGAGTAGCATTAAAACCATTTTATGAGAGCGTTCCTGGTATTTTTCCTTGTATTCGTCTGTGAAATTTTATCCGCTCAAACAGATAAAGCTCCCGCCTATCCGCTGGTGACCCATGATCCCTACTTCAGTATCTGGTCGTTCTCAGATACATTGACTTCTTCGCCTACTAAACACTGGACCGGAACAGATCATCCATTGATCGGGATGATAGAAGTGGATGGAAAGCCCTATCGATTTTTGGGCAAACCGGGGGTGAATTACAGAACCTGGTTGCCGGCAGCCGATGAACAGGAATATGAAGCAAAATATACAGAAAACGCCCCGGGCACTGACTGGATGAGCAGCTCATTTAGTGATGCCGGTTGGAGAACAGGAAAGGCGCCTTTTGGGGATCAATCCAATGTCAATACAAAATGGCTGAGCAGGGATATCTGGATGAGAAGGCATTTTAAACTAAATGAGCTGAAAGAAGGAAAAGTTTTTCTGAAACTGAACCATGATGATAATGTGGAGGTATACCTGAACGGTAAGATGATCCATGAAAAAAAGGGTTGGAGCAGCAAATACCTGTACATCCCGGTAGATCTTAGCTCTGTATTGAACAAAGGTGACAATGTACTCGCCATACACGTGGAGAATACAGGTGGAGGCGCTATGCTGGATGCTGGTTTATCCCTGGAGCCCCTGATTGAAAAGGATATAGTAGAACCGGCTCAACAGATCTCTGTGAAAGTTTCAGCAACTGCTACTTCTTATACATTTAAAACCGGGGCTGTTGAACTCGATCTTCAATTCGTATCCCCCATCCTGATCGAAGACCTTGAACTTGTTTCGAGGCCGGTTTCTTATATAAATATCGCCGTGACTTCCAAAGATGGGAAAGCACATAAGCTCCGGCTGCATGTTGCTGTATCATCCAATTTATCAGTGAACACCATTTCGCAGGAAGTTGAAACAGAGAATTACCATTATCAGGGTCTTTCTGTTTTGAAAGCAGGTACCAGGTCCCAACAGGTACTCCAGAAAAAAGGCGACGATCTGAGAATAGATTGGGGCTATCTGTATGTGGCTACTTCGTCAATGACAGGCGTTAAACAATATATCACTACGTCAGCGGAATCCAGGAACTCATTTTTATCCGGAACATATGTTTCAACAGCGAAGAGTGGGCGGGACCTGATCCTGAATACGGTTATTGATGCAGGCATTACCAGTCAGTTTCAAAGAACGATACTGTTGGGTTATGATGATCTGTATGCTGTTCAGTATTTTTCCCAGAACCTGAAGCCATGGTGGAGAAACAGCGGTAGTGGAATGAATGAGCAGTTGCTTGCTGCATCAAAGGAACAGGCTTCGGTGCTGAAACGCTGTGCCGCATTTGACGAAAAGCTTTACCAGGAAGCGTTCTCCAGTGGGGGCACTGAATATGCAAAACTCTGTGCCCTGGCTTATCGCCAATCCGTGGCAGCCCATAAACTGGTAAAGAGTCCCCAACAGGAGATCTTATTCCTTTCCAAAGAGAATTACAGCAATGGATCGATCAATACGGTGGATGTAACATATCCTTCTGCACCCTTGTTCCTTCTTTATAACCCCGAACTGCTGAAAGGGATGCTGAACGGAATATTTTATTTCAGTGAAACCGGCAAATGGCCAAAGCCATTTGCAGCGCATGACCTGGGCACTTATCCAATTGCCAATGGCCAAACCTATCCTGAAGACATGCCCGTGGAAGAGAGCGGTAATATGCTTATTCTCACGGCAGCGATCGCAAAACGGGAACAGTCGGGAGCGTATGCAAAGAAACACTGGAATACATTGACTCAATGGGTTGGATTTCTTGTGCGGGAAGGGTTTGATCCCGCTAATCAGTTGTGTACTGATGATTTTGCGGGCCACCTGGCACGTAATGCCAATCTTTCTGTAAAAGCGATCATGGGTATTGCCAGTTATGCTTACCTGGCTTCGGTAACGGGACATGCGGATATTTCAAAGCAGTACATGGATACGGCCAGGAATATGGCTGAACGATGGATGCAAATGGCAGATGCAGGAGATCATTATGCATTGACATTTGATAACAAGAATACATGGAGCCAGAAGTATAACCTGGTTTGGGATAAGGTGTTGGGATTTAATTTGTTCCCGGGTGAGGTGTTCAACAAAGAACTGAGTTATTACAAAACCATGCAGAATGCATTCGGCCTGCCGCTGGACAGCAGGAGAACTTATACCAAGTCTGACTGGGTGATATGGACCGCAACGCTGGCTGATAACCGGGAAGATTTTTCAATTCTTGTACATCCGATCTTTAAGTTCGCAACAGAGACATCCAGCAGGGTGCCACTTTCCGATTGGCATGAAACCCTGGATGGCAAACAGGTCGGCTTCCAGGCCAGGAGTGTGGTGGGAGGCTATTTCATGAGAGTGCTCAGGGATAAGATGCCGCGGAATTAAAGCCGCTGGTTTCAAAAATTGCATATATTACTGGTACTAATCCGCCCTTTGTAAGCCTGATTACTCAACACATAATGAAATAAAATGCAAAGGAGAAATTTCATCAGGAACTCGATGTTCACTGCCATGGCCGTCACTACCCAGGGCTATGTAAAATTCAACGGCGAAAATTTTGAAGGCGACTGCGCCACCACCACTGACATTCTCGGACCCTATTACAGGCCCTATGCACCGGTAAGAACTGATATGCTGGTGAAAGGCAGCACTGGGCAAGTGGTAGTATTGAAAGGTAAGGTCAAACAAAAAGATTGTACCACGGGGTTGAAAAATGCCTGTGTAGAACTATGGCATTGTGACGAGAAAGGCGTTTATGATAATGAGTCACCCAACTTCAACTACAGGGCAAGAACTTACTGTGATGAAAAAGGGAATTATGAGTTTAAAACAGTCTTCCCGGTTCCATACAGTGTTGGTCCTGGTGTAACAAGGCCCGCGCATTTCCACATGCTCATTTCTGCAGAAGGGTATCAGACCCTGATCACACAATTATATTTCACAGGAGATCCTAATTTGTCTACTGACCAATCTTCTTCATCACCGGCGGCCAAGAAAAGGATCCTGGATGTGAAAGATGATAACGGGGCTAAACTTGTGGCCTTCGACGTATCCATGATGGAGAAACTTCCGGCTGATGCTTCAGTGATCGAAAGGCTCAGCGGCACTTATGTAAGGAGTGACAATAAGCAGGAAGAAGTGTTTTATAAGAAAGCCGGCATGTTATGGATACAGAATGGTGGCAGTATTAATGGAGGTTATGCCATGGAATATGTTGGTAATAATAGTTTCCAGGTCTACGGAAGCAAAGCCGTTTTCCAATTCACTCCTGAAAAAGATGGCTCCGTCAAACTGTCTTTTAAAACCACGAACCGGCAGGGTGAGGAAAGATCATGGACTGCCTTAAGAAATAAGTAACTCAATCAGCACGGCTATGAGCAATAGTGCATCCGATCTTTATCCAGGCAGGTCGTTCTGGCCTGCCTGTTGATCACCTCAGGTTCATGATCTGGTGTGAATAGTTTTCACTCACTGGTATCTGCTCTCCATGTATGCTCACCTGGTGCCGCTCGATCCGGTCGATATGGTCTTTGTTGACGATATAGGAGCGATGTATCCGGATGAATGAGGCCGGTGGAAGTACCGACTCCATTTCAGAGAAAGTCATTCTCGTCAACAATTTAGAACCGCGCATCACCACATTGATATAATTACCTTCAGCCACCAGGTAGGTGATCTCATTGAACCAGACCTTCACCAATTCATACCCGGTTTTCAGGAATATATAATCCTGCTGCTTATCCTGGTTCCGCCATTGATATACTTCCTGGGCTTTTGAACAGGCCTTCATGAAACGCGGAAGGGAAAATGGCTTGAGCAGGTAATCCACTGCATCCAGTTCAAAACTGGTGACGGCATGTTCTGAATACGCCGTAGTGAAGATCACCAGTGGCTTCCTGGACAGACTGTTATAGAATTCAATACCACTGATATCGGGCATTTTAATATCCAGGAAGATCAGGTCTACCTGTTGTTTCCTCAGATAGTCAAGGGCCTGGAAGGCATCCGTAAAGGTGGCTGTGAGTTCCACGAAAGGGACTTTGGAGGCATGAGAGCGTACCACTTCAAGCGCTACGGGTTCATCGTCAATGGCTATCGCGATCATTCAGCGTTGGTTAACTGTATAGTTAAATGTATGAAAAACTCTTTTGAATTTTCCCTGATGATCAGCTCATGCTTGCCAGGATAGAATAACTGTAAACGCTGTTTGACATTGTTCAATCCTATCCCCGTATTATTTTTTTCCGGATCGTCACCGTGTTTAGAGTGGATACTGTTATATACATCAAAAAAAATGTTTCCGCCTTCCACGTGCAAAGTGATCTTGATATGTGAAGGCTCACGGAGACTTATCCCGTGCTTGAATGCATTTTCAATGAAAGGGATCAGTAGCATCGGTGTGATGTTGAGGTTGTTGACCTCATCGTCAATATTCGTCTGAATGGTGATGTTGGGTGATTCCTGGGTGCGGAGTTTTTGCAGGCTGATATAGTTCTTGATATAATCGATCTCCCGGTTGAGTGAAATTTTATCCTGCACATTTTCTTCCAGCATGAACCTCATCATATCGCCTAGTTTCTGGATGCCCTCGCTGGTTCGGTCCGCATTTTCCTGGAGAGCCGTGCCATATAAAGTATTCAGGGAATTGAACAGGAAATGGGGGTTGATTTGCGATTTCAATAAGTCGAGGTTCGCGGTAGAATTGCCTAATGCCTGGCGAAGGGTGGTAAGTTCAGACTGGTTCGACATTTTATATTTGAACACAAACCATGATATGGGAGCGGTCACGAACATCTGGATGCAGGCATTTAAGAGCAGAAATGCAGCTACAGCCTCACCGCGATCCACCATGGGCAACATGATCAGTGCAAAAGGGAGTGCCGTCAGGAAAAGGATCTGAAATACTTTCCAGGCATATGCAAGGAATTTTCTTTTTGTCAGATTCAGAACCGAGGGGATCAGTTTATGCATCGAATACCAGTAAAGCCCTATGCCGAATGGAATAATGATGGCATAGCCAAGAACTATTTCCTGCGGAGCGCCGGATACTAGTGTCAGGAAAAAAGAGATCATCCATAAAATGAATACAATGATGGCTTCCCTGGTCAGGCCTTTGTATTTTTCCTGTAAGGCGTGTTCGTTCGACAATAAGAAGATGCCGAAATATTTGATCACGTTATACATCGCGAACAGGAACATCATCCAGAAGGTCAGCAGCATCCTTGTTTTGAAGATCTCGTTATAGAATTCATTGAGTGAATTGTAATCATTCATCTCATAGGCCTTCAGCCAGGTATCGGCTATGCCCATGATAAATCCCAGCACCAGGAAGATGATCACGGCCAAAATGATATGGATAGCAAGATTGGTTTTCCTGATCAGGTTTGGGATCACATATAGTGTCAGGAGGATATAGGCCAGGTAAAGGAAAGTGTAGACAGCAGTTTTGGGAACCAGGTAGTTCTGCATGTAAGACAGTTGGTAGTTCCTTGCTCCAAACTGGTAGAGTGTGTCCGGACTCATGTCGTGCCTGACCGCATTGGAAATAAGCAGGAAAATAGAAAGTACATAGATGACTGTGGCACCCCAGAATTCTATCCTGTTATAATTGTAAGATGTTGAATTTTCGGCTTTCATTTTTCGGTTTTGTTGTGCAATGTTAAGCCTGGCGACAGGGGGGCGGGTATCAATGTGACGAATTCCCGCAAATTTGTTACCAGTTGCAATCCCTTATTATTCAATGCATAACGATTGATATAAAAATTACTGGCAGCCGGTCAACAGCTTATTCTGTCTTAAATGCCAGTTGTACTTGCACAAATTGCTGATTTGCCGTAACTTTTTGTTTGCAATGCTAATCTACAAATGTGGTTTATGAGAAAAAATTTACGTTTCACCATCCTGTTTTTGATCCAGTCACTCATTGTTTATCAATCCTTTGCGCAAACGGAGAAATTCGGCTATGCCGTTACCGATCTCATGCAGGAAGGTAAATCCTGGGTCGCCTTGCGACGGCTTGATTTTAATACCTCTAGTTTCAGCGATATCGTGTTGAATGGGAATGATAAATCCTTCTCCATCCTGGATATCCGGGGAGCAAAATTCAATAAGGTCACAGCTGCCAAAGTGAACAATATTGATCCCGATATGCCATTTGCAAGTGGTGTAGCTGCCATGGCATATGACAGGAACAGCAACCGTATCTTCTATGTACCTATGTACTACGATCAGTTGCGTTATATCGATATTAAAACGATGCAAGTGTATACCACTGGCGCTGGTTTTGGCACTGCCCAGGAAAAATCAGCCTATGAGGCCATCACCAGGATGGTAATCGCCGGCGATGGTTTCGGTTATGCCCTTTCCACCGATGGCAATCACCTGTACAAGTTCAACACCAAAGGAACTCCTGTGATTGCTGACCTTGGCGCGCTCACAGATGCTGAGTCCAATAATCATATGTCGATCCTGAACAATCCATGCATGACTGCTGGTGGCGACATGATCGCGGATGATGATAATAACCTTTACCTGATCGCTGCCAGGGGATATGTTTATCGCATATCTGTACGTGACATGCTGGCAACTTACCTGGGTGAGATCAAGGGTTTGCCTAAGGAATTTTCTGCAAATGGTGCAGCTGTGAATCATGAAGGCAAGATCGTAGTGACCAGTTCCGTATTCAAGAACGCTATCTACCAGGTTGACCCCGTTTCCTGGGAAGCCACACAACTGGTATCCAAATCAGGAGCCTTCAATGCTGCCGATCTCGGTAGCAGCAATCTGCTGGTGACCAATAAGGCGAAGGCAGGTCCTGCTTTTGTGAACAACATAAAAGGCACCGTGAAGATCTATCCTAACCCTGTAAGGACGGGTAATTTCAAGGTCAACTTTACCAATATGGAGGCCGGTGATTATTATCTTGATCTCACAGATGTTTCAGGAAGAAGGGTAATGCAGAAGAAAATCACTATCAGTTCAGGAACATATGTTGAAACCATCAACCTCCCGGGTTCTTTCACTAAAGGAATCTATATGATGAAGTTGATGAATAATCAAACCAGGCAGATATCTGTGCAGAAAGTACTTGTGGAAAGAACTAAATAGAGAGTCAGAGAGCCAGAGAGTCAGAGAGTCAGAGTTATTGGTGCATCTTCCACTAATTCTGACTCTCTGCCGTTTTGACTCTCTGGCTCTCTAATTCTTGAGGATAGTAAACTCAACCCTCCTGTTAAGCTGTCTTCCTTCATCTGTATCATTCGATACAACCGGTTTCGTTTCTCCGTAGCCTTTAGACCTGATCCGGGAAGTGGGTATGCCTTTGGAAATGATGTATTCCATAACTGACCTTGCCCTGTTATCACTCAGCGTATAGTTGTAATCATCAGAACCCTTGCTGTCAGTGTGGGCACTCATCTCGATCTCTATGGCCGGATTTTCATTCAGCAATTTAACTACGCGGTCAAGCTCTACAAATGACTCTGGTCTCAGGAAGAATTTATCAAAATCGAAGAACACATTATTCAAACGTACCACCTGCCCGATCTCGATCGGCACCAGGTAAAGATCTTTATGGATTTCTTTATAGCCCTCTTTTACCAGCGAGTCAAGATTGAGGTTTTCAGACACTGCGAAAAATTTATCTGCCGTTGCCCGGATACTGTAGTTCTTATCATAAGGTAATACGATCTTGAATGCTCCATCGTCAGGATTGGATGAGCCATTGCCTGCAATGGCGCCGTCAGGCAGTGTTTCGTAGATCAGATCAGCGCTCAATGGCTGTTTTGTTTTTGCATTATATACATTGCCGCTGACAAGTACCACCGGATCTGGTTTTTCCCGCTCATATAACTTGATGCGTACTATATCGGACTCTCCATACGATTCTTTGGAAGATGTCATATAGGCAAATTCACCTCCCGCGTCCATAGTGAAAAATGCATCCCAGTCTGGCGTGTTGATAGGTGCTCCCAGGTTAACGGGATCGCTCCATTTTTGCCAGGTCTTGTCAAGCCTTTTGGCCATCCAGATATCATTGTCTCCCAGGCCTCCCGGTCTGTTACTGGAGAAATAGAGGGTAACTCCATCCGAAGCCAGGAAAGGCGTCATCTCATCATATTCCGGGAGATTGATCTTCTTACCCAGGGTTTTTGGTTCTGTCCAGGAACCATCGCTTTCCAGGAAGGAAACATAGATCTCATTATGATAACTTCCTTTTTCCGGAGCCATGTAAAATAAAAGGGTTCGTCCATCACTGGCCATTGTGGCACCGGATACCATTCCTTTATCATACTTGTAATAGTTCTTGATCACCAGCATATCGGGCTCACTCCAAACGCCATCTTTCAGCTGCTTTGTCATGCTCACGCCTTTCCCCACATAGGCACCCTGTTGAAAAGCACCCCTTAACAGGATCTTGTTATTGTCGGGTGAGATCCAGTACACAGCATTATAGTGAATGGTATTCAATGGAGATTCCAGGTGAATGGCCTCGCTCCAGTTACCTGCGGTATCTCTTTCGGAATACCAGATATCCTGGGAGTTCCTCACAGAATTGTATTTGGTATTGGCAGGATGGTTTTCGCAGATGAAGAACAGCCTTTTCCCATCGGCAGAGATGGTTGGCCTCAGTTCAGGAAGTGTGCTGTTGATCTTAAGTCCCAGGTTTTCAACCTTGATCACCGTTTCGGCAGTGATCACATTTTCTGTTTGTGGTTTCAGAGGTGCAGACGAATCAGCAGAAGGTGTTGCAAATGATTCAGTCAGCACAATTAACGATGCTGTAAATAAGTAGAGTTTATTCACGGTACGGATTTGACTATATAACGTCTGTACGGGCGAATAATTTTGAAAAAACCTCCTTTAGCTGAATCTTTCTTTTAACCTGAGAAAAGGTTTTTCTATCAGGCTGTAACTCAATGCCGATGCGATGAAAATGAAGACGAGATTGAAGGGGAGTAGATTTATTTTACCCAGGTCAAGTGTGGATGTGAAGATCTGCTGCCACAGATACATGCTGTATGAGATCGTGCCAATGAAAATCATTGGTTTTGAATTCAATAGCCAATACCACAGCGAGTTTTTTTGCTCGATACTGATGATCAGTAAAATGGCAATAGCCAGATTATCAATGAGTGACCATCCCGTAGAGCCAAACAGGATCTGCATAAAATGTAAATCCGCTCCGGGCTGTAAAGTCAGATAGCTTATTTCGAACAGAATGAGCATTAGGCCAATGCTCTTATACGATTTGCCTATCGATTTTACGCTGTCATAGTTTAATGCAAGCAGGCAGCCAATTGCGAGTGCATCGCCACGCATGAAAACATTAAATGGATAGGTTGGAACATACCTGTTGATAATCATCCTGAAAGCGGGAACTGCTGCCAGGGTAATGAATATCAATAGATAGTTCAGCAATTTTTTGTTCTTTGGATAGAGCCAGCTGAAGAAAACCGGAAAGAAAATATAAAAGATCTCCTCTGCAGAGATGGTCCACAAATGACCAGTAATACCACCGGGATTGAAAAACTGTTTTAGAAGCGTAAGTGAAAAGAACCAGTCTGTTCTGTCAAGAAAGATCAGTCCTGACACCTGTAGGAAAAAGTACACCAGCAGCAGAAAATAATATGCCGGGAAAATCCTTAATACCCGCCGGGTATAAAATTTCGACAAGCTGATGTCTGCGGTTCGATCCATCTCTTTTTTCAAAAGCATGGTGATGATAAAGCCCGAGATCACAAAGAATATATTCACGCCCAGGTGTCCATTCAGGATTGGCTTCAGGAAAGCAGGGTAACTGACCTGGTCCCGGGAATTTTCCAGATGGTAGGCGATCACGAGTAACACGCTGATCGCCCGGAGACCGTATAAAGAAGGGATTAGCTTTTTGTCAGTCATTTTGTAGGTAAGAATATTCAGAGGCTGAATCATAAAACATCCTCTTTACTCAATCGTCAACTCCCTGGCTTTGTAAATAGACGAATCTAATTTTTTTATGAAGGAACGCGTGGAAAATATTTGAAGATGTTTTGGAAAATTTTGCTTGCTTATCCGATAGAATCCGTAAGTATCCTTGAATTGCTGTTCTTGGTGGATATTCTGGCAAAATCCTATTCCAAAAGTGGTAGAATCAAGTTTTATGTATTCTTTATAGATCATACCGGAGTCAATGAATGTAGACGGTCCAAACCAGAATATATCCGGAGCCTGTCTGTAAAAAGTTGCTTTATCAAAAGATGCATGGTTCTTCAATACCCACCTGTTTTTTTCTTTCTTTGCATGTGCCATTTTAACGTTACTGAGTCCCAGCAGGTCGATGGTTTCGCCTTTATAAAAATAAGCCATGGCACCAGCCATGAATACTCCCTGGGAGGGCATTTTGATGCCGGAAAAAAAATCATTTAAAATTGCGGCCTGTTCTCTGCCCCGGTCCACGATGTCCCATTCAGGTTTTAACGGACTATCAATCGGTTTGTTCCAGATCACTTTCCAACCCGAGTCTGCCGACCAATCTATGTTGGTGCTGCCTTCCAGGTGGGATAGCATCAGGTCTTTAATACTGTACGCATTTGACAGGAAAACAAATGATAATAATAAGACCGGAAACGATGTACTCCTGATCAGCCGGTCTTCTATAGATAAGATCAGAACAATAAAGATCAATGGGAGGGTAGGAACGATGAAACGCTGATGTCCAAAATGATCTCCGCCGGAATACAGAGGCAATAAAAAGGTTACTGCCATGACTATGTTGAGTAACACGAAAGTTGTATTCAATTGTACTCCCTTAATGGTATTAACGCTGATCTTATATAAACAATAAAGGGCGATCAGGAAAATGAAGGGTTTGCTCAGGAAAGCCTTTTCCAGGTATGCTATACCTGCTAAAATATTATCAAGTCTGTTATTTGAAACCTTTGCATAGTAAGTGTTTGGCAGGGGATAACCGAAATAATTGAGTCGCCAAATGGTAAGTGCAGACAGCACTCCAAGAAAGACCGCCCAGAGGGGAAGGGAAAGTGTAATTATTCTCTTGATCGGTTTTCCCATCCTCCAGTTTTTATAAGCCTCCATGACTATAAAAACAGGTATCCACAGCATGGCCTCGGGCCTGCATAACAGCAGTAATATAAATAAAGTGGCGAGGAGAGCATAGCGGCGGAATGAAGACTGTTTTTCCTCGTCGGAAACTATGAGGATCCCGGTCAAAGTCAATAGAAATGACCACAAACCAGTCTCAAGAAGGGAAAGGATCGTCCAGTCAATGAAGCCTGGCGTTACAGCGATTAAACCAAGGAAAAACAAAGATCCCGTAGAGAATACCTGATGATCTTTTTTGTGCCTGTCGATCCAGCTTGTTATAACATAAATGCTGGCCGTTAACAGGATAACATTTACACTGACAAGTAATATTTGAGGGTTCGGCGTA
The DNA here is from genome assembly GCA_035298945.1 of Chitinophagaceae bacterium. Lineage (GTDB taxonomy): Bacteria > Bacteroidota > Bacteroidia > Chitinophagales > Chitinophagaceae > Pollutibacter. The sequence continues at coordinate 7,500 of DATGXN010000419.1, read as the reverse complement.
AATAAATAAAAAAAGGCCCCGATCAATACCCATAATAACGATGTAAAACCTTCAACTTTTTCCCCTCCGGCATTATATACGAATCCATGACCGTTTGCCAAATTACGCATGTAAACGAAGTAGATATTTGCGTCATCTATTCCCCAAAATGACTTACTATTGATGAGCCATGAAATCCAGGTAAGAAGGATGACAAAGAGCAGGATGATAGTTGATTTTTTTAAGAACATCTTTATGGAGTTTCCAGGTGTTTTCCCGTGCACTTCAGTGGCAAACATAGTCATAATTACAGAGGCATCTTTCCATAAAACTCATACCAAGTACTACAAAACCAACAACATGAAGCAATTACTTGTCATCCTTTGCGTGGCTGTGGGCCAAATGGCCGCAGCGCAATCCAGGTTCAACGGGCTGGACATGAATATGTCTAATTTGTCCAGGTTGTCCGATGCAAAAACAAGGTCGATCAGTCCTGAAAATTATACAGGGGCCAAAGGGAAAGGCGGGATGGCTGATCCAAAACTGGACAGTGCCAAAAGAAATGTAGCCAATGCATGGTGGTCTTCTTCTGACCTGGGCAAAGGCTGGAAAGTCAATCCTTTTATTGTTGTGGAAGCCGGCGAGACTTTCACTATTGGAGAGATCGATGGTCCCGGGGCGATCCAGCATATCTGGATGACGCCAACAGGTAACTGGCGTTTTTCGATCCTTCGTTTTTATTGGGATGATGAAACCACGCCTTCCATCGAAGTGCCCCTGGGCGATTTCTACGGAATGGCTTACAACGAATATGCCCATTTGAATTCACTTGCAGTCACTGTAAATCCGGGCTCGGCCTTTAACTCTTATTGGAAAATGCCATTCAGAAAGAAGGCGAAGATCACAGTCACAAATATCAACACCGAGGCCATGCGCTTGTATTACCAGATCGATTATACGCTTACCGAGGTGGGTGAAGATGAGGGGTATTTGCATGCACAGTTCCGGAGGTCTAATCCTACAAAAGGGGCCATACATACTTTGGTGGATGGCATAAAAGGGAAGGGCCAGTATGTAGGAACTTACCTGGCCTGGAACGTGAATAACAATGGCTGGTGGGGAGAAGGGGAGATCAAATTCTTTATGGATGGAGATACTGAATTCCCCACGATCAATGGAACGGGTACAGAAGATTATTTCTGCGGATCGTACAATTTCGAAAACCAGAAAACCAAACAATACCAGGAATTTTCCACGGCCTACGCAGGATTGCACCAGGTGATCAGGCCAAATGGATTGTATCAATCACAACAGTCTTTTGGCATGTATCGTTGGCATATTCTTGATCCCATACGTTTCGAAAAAGACCTGAAAGTGACGATCCAGGATCTGGGCTGGCGGCATAACGGTAAATATTACGCGCAGCAGTCTGATATATCTTCCGTTGTATTCTGGTATCAGCGGGAACCCCATGCAGCATTTCCGAAGTTGCCTTCTAAAGCGGATCTGGAAATGATTCGATGGTAGTTGGTAAGCGGGAGGCAGCAGGCGAGAGGCGAGAAGTAGCAGGCAATAGCAATTTGTTTTTGACTCTCGCGTCACGCCTCCAGCCTAGACTACAAAAGCATCTATTGCTTCTAACGTACGATCTAATTCTTGGGAACCAATAGCGTGGCTAATGAACCAGGTCTCAAATGCCGAAGGTGGTAGGTAGATACCATTGTCCAGCATATGATGGAAGAGTTTATTGAAGATGTCGTTACGGGCTGACGCTGCGGATGCAAAATCGATCACCGGTTTCTCAGAGAAATGAATGGAGATCATACTTCCGATCTGGTTGATCACGTAAGGGATACCTTTCTTATCAAGTATGGTTTTCAATTCTTTCTTCAGGTATGCTCCTTTTTGATCCAGGTCGGTATACACTTCCGGGTGAGATTTCAGGTACGATAATAAAGTATAGCCCGCAGCCATTGCCAATGGGTTACCACTCAATGTACCCGCCTGGTATACTTTTCCCAAAGGCGCGATATGTTCCATGATCTTTTTCTTACCTCCAAAGGCACCAACAGGCATGCCACCTCCGATCACCTTTCCATAGGTGACAAGATCTGCATCAATTTTCAATCGTTGCTGTGCACCACCCGGGGCCAAACGAAATCCCGTCATCACCTCATCAAAAATGAATACAATGCCTTCACGTGTACAAAGTTCTCTCAGTCCTTCCATGAATCCCGGCTCTGGGATGATACAGCCCATGTTGCCGGCTACGGGTTCAACGATGATGGCTGCTATTTCATTCTTGTTGGCATTTACGATTTCTTCTACCGCTTTCAGATCGTTGTATGGCGCCACATAACTGTCTGCTGCAACACCGGGTGTTACGCCGGGCACCGTTTCAATATTCAAGGTAGCTACACCTGATCCTGCTTTGACCAGGAAGCTATCGGCATGACCATGATAACATCCTTCAAACTTGAGGATCTTGTTTCTGCCGGTATATCCTCTTGCCAAACGAATCGCACTCATACAAGCCTCAGTACCACTGCTCACCATGCGGATCAGGTCAACATTGGGAACCATGGATACCACCAATTCGGCCATCTCTATTTCGAGTTCGGTAGGCGCTCCAAACGAGATCGCTTCCAGGGCTTTCTCCCTGATCGCATGGATCACAGGTTCAAAGCCATGGCCCATGATCATGGGACCCCAGGAATTGATGTAGTCTATATACCTGTTGCCATCGGCATCGTATAGATAAGCTCCTTTGGCAGATGACATGAATATCGGAGTGCCTCCTACAGACCTGAATGCCCGCACTGGCGAGTTCACACCCCCAGGGATGGATCGTTGCGCGCGCTCAAATAATTTTTTACTGTTGTCGATCTTCATCATTAGTCAATTAATTTCACCGCCTGTTTTGCAAAATACGTCGCTATCAGATCCGCACCAGCCCGCTTCATGGAAGTCAGCGTTTCCAGTATCGCTTTGTTCTCATCTATCCAACCCATTTTAGCTGCCGCCTTTATCATCGCATATTCGCCACTGATATTGTAGCAACTAACGGGAACGTCTACTGCATTTTTCACCTCCCTGATCACATCAAGGTAAGACAGCGCAGGTTTGACCATCACGATGTCTGCTCCTTCTTCTACATCCATAATGGTCTCCCTGATCGCTTCGATCCTGTTGGAATAATCCATCTGGTAGGTTTTCTTATCGCCAAAGCCGGGCGCAGAATCCAGCGCATCGCGGAACGGGCCGTAAAAGCAGGATGCATATTTAGCACTATAAGCCATGATGCCGGTTTTAGTATAACCACTTTCTTCCAGTGCCTGCCTGATGGCGCCGATCCGGCCATCCATCATATCACTGGGGGCCACAAAATCTGCCCCCGCCCTGGCATGGCTCACACTCATTTTTGCCAGTACTTCAACCGTTGGATCATTCACGATCTCACCATCTTCCACTATACCATCATGCCCAAAAGAAGAGAACGGATCCAGGGCCACATCGGTCATCACCAGCATATCAGGTACCGTATCCTTGATGGCCCTGATGCTTCTTTGCATCAGGCCTTCGGGATTGAGTGCCTCTGTGCCTTTATTGTCTTTCAGTTCGTCTTTCGATTTTACAAATAACAATACGGACTTCAAACCCATCTGCCACAGCTCTTTCACTTCTTTCACCGTCAGGTCAACTGATCTCCTGTGATATCCAGGCATGGAACTGATCTCGGATATCTCATTCTCACCTTCAACAATGAAAAGCGGAACAATGAAATCAGAAGGCGAAAGTCTTGTTTCCGCAACCATGCTCCTGATGGCGGCGGACTGCCTGAGTATCCTGTTTCTTCTTTGCAAATACATGTTGTGTGATTTAAACCCAATCTCGGGGGTGAAGACAAACCTGCAATACTTCATCTTCAGGTGATCCCGGTTCGGGCTGGTAGTTATATTCAAAACGCACTGTTGGCGGTAAACTCATTAAAATACTTTCTGTTCTGCCATTGGTCTTCAGGCCAAACAAGGTTCCCCGGTCGTGTACCAGGTTGAATTCTGTATACCTGCCTCTCCTGATCTCCTGCCAGTATTTCTGGTTGGCGTTGTACACAAATCCTTTTCTTCTTTTGACTATGGGGAGATAGGCATCTATGAATGCATCGCCACAGGCTTTTCCAAAATTCATCCAGAACTCTACATTCTTGTTTTCATCCGGCCGCCGGTAATCGTAGAATATTCCGCCGATACCCCTTCTTTCCTGGTTCCTGTGCCAGTTCACAAAATAGTTGTCGCACTGGAATTTGAATTCGGGATAAAAGCTGCTGTCAAATCTATCACAGGTTTTCTTATAAATTCCGTGAAAATGAACGGCATCTTCTTTAAAAAGATAATAAGGCGTCAGATCCGTTCCGCCACCAAACCACCGGTCTGTCAATGTCCCGTTTTCGTCGTACAATTCAAACATCCGGTAATTGCAGTGAACTGTAGGTACAAATGGATTGGATGGATGCAATACCAGCGATAAACCACAGGCAAACCATTGGGCACCGGCTATCCTGAGTTGTGAACGCATCAGGTCAGTCACTTCTCCAAACACTACAGATGTATTTACTCCACCTTTTTCAAAAACTGCTCCGTTGCTGATCACCCTGGTTTTCCCCCCGCCGCCATCCGGCCTGTCCCAGGCATCTTCCTGGAACTTCGCTACGCCATCCACCTCTTCCAGTGCAGCACAGATCCTGTTCTGCAGATCATGTATGTATTTTATCCATTCCTCCCTGGCGTTCATTGTCCATATTCTTTTACAGCATCAACAAAAGCCCTGGCATGGTCCACAGGCACATTAGGTGTAATTCCGTGACCCAGGTTGGCGATATATTGCTGCGTTCCAAATCCATCGATCATTTCCTTCACCCATTGTTTGATCTGGGGAATTGGCGCCAGCAGTTTTGCAGGATCAAAATTCCCCTGCAGGGTGATGCGGTTGCCGGATAACTGCCTGGCCAGTTTGGGATCAATGGTCCAGTCTAAACCCACACCACTGGCAGAAGACCGCGAAATATCTTCCAATGCATACCATGTTCCTTTGGGGAACAGGATCACCGGGGCATCATCTTTCAACGCATCAGCGATCTGGAATAAATAAGGCTGGGCATAGGTTTTAAAATCAGCAGGACTCAGGGATCCTGCCCAGCTGTCGAAAACCTGCACCGTATCAGCCCCGGCTTTTACCTGTGCTTTCAGGTATTGTATGGTGATATCTGTGATCTTCTGCAATAGTTGACTGGCCAGTTTGGGCTCGGTGTATACAAACTGCTTGGCCTTGTCCCAGGTTTTACTTCCTTTTCCTTCTACCATATAACAGAGTATGGTCCATGGCGCACCGGCAAACCCGATCAGCGGTACACGGCCATTCAATTCTTTCTTGGTCAGCGACAATGCTTTCATCACATAGCTAAGACTTTCTTCCGCGCCATCTGTGATGAGCTCATCAATATCTTTCTGTGTTTTGATCACTTTTGGCAGAGATGGGCCTTTGCCTTCTTCCATCAGTACTTCCAGGCCCATGGCCTGGGGTATCACAAGGATATCTGAGAAGATGATCGCTGCATCCACACCTACCTGGTCAACCGGTTGAAGCGTGATGGCACAAGCCAGCTCAGGCGTCTGCACCCTCGTGAAAAAATCGTACTGGTTCCTGAGTTTAATATAATCAGGAAGATATCTGCCTGCCTGGCGCATCATCCACACCGGTGGCCTTTCAACAGATTGATTAGCCAGTGCTCTTAGTAAAAGGTCGTTTTTCAGTGTACTCATCAGTTATTAAAATGATCTATGACCATGGCGATCACATTTTCCTGTCTCGGATGCTCTGCCACCATGATCCTGTTATTAGTATGTTGCCTTAATGCCGCTGCCGTGGTTTCACCAATGGCAAAGCAGACTGTATTATTGTTGATACGGTTGGTTGAAAAGAAGCTTTCTGCGGCGCTGGGACTGAAAAAGATGATCCCGTCATATTCTTCGCCCAGGGTCCGGGGCGTATGAAATGTTTTGTAGATCTCCAGTTCATGCACATGAATTCCATTCGCCTTTAGCTTTTCAGGCAGATCGTCTCTTCTCAGATTGCCCGAAAAGAAAATGACATCCTTTTCGCCATCTTCGATGATCTTATCTGCCAGCTCAGAAGCCTTGTTTCCAGTATCCTTAACCGTTAGTTGAGGGAAAAGCGCTGCCAGTTTTTCAGCCGTTCTTCCCGCCATGCAATAAACATGCGCCGAGGGTAATGGGTTCGGATATTGTTGAAGAAGTTCGAAAACCGCTTCTACAGCATTCGTGCTGGTGAATACCAGAGCTGCTGATGAAAATGATGCTAGCTGGTCAGCTTTTTCTTTGCTGATAATGGGTTCTGTTCTGATAAAATCTATATTCTTCACCTGGATCCCTGCAGCAGACGCCTGTTCCATCAAAGCGGGAACAATCGTTTTTGTACTGAGTATGTAGACATGCTGCACGGCTTATTTCTTTTTTAAAACTTCGTGTATCCATGGCAGCTCGGAGCTGAGTAATTCTTTTGCCGCAGCATGGCCGATCTTTTCATAACGGTCTATCGGATGAGTCTGATGAATTTCAAAGAGTTCGGCTCCATCGTGGCTGGCGATGTTCCCGGAGAACCTGATCTCACCGTTTTCAATCCGGGCCAATGCACTCACCGGCGTGGAGCAACCTCCCTGAAGCGTTTTCAAAAACTCTCTTTCAACATAGGTACATGTGGCGGTCTCCTTGTGGTCTAGGATGCAGGTATTGTGGAAACTGGTATTGTCTTCAGCACGACAAACTACCATGATCGCTCCCTGGGCAGGTGCGGGTAGCATCCAGGTAAGGTCGATTGAGTTAGCAGGACGAAGCCCGATCCTTTCCAGCCCTGCGGCAGCGAATATGGCTCCGTTCCAGTTATTCTCTTCTAGTTTTCTCAGCCTGGTATTTACATTCCCACGCAGAGAGACCAATTGATGCTTAGGGAATTTATTTCGCCATTGTGCAATCCTGCGAATGCTGCTGCTGGCAATAATGGCATCATGTTCAGCATCCAGGAATGACGTATCGTTTTTGTAAACCAGTATATCGAGGTGCGAAGCCCTTTCCAGCACCGCAGCTTTTTTTAAGCCTTTTGCCAGTATCACAGGCACATCTTTCATAGAGTGCACTGCAATATCGATCTGGTTGCTTAATAAAGCGATGTCCAGCGCTTTAGTAAAAATTCCCTGCACGCCCATTTCATACAGAGGCGTGGTGGTATTCAGGTCTCCTTCTGATTTGATATAAACCAGTTCGGTGGCAATGCCTCTTGCTTCCAGCAGTTGCTGAACATGAGTGGCCTGCCAAACAGCCAGTTGACTGTCGCGCGTTCCAATTCTGAGTTTCCTGGTCATTAATTCATGAACTGATTTATGGCAGAAATATAATCACATCCTTTGCGGTTGTGCACATGTAGTTTTCTTGCCGTCTCACTTAACAC
>DATGXN010000418.1:0-1818 GCA_035298945.1 Chitinophagaceae bacterium | reverse complement strand
ATGAGACATATAAGGGGTGTAATGGCTTTAGCGATTTTGTATCATACCAGTTCAGGAAATGACCATTATACCTTTCCAGCAGGTTCATGGTGTGGAAAGTGTTCGAAGTTCTTTCGAGAAGTTCTCCGGTGTATATGTATCCAAAATCATAGGCGGCTATGCCGGCAAGAAGAGACAAGCCTACATTGGTAGGAGATGTACGGTGTGCAGTTATCGACCCGGGATCCTCCTGGTAATTGTCAGGAGGCAGCCAGTTGTCTTCCGGCCCGACATATGTTTCAAAGAAGAACCAGGTTCTGCGGGCAAGATCTCTCAGGAAGTGGTCCTGCCTGGCATTCAGCCTGGCCATCCCCGGTTCGATTATCAGGCTGATCCACCATGCGATTGCAGGGAATAGGAACCATGCCGCTATAAATGGCCAGGCAAGTAAAAATACTAAAGGTGAAGATACGAGGAGGTAGGCAGTTGTTACTGCAGCTAAGAACGTAGAGAACCACATGAACCGGTATGATTGATCGATCCCGTATCCGGGTGATCCTGTATTGGCTGCAGGGTTCCATTCGAGGAGATTCTTCTTTGAGATAAATAACCTCCAAAGTGTCCTTGAAATGGCCTGGATGGTGTACCATGCTTCAAAAGGAAGACTGATGATGGTAAATATTGTTTGTTGAAGATGTTGTATGCCAAGCTTCCCTGCAGATTTCAAATGTTGCTGCATAATCACATCTTCAGGCTTGGTGTAGAGGTAAACAGCTCCTGTTATCAGTGCGGGAACCGCTATAATGGCGATGACGATCAGGGTCCAGTATACAGGGGAAGGCAAAAAGGTCCAGCCTGATACCAGTAAAAGCAGCAGAGCCACCGGGACAAGGCTGCGCCTGAGATTATCAAAGATCTTCCACCATGACAGTAAGGAAATTGGATTTTTCCGAGATGAGCCGCTAACCCGGGGCAATACCGGGAATAACCATGGCAGCAGCTGCCAGTCGCCTCTTATCCATCGTGACCGGCGCCTTACGTCGGACTCATAACGTTCAGGGTATTCCTCAAAAAGCATGACATCACTGAGGAGGCCTGACCGGCCATAACACCCTTCCAGGAGATCATGGCTTAAAATCCGGTTCTCAGGGAACCTGCCTTTCAAAGAACGTTCAAAATATTCAACATCATATATTCCTTTCCCAATAAAAGAACCTTCGCCAAAAAGATCCTGGTATACATCAGATACAGCACGTGTATAAGGATCGATTCCAGGTTCGCTTCCAAAGAGTTTGGCAAACCTCGACCTGTTGGTGCCAGGGAGGCTGACTGCAACCCGTGGTTGCAGAATCGTGTAACCGTCGGTTACACGCTGTTTTTTCGGATCAAAATATGGCCGGTTCAGAGGATGCGCCATTGTGCCAACCAGCTGTTTTGCTGTATCGCGGGGCAATAGTGTATCAGTGTCAAGAGTAATAACATACCTGATCGTCTTAAGTATTTCGGTATGTCCTATAACGTGAGAAAAATTCTTCTTCTTATTCTCCATGATGAGCGCATTCAGGTCTGCAAGCTTGCCCCTTTTCCTTTCATAGCCCATCCATATGCGATCGGCAGGATTCCATCTTCGTGGCCGGTGAAACAGAAAGAATGTATCATTGTCTGCACCTGGATACTTGATATTCAGCTCCCGGATCTTCTTCACTGTTAATGCAATAAGTTTTTCATCCGCTTCGGTTTTCTCAACTGGTGAGTCTTTCAAATCGGTTAACAGGCCAAAATGCAGGTTTTTATCACGGTTTGCCAGAAAGCGGACTTCAAGGGCTTCTGCAAGATCTT
>DATGXN010000417.1:0-4814 GCA_035298945.1 Chitinophagaceae bacterium | reverse complement strand
ATCACAGGTCCGCGGAAATCCGGGATGATCATGGCTCCGAACTGGTTGGTGGCATTCAGTGGGTTTGCTGAGGGCATGTAGACAACATAGTCGATCTTCATTCCCATTTCCTTATAGTCTTTCTTGCCATCGTGATTCCAGTTGTTCTTTTGATTTTTCATTTTAGTGCGGAAATACACACCGCCTGATCTGCCATCTTCTATGTAAATATTGTCCAGTATTTTTTGTGCAAGCTCGTCTGTATTTGCTTTCGCTTCAATATTCACATCCACTTTGATCTCATTTTTATCCCAGGTGGTGATCTTCATTTCGCCAAACTGATTGTCGAGGGTGACCTGCTCATTGGAACTCAACGGATAGCTCTTGCTGTAAGTTTTTGTTTTGACCGCCAGCGGTTCTTCGTTGGCGAATCCATGAAATGTAAATGCAGTGAAGAGAACTGTACATAGGGCGATAAGTATCTTATGTTTCATATTTTATCTGCTTTAGGCTGTTTGACTTTTTGGATGATGGTTAACTGTTGATTGAGCAGGTCGATCTGCATCTGCAGATTGCTGATCATAGCCTGTAACAATTGTTCTGTATTTGGATTCGCATTCAACGTGCTGCGCAACACGTGGTACGAAGAATCAAGCTTTTGGATATCCCCGGCAAACTGTTTGTACAGTTCAGGATCGTCTTTTTCCATTTGTTTGAGCTGCAGTTGTTTGGTTTCGATCACTTCAGTGAATTGGGATACAAGTTTTGCATACTGGGGATCGATCTGGTTCACCAGCGGGTCAACGGCTTCCGATGAATTCACCGGTGTCTTGGGTGTATCAGTATATTTAGCGATCGGCACATCTGTCGAGGCCTGCCGCCAGAATAACTGGTAGCTGATGGTACCCGCGAGAGCCAGGAAGAGAGTAGCTGCAACTGCCCATCTTGCCCAGCTCATTCTGACAACGCGGGTAGTAGTTTTCTTTTCTTCGCCGATAGCTTCACCGATCTTGTCCCAGAGGGCAGAAGATGGTTCCATATTATCGAAAGCCTCGCGATTATCCCTTACGAATCTCTCAAGGTTGGTATTATTTCTATTATTGGTTTCCATGATTTCCTCCTTGTTTAAGCTTCATCAGCAGTTTCTGTTTGGCCCTGATGTACTGGGTTCTTGCGGTTGATTCTTTCACTTGCAGGATCTGGGCGATCTCTTCGTGGTCATAGCCTTCAAACAGATAGAGTGTCAAAACCGACCGGTAGCCATCAGGCATCTCTGCAATTGCCTTTCTTACCTCCGCGACTTTCAAATGAATCTCTTTTTCGTCTATAGTGTCTTCCTGCGGAAGCTCGTGAACAGTTGTTTTTTCAATATCGACCAGGTCAAGTTTGTTTTTCCTGATCACATTGATCGATTTGTTCACCACTATCTGTTTGAGCCATGAACCGAAGCTTGACCTGTTCTCAAAGCTGTGGATGTGTTTAAAAGCATCTATGAAAGATTCCTGTAATACATCCTCAGCCTCGGCCACATTGTTCAGGATCCTGTAACTGGTATTGAACATCGCCTTTGAATACAGTTCATATAACTTTCTAAAACTCCCGGAATCGCCTTGTTTACATTTCTCCACCAGGTCCATATGTGGTAAGGTTGCAGCCAGTTCCACAAGCATTGATTTTAATTAGTGACGCAACTGTTAAGACAATGTTGCATAGAATGGAAAATATTAAGAAAGATACCCGAAACTATCTTAAAACCCCTGCTCTCGCAAGCAACATTCATGTAATTTCATACTCAAAATCCCATACTTGGATATTTCTTTAAATAAATTCATCAGTGATTCAGGCTACTGTTCCCGCCGGGAGGCCGACCGTTTGATTGAAGCCGGGCGGGTGATGCTGAACAATGAAATTGCCGTTACCGGGAACCGTTACAAACCCGGAGATGAAGTAGTGGTGGACGGCAGTATTGTAAAACCGGCAACAAAAGAAAAAAGGCTGATCATGGCTTTTAATAAGCCGGTAGGGATCACTACAACTACCGATACCAACATCCGCGACAATATCATCAGCTTCATCAATTATCCCAAGAGAATATTCCCCATCGGCAGGTTGGACAAGGATTCAGGGGGCTTGATCTTTTTGACCAACGACGGGGATATCGTCAATAAAATCCTGCGGGCCGGGAACAAGCACGAGAAAGAATATTCGGTAAAGGTGGACAAGGCTATAGACGGTACATTCCTGAGAAATATGTCTGAAGGCGTGCGTATTGAAGGGGGCAGAACCCTGCCCTGCAAGCTGAGGCAAACGGGCAGGCATAGTTTTAATATCATCCTGATCCAGGGCCTGAATCGCCAGATCAGGAAGATGTGTGAGGCCCTGGGTTTCAGGGTCACCCATTTGCAAAGGATCAGGATCATGCATGTGAAGCTGGATAAACTGGCTGTTGGTAAATGGAGAAATCTGAGTGAGCCGGAAATGGAGGTGCTGTATGGTTCAGTGGAGGGATCGTTTAAGCAGGTTGCAGGTTCCAGGTTGCAGGTTGCAGACAGTAAGCAGGGAGCAGAGAGCAGTAAGCAGGGAGCAGTGAGCAGTAAGCAGGGAGCAGGGAAAAGTGAGCAGCAGGGGAAAGGGAGGGGTAAAAACAAAGATCAAAAAGCCGGGAAGAACAAATCTGCCAGCTACAGAGAGTTTCGAAAAAGAGGAAAGAAGTAGCTGAATTTCAATATATTATAACTTCTATCTAAAACAAAAGAGCAGTCATTTGGCTGCTCTTTTATTTTACCTTTTAGTTATAAATTCTTAGGCGAATTGCCTTCTGATCACATTCAGGGCGCCGCCTGCTTTGAACCACTCGATCTGTTGCTCATTATAGGTATGGTTCACTTTGATGCTATCCGAGCTGCCATCCTTGTGGTTGAGTACCACTGTCAGTTGAACACCCGGCGCAAAGCTGGTCAGTCCTACAATGTCAATATTATCGTCTTCCTGTACTTTATCGTAATCAGCTTTATCCGCAAAGGTCAACGCCAGCATGCCCTGTTTTTTCAGGTTGGTTTCATGGATCCTTGCGAAGCTTCTCACCAGGATGGCACGAACGCCCAAATGGCGGGGCTCCATGGCAGCGTGTTCGCGGCTTGAACCTTCGCCATAATTCTCATCACCCACAACCACGGAACCTATGCCTGCTGCCTTATAGGCCCTTTGGGTGGCTGGAACCGCACCGTATTCACCTGTTAACTGGTTTTTTACGGAATCGGTCTTCTCATTGAAGAAGTTCACCGCGCCGATCAGCATGTTATTGGAGATATTGTCAAGGTGTCCACGGAACTTCAACCATGGACCGGCCATTGAAATATGGTCAGTGGTGCATTTTCCTTTGGCTTTTATCAGGAGCTTCAGTCCTTTCAGGTCAGTTCCTTCCCAGCCTGCGAAAGGCGCCAGCAACTGGAGCCTGGTTGACTCAGGGCTTACTTTCACCTGAACACCGGAGCCATCTTTGGCTGGTTCCTGGTACCCAGGATCGTCTACTGCAAAACCTTTGGGAGGCATCTCGTATCCTGTTGGTTCGGCGAGTTTAACCGCTTCTCCCTTATCATTGGTGATCGTATCAGTGATGGGGTTGAAGGCAATGGTGCCTGCAATAGCCATCGCGGTCACCAGTTCCGGGGAAGCAACAAAAGCATGTGTGCTTGCCAGTCCGTCATTCCTCTTAGCAAAGTTCCTGTTGAAAGAAGTGATGATGGTGTTCTTGCGATTAGGGTCGTCAATATGTCTTGCCCATTGGCCTATACAAGGGCCGCAGGCATTGGCCAGCACTACACCGCCAACGCTTTCGAATTCCCTGATAAATCCATCGCGTTCAATTGTATAACGTACTAATTCTGAGCCTGGTGTGATGGTAAATTCAGAATTTGCTTTAAGTCCTTTGCTCACTGCATCTTTCACGATGGAAGCGGAGCGGCTTATATCTTCATAAGAAGAGTTGGTGCAGGATCCGATCAGCGCAACTTCCAGTTTTGCTGGCCAGCCATTGCTTGCCACGGCTTCTTTCATCTTCGAAACGGGAGTTGCCAGGTCTGGTGTGAATGGTCCATTTACATAAGGTTCCAGTTCGCTGAGGTTCAGTTCCAGCACCTGGTCATAGTATTTTGCAGGGTTTGCATAAACATCAGCATCCGGGCGAAGGTGTTCGATCACCTGGTCCGCCAGGGCGGCCACTTCTTCACGACCAGTCCCTTTAAGATAAGCTCCCATTTTGCTGTCGTAGCCAAAGATGGAGCAGGTAGCGCCGATCTCGGCACCCATATTACAAATGGTGGCTTTACCGGTAGCGCTGAGGCTATCGGCACCCTCACCAAAATATTCAACAATGGCACCAGTACCGCCTTTTACGGTCAACTGGCCTGCCACCCAAAGAATAATATCTTTTGCAGAAGTCCAGCCATTCATTTTACCGGTCAGTTTAACGCCGATCAGTTTAGGCATTTTCAACTCCCAGGGTAATCCAGCCATCACGTCCACCGCATCAGCTCCGCCCACACCAATGGCAACCATTCCCAATCCACCGGCATTAGGGGTGTGAGAATCAGTTCCTATCATCATTCCACCCGGGAATGCATAGTTCTCAAGTACTACCTGGTGGATGATACCAGCACCTGGCTTCCAGAAGCCGATACCGTATTTATTGGAGATCGAGGCGAGAAAGTCGTACACTTCCTTATTGGTGTCAATAGCAGTTTTCAAGTCAATCACGGCACCCACTTTAGCCTGGATCAGGTGATCACAGTGCACCGTGGAGGGTACGGCCACCTTGTCGCGGCCGGCGGTCATAA
>DATGXN010000416.1:0-2147 GCA_035298945.1 Chitinophagaceae bacterium | reverse complement strand
TTGTCTTTCTGAGTTACAAATTGTTCAAAATACGCCCATGTTTTGCGTGCCAGTTTGCGGAGAAAAATGATCTGTACGCCGTTGAGGCTGATCTTCTGTAATACCAGTGGCCTGCTTAGATACCATGCAATGGCAGGAGAGCCGATCCAAAGTATAAGTATGGGGTCGGCAAAAATATGTGTGATGGGTTTATAGACGGTCAGGTAGATCAGTCCTGCTAATCCCATCAGCGGAGCGATCCACATGGAACGATAAGACCCAATGAGATCCTGCTCCTGATCTGCACCCGGATCGTCAGAAGAATTCCATTCAAGCAGATGCTTTTGTGAAACAACCATTCTCCAGAAAGATCTGAAGATGGCGTCTACAGTAAAATAAGCTTCATAGGGCAAGCAGGCCAGAGTAAATATGGTCTGGTATAAATTGTTAAGTATGGCCTCAATAGAATCTTTGAAATGCTGTTTAAGCAATATGTCTTTGGGCTTCCTGAGTATATCCCTTGCAGCTATGATCAACGCAGGCAACAGGAGAATGGCAGTGATGATAAAGGTCCAGAAAAGCCCATCGTTCAATATGGTGCCACCAAAGATCAGCAGTGCGATCAGTGAGAATGGAACCAGGCTCCTCCTGATGTTGTCGAAGATCTTCCACCTGGATAATGCTGAAAGCGTATTTTTCTGCAAGCCTTTTTTTATGCCAGGCACAAATGGTAAAAACCAGGCTGCCACCTGCCAGTCGCCTCTTATCCAACGATGCCTGCGTTTGACATCAGTACTGTACCTGGAAGGATATTCTTCGTACATCTGAACATCACTCAGGAATCCAGAACGCAGTATGCAACCTTCCAGCAGATCATGACTGAGGATCCTGTTTTCAGGAACTCTGCCGTCCAGTCCTTTCCTGAAAACATCAATGTCATATATGCCCTTGCCAATGAAAGAGCCTTCATCAAACAGGTCCTGGTAAACGTCTGAAATAGTTCGCGTATAAGGATCGATACCCAGATCAGTGCCATGCAATCGCGCATACAACGAGTTTTCAGATCCCGCCAGGGAGAGTGCGACACGTGGTTGCAGAATTCCATAACCCTCGGTGACCCTCTGCTTTTTTTCGTCAAAATGAGGCCGGTTCAGTGGGTGGGCCATAGACGCAATGATACTGCGGGCTGAATCCCGCGGTAATTGGGTATCTGAATCGATCGTGATCACATATTTGATGGCTGGAAAAATGGACTGGTCACCTATGACCAGTGAAAAATTTTCTCTCCCGTTACCACGTAATATGCCATTGAGGTCGGTGAGCTTGCCTCTTTTCCTTTCATAGCCCATCCATAATTTGTCCACCGGGTTCCATTTCCTCGGCCGGTGAAAAAGGTAGAATGTACTGTTGCTTTTAGTCTTGTATTTTTTGTTAAGGTCTTCGATCTTCTGCCTGGTTCTGCATAACATCTGATCATCTTCAGGCATATGTTCCGATGTGGAATCCCGGAAATCGGTCAGCAAACCAAAATGCAGGTATTCGTCCCTGTTAGCCAGGTAATAGACTTCAAGTGATTCCACCAGTGACTCCATCTGTTCAACGTTGTTCAACATGGCAGGGATCACCACCAGGGTCCGGGACTCCGGTTTGATGCCTTTTGTGTAGTTCATCCTGGGAACCAGCCTGGGTTGTATGAATAGTGTGGTGAGCCAGTTAACCACTGTAACCGCAAAATGGCTGGCTCCTATAATGGCTAATAATGCAACTACTATGAGCTGCCAGACATGTGATCCGTTGACATATACCCTCGCCGTTAGTCCTGCCGCAATGGCCAATGTGATCAGGGCGATGGATCCGGTATAAATCGGGAGCGGATGACTCCGGACTATTTTCTGAAATCTGTCATATACCGGTAAGGAGATCTTTGCCGTTTTTTCAATCTGGCTGGTACCTTTTCCAACGAGATAGTATCCCACATGTGCTTTTCGTTCTGATTCACCTTCTTTGACTGCAGCATTTTTAGCTAAGTGGACAGCCAGTTTGGCAACTTCCTGTTCTGAAAGATCACTATACCTGGCAATTTTTTCCACCACGTGCCGGTAATTGTCCCTTGTGGAAAAATCCATTTCGGCATAGGTGGTATCGGTACTGAGAATTTGTTCTACAAT
>DATGXN010000415.1:0-16338 GCA_035298945.1 Chitinophagaceae bacterium | reverse complement strand
ACATAACTCTGAAACCAAAATTATTACCCATTAACTCTACAAAGTTTCCCTTTTATGGAATCATCTAAAGTAGACATGTTCATCATGTCTAATTCAAAGTATTTTGAAAGCCAGACCTTATTGCCTATCAGAGAAAGACTTGTGCAAGTGGACGATTCAAGATGGGCGGTGCTCCAAACCATGCAGTTTAAAGATCCCACTATGATACTCATTATTTCTCTGCTGGTCGGGTACCTGGGGATCGACAGGTTTATGATCGGCGATACCGGTCTTGGCATTGGCAAACTTCTTACCTGTGGCGGATTTGGGATCTGGGCCATCATCGACTGGTTCCTGATCATGGGCGCTACACGGGAAAAGAACTTATCGCAGCTTCAACCTTTACTCGCCTGATCCCTTGAACCGGAACAGACTATATAGTTTACTGGCCATTATGTGTGCCGCTGGATATGGATGGATATATTATAACCTCGTCACAGCTGCAGGCAATGATGTGCATGCCTGTATGTTCAAGAAATTTACAGGCATACCCTGCCCTTCGTGCGGATCTACGAGATCAGTGATCTCTCTCATGGAGGGGGATATTGTTCAGGCTGTATTATGGAACCCAATGGGACTAATCCTCCTGGTGTCCATGGCCCTGATCCCTCTGTGGATCGCGTACGACCTATTCAATAAAAAGCGCACCCTGTTCATCGCATACAGAAAAACCGAATTGTTTTTCAGCAGAAAAAGATTTGCCATATCGGCCCTGGTGCTGTTGCTGGCAAACTGGATGTGGAATATTTATAAAGGCCTATGATCATTGACAACACCAGCTATTCGCCCACTGATCATGAAGCGGAGAAGGCTTCCAACAGCTATCTCATGTCGCTGGTAGCGGCTATTGCCGGGCTGCCACTTCCTATCATCAACCTGATCGCTACATTCATATTTTATATGGGTAACAGGAAGGGTACCTATTTCGTACGCTGGCATTGTACCCAGGCTTTACTCTCGCAGTTCTCGTTGTTGTTCATGAACAGCTTTGGATTCTGGTGGACGGTGTCCATCATTTTCAGCGATGCCGTGGTCACAAATTATTATGTGGCTTACGTGATCACAGTAGTTCTTTTTAATCTCATTGAGTTTATCGCCACTATATATACTGCCATTCATACCCGGAAAGGTGAGCATGTGCAATGGTGGTTATATGGAGACCTGACTAACCTGATATGCCGTCGTTAATATGAAGAAGATATTGCTGCAGCTGATTATAGTTATTGGTTTGTTTTTCGGAACATGGTTCGTCCTGAGCCAGGTGAACTGGATGAAACTATTCAGAATTGAAAAGATCACAAAAACCACCGAAGAGAAACTGGGCGACCTGTTCTGGGAGATCTATAAAGACAAGGAGATCAAAGACACTGCTGTCACTAAGCCAGTAGACAGCATTCTTTCAAGGATCTGTTCCGCCAATAGGATTGATCAAAGCACCATAAAGCTTCATATTGTTGATGTGCAGGATGTCAATGCATTTGCACTGCCCAATGGTCATATCGTTGTCAACAAGGGTTTGATCCTGGATGCACAGGATGAAGGTGAGTTGGCGGGGGTGATGGGTCACGAGCTTGCACATCTTCAGGAAAAGCATGTGATGAAAAAGTTGGTGAAAGAAGTGGGTCTGTCTGTTTTGATATCAGTCACAACAGGAGGTGGTGGAGGCGAAGTGGCGGAAATTGCAAGAATGCTGTCTTCATCTGCTTATGACCGCAAGTTGGAGAAAGAAGCCGATATGAAATCTGTAGACTATATGACGATGGCAAATCTGCCGCCGGATCATCTTGCCAATTTCCTGTACAGACTGGGACAAAATGCGCCGGATAATATGCGTTATCTCACCTGGGTGAGCACTCACCCCGATTCTAAAGAGAGAGGGGAGTATATAGTTGAATACAGCAAAGGAAAGACCAGGGAGCTCAAACCCGTATTGGCCTCTCAGACCTGGCAGCAGTTAAAAACGGCAGTGGGTGCTACTGAAGCGGAATAAACTTTCCGTTCTTCAACTGCTCTGTGCTTACTTTATGTTTCTCTACATCGGCCGGATAGAAATAGGCATCACGCAGTTTTTTCTCTGAAAAATATGTCAGCTGATCGCCAAAATGCGGATCGCCATCCTGTGATGAGTTGCCATAACTCATCAGCACCTTAGCTTTGATTTTTTCACCGAATTCTATCACCCCCACCCATGAGTCACCTCCATTAACATGAAAAGTGTTTCCTTCTCCCCGCGAAGTGCTAGCCACACGAAAACTTCCCATCGATCCATCAGCACCATTCCCAGGCAGGTTCAATGTACGTGAACGAACACGTACCACGTCCCCATAGGGCACATCCATACTGCCATATACTACTTTCAGATTTGCTGCTACTTCGTCCAGTTTTGCAACGGCAGATTTAGGGTCTGCAAGACCATCAGGTGTTTTCCGTGGATTCTTTTCATCCCATTTGACCGCAAACATGCGTTGTGAATAAGGGTTCATCCCCATGGCCCACTTTATGAACAACACGGCCCCTTTGCTGTTTGCATCGGCATTTCGATCCCATTTTTCCAATACGATCTTTGCTTCCTTGCTGGTAGCAGTGCCAAATTCGTCTATAGCCTTAAATAGATCATCAAGTATCCTCTCTGCCAATTCAAGACGGGTTGAGTGCTTATATGCCAGCAATTCATCGAAGGTGATGGACGCATCATCTGCCATCATCCGGATGGCACTCTGATTCCTGAAGTCCATGTAGTGAGGCGACATATATGGCGGATATTTCTTCGAATCAATTTCAAATGGATAAGTGCTGCTCCATGGCGGGTCATTGGAATTCTGAAGCCATCCGCTGGTTGGGTTTTTCAGCTTGGGAAGATCTTCATAGGGATGTACGCTTGTCCATATATCTGAAGACTTTCCTCCCTTGATAATGCTATTCCACTTAGCCCATCCTCCGTCTGCGTGTTTTGGAACCAGGCCGTTGAAGAGATAAAAAATATTTCCTTTCTTATCGGCATACATGATATTCCAGAAAGGGATCTGCGCCATCTTAACTGCCGTCTCAAATTCTTCAAAACTTTTAGCATTGGCCATCTTCCACCATTGGTAGCCTATATCAGGCCTGTCGTACCCCGCCATCCTGATCGCCAGTGCTTTTTCTTTTCCCATATTCACCACAGGGCCTTGTGCAGCTGTGAGGATAGTGATTTCCTGTTCAGCCATCTTCCCATCCCCATCTTTGTATCTGAGTGTTTTCTTCCTGACCGTAAAATCTTTTTTTACACCGTCCAGCATATAACCCCCATCTTTCAACTGCAATTCATAAGTATCTGCATTATCAATGGTGTTATTGGTATGGCTCCAGCCAAGGTTATCGTTGAAGGCGATCGCAATGCCGGGAAGCCCTACAAGATTAGAACCGTAAATATTCTGTCCTGGTTTCATCATGTGAAATTCTGCAAACAGGAACTCTCCAAACCAGGGCAGATGCGGGTTCTGTACCAACATGGCTTTCTTAGAGGCGGAACGTGAGGGGCCTACTGCGAGTGTATTAGATCCCATTTCTCTCCAATCCAGGTCGTCTCCCAATTCACTGCCTCCCACAAAGCGGCCGAAGACTACAAATATGGCGTGCAGGTTTACATCTTTTTCTGTGAACGGGAGTATTGCACGATTTTCCGGTTTAACAGCCTCCGGGTGAGCCATGGCATAATCATTCAACCCTTTGACATATGCTGTGAGTATTTTCTTATAAGCCGGGTCTTGTTTGGCTGTCCACTCTTCCGCCAGTTCAGGAAAGCCCAGCGTATTAATTAAAATATCTTCCTGCAGCTTTTGCTTACCCCAATATTCTGCGCCTTTACCCCTGGCTCGGCCGTACAGTTCGCTGATGAGGTTGCCATGCATTTTCATAGACGCCCAGCCCTGGGCGTACATCAGTTCTTCATCATTGTTGGCTGTGATATGTGGTATGCCCCATTCATCCCATTTAATGGTCGCAGGTTTTTGTTGGGCAGATGTTTGGGAATAAACGGCAATGAAAAGAAAGATCAGGATCAGTCTCATGCGAACGATTTTGTATAATGAATGTAACCAATTCAGGAGATCTGTGAATGACAAACTAAATGGAGGGACAAAGTTTCATGGTTACATCTGAATTGATTACTTTAAGATAGAAACTCAGTACTATGGCATATGATAATGAACCCACTTACGGTAACGGTAAGATCTGTTATATCGAACTGCCTTCCCGAAATATTGACGAGTCGGCGGCATTTTATGAAATGATATTCGGATGGAAGAAAAGAGTAAGGGGCGATGGATCGGTGGCTTTTGACGATGGCGTTGGCCAGGTCAGTGGCACCTGGAGAGCCGACAGGAAACCCTTTACAGAGCTTGGCATACTGGTCCATATCATGGTCGATGATATTGAAGCCACCATGATGCTGATCGTAGAGAATGGAGGGCATATTGTAAGGCAGGTTGGAGAAGACGCACCGGAGATCACGGCCTGGTTTGTGGATCCCACCGGGAATTTGCTGGGCTTATACCAATCGCCAAAACAGGGATAGAGAATGAAAAGATGTTTTATTCCTGCTTTGCTGTTTCTCTGCTTGTTTGGCAATGCTCAACCGCGTTCAGACCAGGAACTTAAAGAGATCCTGGCAGCGAGTAACGATCCTCTGCTGCAGGAAGTGATCCGTCATCCGGAGGTCTACCGATACCAGATCATCTATACACAAATAGACCGCAACAAAAAGAACAAACCTTTATTTCGCAACTATTATCTCAACGTTGATTCGCTGACCTATTTCAATCCCGCTTCCACGGTGAAGTTGCCGCTGGCTTTTCTTTCTCTGGAGAAATTGAATGGGATGAAGGGGAAAGGTGTTGACATGAATACGCTGATGCAGTTCGACAGCTCCAGGCCCTGGCAGAGGAAGTTGTATGCCGATAGTACTTCAGAATCGGGGAAGCCTTCTATCGCACATTTTATCCGTAAGGCTTTGCTGGTAAGTGATAATGACGCGTATAACAGGATGTACCAGTTTGTGGGGCAGCAGGCCATCAACAGGAGGCTGCATGAGATGGGCTATCCGGATCTGAGGATCAGCAGGCAGTTCATGGGTCTTACCGTAGATCAGAACAGGTACACCAATCCGATCAGGTTCATAGATAAGAATGGCAAACTCATCTACCTGCAACCCGAAGCCTATAATCCAGATGCAATTGACTTCTCACACATCAACAAGATGGGCAAAGGTTATCTTAATGCAAAAGACAGCCTGATCAATGAACCCATTGATTTCACTTTTGCCAATAACATGACGGTTGAACACCTGCAGGGGTTATTACGATCAGTGATGTTCCCCGGCTCAGTGACAAAAAAGCAGCGCTTTCATTTAACTGAAGAGGATTATGCCTTTCTGTACCGGTATCTTTCTCAATACCCATCAGAGAGTGACTACCCGAAATACGATACGGCAAAGTTTTACGATAGTTATGTAAAATTCTTTTTCAGAGACAGTACGCATCTTATGCCGGAATACATAAGGGTATTCAACAAAGTTGGATGGGCTTACGGATGTTTGACGGATGTGAGTTATGTTGTAGATTTTAAGAATCAGGTTGAGTTCATGCTTACGGCCACCATTTATGTGAATGCCGATGGTATTTTGAATGATGATAAATATGAGTACGAAACGGTGGGCTGGCCATTCATGTATAAACTTGGACAAACCATATATTCACATGAGTTGAAAAGGCCCCGGAAGTTCAGACCTGATCTTTCTGTTTTCAGGCTGGAATACCAGAAGCGCAAAACCGACGGCAGGCCAGTGATCCGGGAGGTAGATAATTGACATTAGAGAGATAGAGAGGCAGAGAGTCTGAGAGGCAGAGTAGTTTTAAATGGTAAAATATTATTTCAATTCATTTTTTTATGAGTCGTTTCTTGATGTTATTCAGTTGTCTGCTTATTTCATTGGCAGGTTTTGCCCAGAACAGATTCTATCTTACAGCAGATCGTGTATTTGATGGTGAGAGTATGCATACTGATTGGGCACTGATTGTTGAAGGCAACAAGATCATTGCTGCAGGTCCCAATCTCAAAGTTCCGGATGGAGCTACGAGGATAAACTATCCAAACTCCACGCTGACGCCGGGTTTGATCGAAGGGCATTCACACCTTTTGCTTTACCCTTATAATATCACAGACTGGGATACGCAGGTGTTGAAAGAAACCGATGCCTACAGAACAGCCAGGGCAACCGTGCATGCGAAAAACACCCTGATGGCCGGATTTACGAGTGCGCGGGATCTTGGAACAGAAGGTGCAGGCTATGCTGATGTGGCACTGAAACGGGCCATTAACGAGGGGATCATTCCGGGCCCCCGGTTGCAGGTGGCAGGCCGGGCAATAGTAGCTACCGGTTCTTATGGACCCAAGGGGTACGACTACGATCAAACCATCATGCTGGGTGCAGAGCCTGCAGATGGGAATGACCTCGTGCGAGTTGTCCGGGACCAGATCGGTAAAGGAGCCGATTTCATCAAGATCTATGCTGATTACCGTTGGGGTGTAAATGGGGATGACCAGCCTTCATTTACCCTGGACGAATTAAAGCTCATTAATGAAGTGACCAGGAGCAGTGGCAGGGTGATGGTTTGTCATGCTAAATCAAAGGAAGCCATCCGTCGTGCTGTACTGGCTGGTGCTGAAACCATCGAACATGGAGATTTCCTGGATCTGGAAACCGGCAAATTAATGAAGGAACATAATGTTACTTATTTTCCTACAGTTTCGGCAGTGGAGAAGATCACCCAGTACAGGGGCTGGAAAAAAGGTATTGATCCTGACCCTGCAAATATTGTCAATAAGAAAAGAAGTTTTAAAGAGGCACTGGCCTCCGGTGTTACCATCGGTATGGGGGGTGATGTTGGTGTATTTCCACACGGTGAAAATTACCTGGAGATGGAGCTGATGGTAGAATACGGTATGAAACCCCTGGATGTTTTAAAAGCCGCCACCACAGTGAACGCGAAAGCTATGCATTGGGAGAGCCAGGTAGGATCCATTAAGCCAGGAATGAAGGCGGATCTTGCCATATTCTCCGGTGATCCATCAAAAAATATATCGGATCTGCGGAATGTGAAGTTTGTGATGAAAGACGGAGTTGTATTTAAGCAGTGAGCAGTAAGCAGTGAGCGGTGAGCTGGTGATGCTTTTTGATGGATGGCAGATGATGATCAGGTATTGATATTAGATTGCAGTATGAAGAAGCTACTATACATCACTATACTGCTGTCCATTCAACTCAACGCTTCGGCACAGGCAACCGAGGAAGAATTATTTAATATACTTCGGGCTAAAGATAGTTTGCTCTTTAATGTAGGGTTCAACACCTGCGATATCTCCCAGTTCGAGAAACTGGTATCAGACAATTTCGAATTTTACCACGATAAAGGGGGTATCACACCCAATAAGCAGAAATTCATTGAGAGTATCAGGAATGGACTTTGTAAAGATCCCGCGAATTACCAGTCCAGGCGGGAACTGGTACCAGGCAGTTTGATGGTTTTCCCTTTGACTGATAATGGAAAATTATATGGTGCTATTCAAACAGGCGATCATAGATTTTTCGAGAACATAAAAGGTCAGCCCGAAAAGCCCGGAAGTATTGCAAAATTCACACACGTCTGGCTGTTGGAAAATGGTGAATGGAAGTTGGCCCGCGGGTTAAGTTATGACCACAAGGCTTCCCGTTAGCGCAGAACAACCAATGGTCTGTAGATCCATTTCCCATTGAATTAAAATTTATAGCTGAGCACCAGGTTGCCATAGTAGTTTGCATTCTTAGGTGCCGGTACATAAGCATCAGGCAACTGGTTAGCAAATACCATGATATAGTATTTGGTATTGGTGATATTGTTCATTCCAAAACTTCCGTCCACAGTAAAATGCTTTCCCAGGATCCGCTGCATGCCGATCTTTCCGTTAAGCAGATTGTGGCTTTCAGTCCAAACATCATTTAATGAGGTGATTGGCATCTTATCCCGGTAGTTGTATGTGAAATTGGCATACAGTCCTGCTGTCATATTGATATCTATACCGAGGTTGGCAGAATACTTCGGAACTGCTGCCACTTGTTTATTGCTGTAATCTTCTTTTGCCGTTACAGATTTTTCAATAACGAAATGGTCACCGTATTTAAAATCGGAATAGGTGAAATTGGCGAAAGGCCTTATCATCCTGAAGAACCTGGAGAAGGATTCAAAAGCAACCCACCGGAGATTGGCCTCCACACCTTTGTGGATCTGTTCGCCCCCATTCACCATGTAGGCATATAATGTAGTGTTTGGAGCTACGGGAGAGGCTACCGAAACTGCCGTCAACTTGTTGGAGAAAACTGTATGAAAAGCGATCAGTTCAAAAAACAGATCATTATCTAAAACTTCGCCCCGGGTGCCAATTTCAAATTGATTGCCTATTTCGGGCTTCAGATTTTCATTCACCATACCTGTTGGCGGTGTTGGCGGCGTGGTATTGACAGCCGGGGTGGTGATATAGAAATAAGAAGTTATAGGCGCTTTATAGCCTTTGCTGTAAGAGGCAAACACTGATAATTTTTTGGCGAACACTTTGTTAATCGCCAGGTGCGGGGAGATCATATTGCCATAACGTTTTTCAAATATGTCTGGCCGGGTTGCCAGTGCTGTGTTGAAACGGTCGTTCAGTTCCAGTTGCTGTGTACTGGAGCCAATACCTCCTGTAAAAGAAAGATCACCGGGCATGGCGAGTGTCCATTCGGTAAATAGTGAGCTGGTGCCTGCTTCAGTGTAAAAATTGGATGTAGCTGTGTTGATCACCCAATAAGGACTTTGTCCATATACCCAGGAAGATCCGGTATCTGACGGATTTTTCTTCATGCTGTAACCAATCACATTGGCCAACTGCTTTTGTGTTTCAATACCTGTAAGTCCATTCAACACAAGGGCTCCGGAGAGATTGATCTTTGTACTGAATACGGAACGAAGGCCAAAATTCATTGTGGACTTGTCAGTCCATCCCCCTGCCGATGCGGCATTACTATTAAACCCTGTTCCGAAAACGGTAGTTGTGTTTGAAATGTTCTTAGAGAAATTATAAGTATGCCCGATACCTGCACGGAAACTCACTACATTACTATGCGCATTCCGTTTGATGTATTCCGGGTTGCCGGAATAATCGTTGTTGTTGAACTGTTGGATCGTGAGTTCGCCCGCTCTTTCATCATAGCTGTTGCTATATCCGAAATATGTAGTGATCGATTGTTTTTCATTGGGTTGAAAATCGCCCATGAAATTGACAAAATCTTTCTTTGATTTGTTATGTATCGTATAACCGTCTGATTTCTGGTTACCATAATTCAGCAGTATGGAAGAATGTTCACCTCCGGTTTTCAATGTGGTGGTGAAGCGCTGAAGACCATAGTTGCCCAGCATCACCTGTTGGGAAACAGAAGTTTCACCTTTCGGCGCTTTTGTGGTGGTAAAATTGACGGCGCCGGAGATGGCGAGACCGTACAATGAACCTGCAGGGCCCTTGGTGATCTCTACATTTTGCAGAGAGGCATAATCAATATCATCGAGTGTAGTGATACCTTCTGCATCAGTAAGGGCAATGCCGTTGATATAGACCTTGTAGCCCTGGCCATCAAAATTGCTGCTGATTCCCCTCGTACCCCTGGCTCCATTACCATAACCTCTAATGTTGAACTGCTGACCTCCGCCAACAGATCGCCTGTTCATAGATACGCCGGGTACATTGGTTTGAACGGCATCATCCAGGTAGAGTCCGGTGCCCCGGTTGAGTTCGGTTTTACCCAGTTTGGCGATCGACGCGGGCTGATAGAGCAGCGCTTTATTGGGATTTGAACTGGTGCTCACTTCCACATTTTCCAAAGTGGTTTCTGCAGAATTGAGAAATACGTCCGGGACTGAACAATTGGTTAAGGATATTGAAGCTGACTGGTAACCGATATATGAAATGCTGATCTTACTGAGATCAGCACATGGGAAGCTGAATTTGCCTTCTTTATCAGTGATCATTTTCTTATTGCCATAGATCACGGTGGCGCCTGCCAGGGGCTTCTTACTGTTGGCATCGAATACGGTGGACCTGATAGTTTGCTGTGCGTATGTATAGCTGCCCAGGATCATGAGCAGCATGAATGGAAATATTTTCCTCATAATAAATTTATAAGTATGAATACTTGATGCCCTGCGAGGGCATGGATCAGTAAAAGAGATGGGATCGTATCAGGCCTGCGGTGGAGGCACAAGGATCTTGCAGTGTTTTTCGCCCTGCATATCCTGGCAGAATGGGAATGGGGAATCTGAGATCTCCAGGTATAAGGCAGGATCTGTAATACCTTCATTTAAAATACAGACCTGTTGGAAAATCTGGACTGCGATCTTTTTATCCGACTGACCCTGGGATTGCTTTTTTGCAGTACGTGCAAGATTGGCCATTAGCTCTTCTTCCTTGTGATCGTTGATCACATAATAAATGGTTTTGCCGCTTGTTTGCTTTTTCTTCACGATATCGTATAGCTGACCCTGGTAATAGAATTCACGGCCTTCCTCTTTCCATTTGATGGATGGGTTGAATTCAATTTTTTCCAGGTCTTTCTCGTCTATCGCACTGAGCATTTTCCATTTTTGCTCTTTACGAATCATGATCAGTTTGACTGAATAGATGAACTGATATCCCAGCTGGCTGAAAAAAACCAACGCCAGAAGTGCTATGGATAACAGTTTCCTCATATAAGGGCGACAAATTAATGCAATTGTCTATAATAATTCAATTGATTATTTTGGGATGGTATGAATGGACCAGACAAACTCACAAAGTTCCCGTTGCCGTTTTACGAGCGGCTTTGTTTCCTGAAGAATGTTGTAAAGAATCCGAACATCGTTGTGGGTGATTATACCTATTATGACGATTTCGAAAACGTAGAGAATTTTGAAAAGAATGTAAAATATCTTTTTGATTTTACCGGTGACAAACTGATCATTGGCAAATTCTGTATGATAGCCTCCGGCGTGACCTTTATCATGAATGGTGCCAATCATCTTACTGACTCCATTTCCACTTATCCTTTTGCGATTTTCGGAAATGGCTGGGAAAATGCCATGGCAGGAAAAGTTTATCCATTTAAAGGGAACACAGTTATTGGCAACGATGTGTGGATAGGCTATAACGCCACCATCATGGCTGGAATAACTATTGGTGATGGTGCCATCATTGCCACCAATGCCACCGTGGTAAAAGACGTGGCTCCCTATACTATTGTTGGCGGAAATCCTGCACAGGAGATCCGTAAACGTTTTCCAGATGATATCATAAATAAACTCCTGGAGATCCGTTGGTGGGACTGGGATGCAGAAAAAATCACAAGGAATGTTCAGTATCTTACGGGCAATAATATAGATCAATTACTAAACGCCCCTTAACCCAACATGAAGAGGATCTTATTGGTAGCTGCACTGTTCTCACAAATGGCTGCAGCACAAACCGCTATTCCATCACTGCCCCGGGATTTAAAATCATATTCAGCTGACTGGCTTGTAAAACCTTCGGATATCAGGGCCGCTGTTTACCTGAGTGCTGATAAAAAAGATATCGTGCTTTACAACGGACTGGTAAAAAGAGTGTTCAGACTGAGTCCGAATGTTGCCTGTATCGAATATTCCAACCTGATGAATGGGCAGCAGTTGCTGCGTGCCGTAAAGCCGGAAGCAGTTTTGAAGATTGATGGAAAGGAACACAGGGTGGGCGGACTGTACGGTCAGAAAGAGAAAGCTTATCTCCTGAACGATTGGGTTGATCAGCTGAGTGCTCATAGTGAAGATCTTCAGTTGAAAGGATATACTGTCACTGATCTGAAAGACCAGATACAATGGAAGCCTGCGGGCTGGACGCCAAATAAAAAATCCCCCACGGGGAAGGTTCTTTCTTTCGCCTATTCCTCGCCGTTATTACCAGGACTTTCTGTGAATGTGCATTATGAGATCTATGATGGCATTCCACTGATAGTGAAATATGTTACGCTACAGAATAGCGGTGGTCAGGCATACAAAATAGACAGGGTGAAAAATGAGATCCTGGACCTGGTGGAGGAAGAGAGTGCTGTAGTGGGAAGTCCTGCCCAGATGAAAACCCAGCAGGGTATTTATATTGAAACCAATTATGCCTTCAATAATGCCATGCGTTACCAGATCAGTGATCAGACAACACATTGGCTTATCGACAGCAGCTACACTTCACAGGTGAACTATAATTACCAGACACCCTGTGTGCTGGAGGTTTATCCAGACAAAGCTCCTGGCATTGAATTGAATCCGGGTGAAAGTTTTAAATCGGTCAGGACCTATGAATTGTTGATGGATAGTTACGACCGTGAGCGAAGGGGTTTATTTGTGAGAAAGATGTACAGCAAGGTTGCGCCATGGACAACATCCAATCCCATTTTCATGCATCTTGTTAGTAAGAATGATGAGGAGGTGATCAGGGCGGTGGACCAGTGTGATTCAACGGGCTACGAGGCTGTGATCCTGAGTTTTGGTTCACATCTGAATATGGAAGATCAGTCGGACGCAAATCTTAGCCGCTGGAAAAAACTTACTGACTATGCGCATAGCAAAGGGATCATGATAGGCGGATATTCTCTGTTCAGTTCAAGAAGGATCAGTGATGAAGATGACGTGATCAGCCCTGTCACCGGAAAGCCAGGGGGTGCGTTTTTTGGCAATGCGCCTTGTTTCGGAAGCAAGTGGGGATTGGCTTACCGTGACAAGATCAAGAACTTTTTCACGTATACAGGTTTTGATGTTTGGGAAAATGATGGTCCTTATCCGGGAGACCAATGTGCTTCAACAACCCATCCTGGTCATAAAGGATTAGACGATTCGCAGTGGAGGCAGATGGAGATGCAAAAAGATCTCTATCGCTGGCTGAATGAGAAAGGGGTTTACATCAATGCGCCGGACTGGTATTTTCTGGATGGTACGCATAAGATCGCCATCGGCTACCGCGAGGTGAATTTTTCCCTGCCCAGGGAGAACCAGAAGATCCTGAACAGGCAGAATATTTTCGACGGTACCTGGGAGAAAACCCCTTCGATGGGTTGGGGTTTTGTGCCATTGGTAAGATACCAGGGTGGTGGACCTGAAGCGGTACTAGAGCCGCTGAGTGAGCATTTGAAGGATTATGAACAATTAATGATTCAGTACTATGGTGCAGGTGTGCAGGCATGCTATCGTGGGCCGAGGTTATACGACACCGAGAAGACAAGGCAGACCGTAATTGGCGTGATCAATTGGTACAAGAAATATAGAGAGATCCTTAATGCGGATATCGTACATCTCCGAAGAGCTGATGGTCGTGACTGGGATGGGTGGCTGCACGTGAATCCTGCGCTGAAGCAAAAAGGCCTGATGATGTTGTTCAATCCTACGGACAAAGAGATCAGGACCGAGGTTGCCGTGCCTGTGTATTATACCGGGTTACATACAACGGTAAAGATCCGGGAAAAGGAAGGAGTATCGAAAGCTTTTGCGGTAAGCAGGGATTATAAAATTCTGCTACCTGTAACCTTGCAACCTGGAACCTATTCCTGGTGGATACTTGAATAGCAGGTTGCAGGTGGCAGGGTGCAGGTTGCAATTCCTGAGGCCTTCTTGTACAGTTTAACTAAATATTCCGGATCAAACTTGATATAGTTTGAACACTTCAGTTACTTTGATGCAGGAATGCATACAAACCCTAACACAACAACCATTAAGGAGATTGCGAACAGGCTGAAAGTATCTCCTTCAACCGTATCACGGGCGCTCAATAATAACCAGCGGATCGGGTTAAAGACCCGTATGGAAGTACAGAAGCTGGCGAAAGAGCTGAACTATGAACCCAATAACAGGGCTATTTTTTTCAAGCAGAAAAGAACTTATGTCATTGGTGTGGTAATCCCTTTCATCAGGGAAGAATTCTTCTCCCAGGCGATCAGCGGTATTGAGGCCGCGGCACTGGATAATGATTACACTATTTTCTTTGGGCAGAGCTATGACGATCCTGAAAGAGAATTAAGGGTAATGGGTGCCATGAAGAAACAGGGTGTGGATGGAATGATCATTTCACTTTCCAAGAAGACAAGATATACGAACCAGCTTTCTGATTTCGAAAAGCTGGGTAAGCCCATCGTTTTTTTTGATCGGGTTCCTTCTGATGAAGCTACCAACCAGGTGTACTGCAATATGTATAAAGGAACTCTGGCTATTGTGAACTGGTTATTGGGAAAAGGTTATAAGCGAATTGCTCTGATCAATGGACCCGAAGAATTGCTGGCCAGCAAGCAAAGATTCAAAGGGTACATGGATGGAATGGCGAACAGAAAGTTGAAAGTGGATATGCAACTCGTAGAGGTATCTGACCTCTCTACTGAAAGTACGTACAAGGCGATGGAGAATTTTCTTTCCATGAAGAATCGGCCCAATGCCATCATATCTTTCAATGAATATGTTCACATGGATGCGGTGCAATATGCGGAGAGTAAGGGGATCAAGATCAATAAGGAAATCATGTTCGCCAGTTTTGCCCATTTGTCCATCACCAGTTATACAGCCCATCCACCTATTATTTCAATAGAACAGTTTCCTTATATGCAAGGGGAGAAGGCAGTAGAAATGCTGATACGCTTATTGAATAATCCGGATGAAAAGATGCATTATAAGGAGGAGATAGAACCTCAGTTATTTGTCCATCATTAATATAGGACAATCGGTTGCGCTTTAATTCACTGATATTTCACCATACCTTGACTCAGGACAACAAGTAAAGTTAAGGTCTCATATTACCCCGGGTTGGAGTTTCCCGGGGTATTTTTTTTCAGGTTGCAGCAGTTTGCTTTTTTCTGCAACCTGTTACCTGTAACCTGCAACCTGTCCTACGGCGCTTCACCTGGAGGCGGGACTTCATACGGCGGCGGATTTTCAAACGGGTCCTCCTCGGGTATGATGTCTGGTTCTTCTTCCGGCAATAATGGGATAGAAGGATCTTCTCCGGGCTGAAACTCAGGAACATCTGGTTTTGGAAATTCGGGATTAATATGTTTCTTCTTATCCATATTGTCAGGTTTTAATACTACACACCAAACGGATAGGTTTCGGGCATTTCATTACCATGTGGTTTGATATGCAGCGGGAATAATGCTTTTGTTTCGTTGAGGTAGATAAATGCATCATACCTCAGGGGGATGATGGTAGGGACGTAGTTACCATATTCTTCAAACCTGGGGTCATACACAACACCTACTGCCCTGTGACCATAATGTTTTTCCATCATTACGTAATTATTGAGCAGGTCTTCCGTGAGTATCAGTTTATTTCCTTCGCCGGCCAGGTGCAGATAGTATTCCCAGCTGTTTTCACGGGCTGGCGGGAGGGGGATCCTGTGCATTTCCGAACCCCACGACCTGCCGGCGATCACTGAACCCTGGTAAGACCCAAAACCCACAAGCACCACACCTTCCTGCTGATGCCTGATCCTGGCGATCTCTCCGAGGTTGAACATGCCTTCGTCCACCATATCAGTGGCACGTGCATCGCCGATGTGGGTATTGTGCGCCCAGACGATGATCCTGGAATCAGGTCCGTGAAATTCAAGCAGTCTTTCCAGGGTATCGGCCATATGTTTATCGCGCAGGTTCCAGCTGTGCGGCCCGCCTTCCAGCATGATGCGATAATATTCTTCGGCATTGACAGCTATCCGTGCATTCTGTTCAACACTGAACACATTTTCAGGATCTGTATTATACGAGGTAATTTTTTGCCTGATGTTCAGGAGAAGATCCTTCACTTCAGATTGGCAAAGTTCAGGAACAAACCGGGAAGCCCTGCCATAGGATATACCTTCGCCCTTACGGTAGGGTTCAAAACAGTGGAAAGCCTCTTCTGCAAGGCGCATGGCGGCCGGATCTGTTTTCTCCAGGTAGTCCATGATGCTTTGCATGCTTTCCCACAGACTGTATACATCCAGTCCATAAAACCCAACTTTTCGATTGAGGGGCTTGGACCTGTTATGTTCTTTCATCCAGTTCACCAGGGCAACCATTTCCCAGTTCGCCCACATCCAGGTTGGCCAGCGGGTGAAATTCTTAAGTACCTCAATGGCATTCTTTTCACTGGTTTCATATCCTTTGATGAAGCGGTTCACCCGAAAGGCATCGGGCCAGTCGCCTTCAACGGCAATGCAGTTAAAGCCTTTTTCCTCTATGAG
>DATGXN010000414.1:0-10079 GCA_035298945.1 Chitinophagaceae bacterium | reverse complement strand
ATCGCTCACTTTCAGATTGTCGAGGATACCGGCGAAGTCCTTTGTTTTAGGAGCATTCATGGTAACATCTTCAACGATCACCACACTGTTATCCTTTGCTTTTGCACTCAGGGCGCTGATCTTGGCCAGGTCCTTCACCTTACGGTTCAGTTTGAAATCGTAAGCGTGGGGCTTGGGTCCAAATACAGTACCACCACCTTTATAAAGCGGGTTACGTATATTACCCTTACGAGCGCCACCAGTACCTTTCTGACGGTGAAGCTTGCGGCTCGCACCATGAACTTCAGCACGGGTCTTCACCTTATGTGTACCCTGGCGCTGTGCAGCCAGGTATTGTTTCACGGCGAGATAAACCACATGCGTGTTGGGTTCAATTCCGAAGATCTCATCAGGCAGTTCAATCGTTCTGCCGGTTTTCTCTCCTTTTATATTTAAAACATCTGCTTGCATCGTAATCCGTTTAGTTATTTCTGAATGTATACAATTGAACCATTATGACCAGGTACAGAACCGGTCACGAGTATGTAGTTCTTTTCAGGGAAGATCTTGACAACTTTCAGTCCTTTCACCTTCACCCTGTCACCACCCATACGGCCTGCCATGCGCATGCCTTTGAATACACGTGATGCATCAGATGAGTTACCGATAGAACCCGGAGCACGCTGACGGTCATGCTGACCATGTGACTGCTCACCAACACCACTGAATCCATGGCGTTTTACAACACCCTGGAAACCTTTACCTTTTGAAGTACCAACAACATCAACACTGTCGCCTTCGGCGAAAATGTCAACGGTAATGGTTTCGCCGGCATTCTTTTCTATGGAATAATCGCGGAATTCTTTAACTACTTTCTTGGGAGATGAACCGGTTTTGGCGAAATGTCCTTTTTCAGATGAGTTGGAATGCTTTTCGTTCTTGTCGCCAAATGCTAACTGGAGTGCGTTGTAACCGTCAGAGTCTGATGACTTTACCTGGGTAACGGTACAGGGACCTGCTTCTATAATGGTGCAGGGAGTCTGCTTACCATCAGCACTGAAGATGCTGGTCATCCCGATTTTCTTTCCGATAATACCTTTCATTGTATAATTTTTTTGCCCCTCCCCGGTTATGAGGACAGTACGGTACAACCGCATACTTCAATCCTGTGTTTGCCACCGACCTTTTCCTTGTATCGTTTTTCTTCCCTCCTGGCCGAAGCTCCGGAGGGCGATGGAAGTACCGGTAGTAAACAAACCTCGAAGGGCTTGTTCATATTTCAGTCCCGCACTTGCGGGATTAAATTTTGTTTCAGCGCTCCTACTTCTCTTCTACAACGCAGAAGAAATTGGGAGATGAATAAAAAGAACTAATGATCAGCCGTCAGGCTTTGATCTCAACTTCCACACCGCTGGGCAGATCCAGCTTACTCAGCGCATCCACAGTACGTGAAGACGATGTATAAATGTCGAGAAGACGCTTATGCGTGCAAAGCTCGAACTGCTCACGTGCCTTCTTGTTCACGTGTGGTGAACGAAGTACGGTGAATATCTTCTTACGGGTGGGCAGGGGAATTGGTCCTGTTACTACCGCTCCTGTGCTGCGCACTGTTTTCACGATCTTTTCAGCTGATTTATCAACCAGGTTGTGATCGTAAGACTGCAATTTTATCCTGATACGCTGTGACATACTTTATATCCCACTTTTCAATGGGGATGCAAAAGTAGGGAGAAATATTTGCTTGCGCAAAAAAAATGTGGGAAAATTTGATAAATGTGAAATAATGTGGGGGAATGGAATGTGGGAATGGAAATGATTGGGAATGAGCCAATTAACCTCATTCTCACATTCATTCATCACATTCATCACATTTATCACATTCATCACATTCCATAAAATGAAAAAGGCTCCATTTCGGAGCCTTTTTCATTTTATGCATGTGCTTTCCCTTTGACCTTCGCAATCACCTCCTCGGCGACTCCGCTTGGCGCAGGAGAGTAATGTGAGAATTCCATGGTGGAGGTAGCCCTTCCTGAGCTCAGCGAACGGAGTTGGGTCACATAACCGAACATCTCGCTCAACGGAACCTTGGCTTTGATCACCTGGGCCCCTGCCCTGCTGTCCATGCCTTCCAGAAGACCACGACGCCTGTTCAGGTCACCGGTAACATCACCCATATATTGTTCAGGTGTGATCACCTCAACTTTCATGATAGGCTCCAGCAACACCGGCTTAGCTTTCCTGGCCGCTTCCCTGAATCCGCTACGGGCACAAAGTTCGAACGACATACCATCAGAGTCAACCTGGTGGTAGCTACCGTCGAAAATACGTACTCTCATATGCTCAACCGGGTAGTTTGCCAGTACACCATTCGTCATCGCTTGTTCAAAGCCCTTCTGGATCGGTGCAATGAATTCCCTGGGGATCGAACCACCAAAGATGTCATTGACAAACTGCATTTGCTTGCCGGGGTTTTCTTTCAGCCACTCTTCTTCTGCGGGACCGAATTCAAATACGATGTCGGCGAATTTACCGCGACCACCGGTTTGTTTTTTCAGTACTTCCCTATGCTCAATAGTTGCCTGGAAAGCTTCTTTATATGCCACCTGGGGAGCTCCCTGGTTAACTTCAACTTTAAACTCACGCTTCATCCTGTCTACGATGATCTCCAGGTGAAGTTCACCCATACCGCTCAATACGGTCTGGCCGGTTTCTTCATCTGTTTTAACCCTCAGTGTAGGATCTTCTTCAATGAGCTTACCAATCGCCATACCCATCCTGTCTACATCAGCCTGGGCCTTAGGCTCCACAGCTATTGAGATCACAGGTTCCGGGATGAACATGTTCTCCAACACGATCGGATGGTCCTCATCACAAAGCGTATCACCAGTCTTGATCTCTTTGAAACCTACTGCTGCACCAATATCACCTGCCTCAATAAAATCAATAGGATTCTGCTTGTTAGCGTACATCTGCATGATACGGCTGATCCGCTCGTTCTTGCCACTCCTCATGTTCTTTACATATGAACCGGCATCGAGATGACCGCTATAGCAACGGAAGAACGCCAGGCGACCAACAAATGGATCGGTCATGATCTTGAAAGCCAATGCAGCAAATGGTTCTTTTGCATCAGGCTGACGGGAGATCTCTTCGCCAGTATCGGGATTGGTACCCAGGATGGCTTCAATATCCATCGGACTTGGAAGGTAGCGCACCACACAGTCCAGCATGGTTTGAACACCTTTGTTTTTGAAAGCAGAACCACAAAGCATAGGAACGATACTCATATCGATCGTAGCCTTGCGTATCGCCACATGGATCTCCTCTTCGCTGATCGAGTTAGGATCGTCGAAGAACTTCTCCATGAGGGTATCATCATATTCAGCAACCGCTTCGATCAGCTGGCCTCTCCAATAATCAACATCTTCTTTCATATCCTCAGGGATGGCAACCTCTTCATAGGTGGAACCCTGTGTGCCTTCCTGCCAGATAATACCTTTCAGGGTGATCAGGTCAACAATACCCTTGAAATCATCTTCAGCACCGATAGGAAGCTGCAGGGGAACTGATTTTGCGCCCAGCATTTCCCTTACCTGCTTTACCACATTCAGGAAGTCTGCACCCGCACGATCCATCTTATTCACGAATCCCAGACGGGGAACTTTATAACGGTTAGCCTGGCGCCAAACAGTCTCAGACTGTGGCTCCACGCCATCAACGGCAGAAAATAATGCTACCAGCCCGTCCAGTACACGCATAGACCTTTCCACCTCCACAGTGAAATCCACGTGGCCGGGGGTATCGATGATGTTGAACTTGTATTTTTTTGTGTCTGGAATGGGTTGTCCCTGTTGTGTTGGGAAATTCCAGAAACAGGTTACCGCTGCTGAGGTAATGGTAATACCCCTTTCTTTTTCCTGCTCCATCCAGTCGGTAGTAGCCGCACCATCATGCACCTCACCGATCTTATGTGACATACCAGTGTAGTACAGGATACGCTCCGTACAGGTTGTTTTACCTGCGTCGATATGGGCTGCGATACCGAAGTTTCTTTGAAATCTTAAGTCTGCCATGACAAATTGGTTGTGAAATTTGAGGGTGCAAAGCTACGAAGAAATTGTGATAAAAATTTCCTTACTCCATGAATGTGAATAATGAAAAAAAAGGCTGGTGAAATTATCACCAGCCCGTTGATTATGAAGGACTTAGGGGTTACTCGAAGATTATCTTTTCGGTTTGCACGGCGCCAGACTTCAGATCCACGATGCGGAGCAGATACATACCTGCCGCCATATTCTTCCTGTAGATAGGAATTGTAGCCTGTTGAACACGGGGAACCATCTTCTCCTGCAGCACCTGGCCGTTCATGGTATAAAGCTGGATCCGGATGTCCTGGCTCTGGCTGCTGGAGATCATAACATTCACCACATCCCTCGCCGGAACCGGATAGACCACTATCTGATTGGATACCCAGTTCAGCGATATCACGTTGCTGTACATGATCTTGCCATCTATATCCACTGCTTTGATCCTGTAGAAATTGGTTCCAATCGCAGGATTGTTGTCCGCGAACTGGTAACTGTTATCTCCTGCCGGTGTTTTAGCATTCAGGGAACCGATCGAGTTAAAGCCACTGCCCTGGTTGCTGGTGCGCTCAACAATATATTCCCTTACATTCTTCTCACCTCTCGCATTCCAGGTCAGGTCAGCCGACTTACCCGCTTTTTTGCCTGTAAGATTGAGGGCCGCAGCAGGAAGAATATTGCATATTCCTGTCAGGTTGAAATAGGATGCTGTTGTAAGGCAACCATTATTCACTGAAATTTTCACCACATATGTACCCGTATCTGAAGGTGTCAGGTATGGTATAGTGTAGGAAATACCTGTGCCTACCTGCACACTGTCTGTTGCAGAAGTTTTCTTATACCAGGTATATACTGAGTTGGCAACATAAGATGCATCCAGGGTAATACTGGTGAACATACAGGTACTGGAAGATTGCACTACAATATTTTCAAGTGGCAATACACTTGCATCACTCAATGATGAGTTACCACAGGCATCGATGGCCCTCATCCTCACCAGTGAATAGCTTGTTCCGTTATTGATAGTGAATATAGGGCTGCTCTGCCATCCTGTATTGATGGATGGTGATGATGGACTGCTTGCAATGATCTGGTACTGATACGGTGCAGATCCTCCGATCATTTCTGTACTGACACTGAAGCTGTTGTTGCTGCACTGATATACAGCAGAGTTCGCCATTGACGGATAAGTGTATGGTGATACAACAACAGTATCATATAATTTATTGGTACATCCACCAGGCAGATCATATCGCACAACATAGGTTGCAGGACCAAGGGCATACCAGGTGAACACTGTTCCGGCCTGGATCGAATATGGAATATTGGTTGTTGAACCGTCCTGGCTGACAATAGTTGGAACCAGCGCACCAAGGTTTGATGTTACATTGATCACTACGTCTGATGAACCATCCGGCAATGTACCAGTTGGACACTGCGGAACGATCTGAATTGTTTTTGTTATTGTTGACAAAACAGGCGTCACCATTTGTGATGATGTGAATCCGCAGGCATCGATCACTTCTACCCTGTATTGCATACCAGGTGCGAGGCCAGGAAGGTCATTGAGTTTGATCAGTGATGCTGATGTGGTTACAGTTCCTGCTACATTATTCAGTGGGTCAAACGCAGTGGCAGTGAATGGACCCATACCTGAATTAACAGTTATCGTGATATTGGTATTACCCATGAAACATGATGCCACCGGCGTAGCCGTAACACTGAGCGCTGGCCGTATTTCAGAGAATGGGATCAGGAATGGCGTTTCATAACATCCGTCAACTACCTGCATGGTATAGGTACCATATGGCACGTTGGTGAAGCTGCCGCTGGTATTGGTAGCAACTACTGCATTACCTGCATCCAGTATGTTATAGGTTGGATTGGTCAGCAGGTTTTGTCCTGTTACCGTCACATTGAATCCTGTGCAGGTCAGATTGCTTTTTGTCACTCCACCTACTGAAGGTATTGGCCTGGTGGGGTTGACACATACAGTAATTGTAGTATCGTAACATAAAGGATCATTCTTCACATCGATACAGTAATTAGCATATCCCGTTATATTGAATACACCGGTTGAATTAGTGCTTATCACGTTTCCACCGTTATCCTTAAGTGTATAGGTAGGATTGTTGAAGTTCACCAGTCCGGATACAGTAGCTGTGAAACCAGGACAGGTAAGATTACTGGCAGTTACAACACCACCTGTTGGTTTAGGCCTGTCTGCAGAGAAGCATCTTACGATCAGGGTATCATAGCAGAGCGGGTTGTTCTGCATTTCCATACAATAACTTCCGTAAGGAATATTGCTGAACGAACCGGATGTGTTAGTACCTATCACATTTCCAAGCAGGTCTTTTAAAGTATAGACGGGATCGCTGAGGTTAGCAGCGCCACTGATCGTTGCGGTGAATCCAAGGCATCCGCTCTGGCTGATACTGACTGAACCCAGTTCAGGTATCAATTTAGCGACTGTCAGACATCTTATAATAGTTGTGTCATAACAGGCCGGATCGTTCTTGATCTGAATACAATATGTTCCGTAAGGAAGATCAGAGAATACTCCGTCTGTATTACAAATCAATTGTTGATTATTGATATCGAAAACGCAGTATTGTGGATTATATATCTGCGTCTGCCCTGTTACCGAAAGGTTAACTGTATTACATCTCCGCACGATGGCAATTGATTCATTGACACTGGGCGGAATTTTTGCACCGGTGAAGCAAACAGTTATGGTTGTATCATAACAAGCTGGATCATTCTTTACATCGATACAATATGCTCCGTAAGGAACAGCACTGAATGAACCGGTAGTATTTGTTGCGATCACCGTTGCACCCTGTCTCAATGTGTATACCGGATTGTTCAGATTGGTCTGACCGGTAATGGCTGCATCAAATGTAGAACAGAGGTAATTAGACAGCGCTGGTGAAGATGATACGGAAGGTATAAGCGGATTCACTGTAAGTGTTCTCACTATGGTAGTATCGTAACATCCGTCTTTCACCCTGAACTCGTAGGTTCCATTGGTGAGCCCGGCAAAACTTCCTGTTGTGTTACAAACTATCTGTACGTTATTCTTAAATACACAGAATTGTGGGTTTTCAAAATTCACCAGGCCGTTCACCTGGGCATCAAAAGTTGTACATGATGTTCTGTTATATGTCACCTGTCCTGTGATATTGGGCACGGGCTGTACTACCGTGAAGGGTACATTGATCGTGGTATCGTAACACACATCTCTTACTGCCACGGTGTAAGATCCACCGGGAAGTCCGGCAAACGTACCCGTTGTATTGCACTGCAGCTGAACATTGCTGCTATTGAACAGGCAATACTGGGGACTGGTAAGATTGGCCTGTCCTGTGACAGTGGCCGTGAATGAATTACAACTTACCAGGCTGGTTTGTACCGCGGCACTGATCGCAGGTCGTGGATTTACCGCCCAGGCTGCTGAGGCCCTGTTACCGCATCCATCCCTTGCCACCAGCATAACTGACCTTCGGGTTCCGATATTGGCGGTGAACGTATTTGATGCGCTCCATACAGTATCTCCGGCACCCCGAACCCATCCGTATTGGAACGAACTGAATACAGGATCCGGAGTAGTCTTGCCTTTATTATCCTGCAGGTTGACAAAAAGGCTGGCAGTACCGCAGCCGGTCAAACTGCCACCGGATGTGCTGATCCACCAATCATAAGGTAATATGGTCACCCTCCTGGTCTGGATATTACTGCATGAATCTTCCATCTGGACCGAATAATCCCCTGACGGAAGGTTAGGGAATGCACCGGTACTGTTATTAATGCCAACGAGGCCCGCATTTGGGGCTGCTGTAATGGTGAATTTGAATGGACCCCGGCCGCCGGTTTGGCTGTTAACCGTAAGTGACCCGTTACTTGCATTCTTGCAGGTCACATTGGTTGCCGTAAGTGAAAAACGCGGGTCAACATAATTGCCCGCCACAATGATATTATTAAAGGTTTTTGTACAATTATTGATAATGTCTTTAACATCAACGAAATAAGTTCCGGCCTGGAGCCCTGAAATAATGATTGACGAAGTATAGGAAGTATTCACAGGCCCGCGAACCCGGTAATTATATTGGCCAGAGCCACCAAAAGCAAATATGGTGATCACACCAGTTGCCTTACAACGGGATTCTGATGTAAAGATCGAAGCACTGATGCCCGCGCAATTGCTATTGCCTTGGGCCATCAATGGCATTGAGAATATCATGCATAGGACTACGCAAAATAACCTCGGTTTCAGATATTGGATCAAACGCATACAACCAGGGTTTTTACAAGGGTTTGAATGTTACCTGATTATAACGAAGGGGATGGTTTGCTCAGTATAAAGCCGTTTAGATTATTTGCGTGATTTTCAACAAATTAGTAAAGTAAGATTTATTATTTATTGAAAATCAATCAGTTGCATAAATGCTTGACTGTTAGGGGACAATAAAAAAAACTTCGAGGCGGGATTGATCAGGGCCCCAAAAAAGAACAGTCCCGGGTATCCGGGACTGTTATATACAATGTGTTGGTAATTAGTATTAAACCCTGAAGTGAGCGAAAGCTTTGTTTGCTTCAGCCATTTTGTGGGTATCTTCTTTCTTCTTGAAAGCACCGCCCTCACCTTTGCTGGCAGCAACGATCTCGTTCGCGAGTTTGTCGGCCATTGACCTTCCGTTCCTATCCCTGGCGAAGCGGATCAGCCATTTGATACTCAGAGAGATCTTCCTGTCAGCCCTTACTTCTGAAGGGATCTGAAAGGTGGCACCACCGATCCTGCGGCTTCTTACTTCCACGGCTGGTGATACATTCTGGAGGGCTCTCTTCCAAATTTCGTATCCATCTTCACCGGTTGTTTTGGCAACCTTATCCAGTGCGTCGTAAAAAATGGTGAGTGAAGCACCTTTTTTACCCTGCCACATCAGGTTGTTTACAAAACGTGACACCAAAGCGTCATTGAACTTCGGATCTGGTGCTATCGGTAATTTTTTGGCTCTTGCTTTCCTCATGGATGATCAGTTTGTATGAGATGGCTTATTTTTTGGCTTTTTCGCGTTTTGTACCGTATTTGGAGCGGCTTTGCTTCCTGTCTTTCACACCGGCTGTGTCAAGACTGCCCCTTACGATATGGTACCTTACACCTGGAAGATCTTTAACACGACCACCGCGGATCAGTACGATCGAGTGCTCCTGCAGGTTATGACCTTCACCGGGAATGTATGCGATAACTTCTACTTTATTGGTAAGACGAACTTTTGCCACTTTCCTGAGCGCCGAATTCGGCTTTTTAGGTGTAGTGGTGTACACACGTGTACATACGCCGCGACGTTGCGGACAAGCGTCCAGAGCCCTTGATTTTGACTTGGCCCTGATGATATCTCTTCCTTTTCTTACTAATTGTTGAATAGTAGGCATTCGTTCCCTGATTTTTAAACGGGAGGCAAAGGTAACAGAATATTTTTGTGGAGCAAAAAAAATAATGCGATAAATGTAGGAGAATGTAGAGAATGTGCACAATTATCCTGTCTCTCTATCCCTCTGGCTCTCTGACGCTCTATTTTTAGATCTTAAAAAGCCATGAATGCTTGTCTTCGGCTTCCCCGTCCCTGATGGCATTAAGCCGGTTTTTCAGCTCCGGAGCTGTGGTCCAGCTATCCGTATTGAATTCCATGACAAAGTCCTTATAGCGGAGTTCCCTGATATATGAAATAGTGGCGGCGGTACCGGTTCCAAACACCTCCCTGAGCTCCCCTGCCTTATAGGCATCCATGATCTTGTCTATACTGATCGCCGTTTCCTCCACCGTTAAACCCATTTCCCTGAGAATGGTAATGGCGCTGTCGCGGGTCACACCGGCCAATATAGTTCCCTGCCCCAGGTCGGGCGTATAAGCCTTGTTCCCGATCACAAAGAACACATTCATCACTCCAATTTCCTGGACATATTTGTGTTCATAAGCATCGGTCCACAACACCTGGTCGTACCCCTTTT
>DATGXN010000413.1:0-21467 GCA_035298945.1 Chitinophagaceae bacterium | reverse complement strand
AGGTGTATTTCTTCATCTCTTCATTTGCTCTTACTCTCAGCATCAGCTCATCCACTTCCATGATCAGTGTATCCGGAAGCGGGGGAACGATGTCATCAAAAAACCTGTCGTACTTGGCCTGTAGCACTGGCGTCCTGATCAATCTCTCATCATTCAGGTCCATGGAATCCCAATACATTTTCCTGAAATACTGGTTTTTGGCATTCTGTTCCGTGATCTCTGCAGGTATGGAAGGTTCCTTGAATACTTTAAAAATGGAAGAAAGCAGGTGTTGAGGATGTTCAGCGATGAATTTTTCACGATAGATTTTCAGTTCCCTGGACTTGGCCTGGAGCTGTGTTTCCAGCTTAGCAGAATCCGCTTTTGTGGTAGCGGCTTTATATTGCTTCTGGAGTTCGTTCATTTCGCCGCCATATTTCTGGGAATAGAGGAGATAGTCCTTGAACAGTTGATTATCCCTGGAGCCGGTAACGGTCATGCTTTTGATCAGATCCGCACTATCGGCAGTAATGCTGAAATGCTGTTCTTTATCCATGATCACTTCCATCCACCCATCTTTCTTGGGGAAAACGATCATATAAATACCACCGGCCAGTTTCTCTTTACCCTGGAAAACAGCCTGTGAATTCTTATCAATAGCGGCTGAGTCCACCAGCATTTGCTTGGATCCATAGTGATGAGCCAGGAAAAGATATCCTGAAGTAAAAGGCTTGAGGGTGACCTTGATCTCCCAGGCATTCTGGGCTTGAAGGGTGGCAGAGGTTAAAAAAGCACAAACGGCTACGAGTAATCTTAGGTTCATGGGTATGTAAAGTAAAAAGTAAAAAATCAAAAGTTAAAAGTAAAAAAGTTAAATGTGCGTCTGGCTCCCAAAAGGCGGCCTTTTTACTTTTTACTTTTTACTTTTGAATTTGACATGAAGAGTAAAAAACAGTTGATTATCAATAACGCATTGATCTCGGACTATGCTGCAGAAGGGAAGGCATTGGCAAAAATTGACGGCAAAGTGATCTTCGTCAAGGGGGCGGTACCGGGCGATGTGGTTGATATACAGGTAATAAAGAATAAAAAAGACTGGGGAGAAGGGCAGGTATTGAGGTTTCACAAGCTTTCAGATCGCCGGGTAGACCCATTTTGCCGGCATTTTGGCGTTTGCGGGGGTTGTTCCTGGCAGATGATCCCCTATCTGGAGCAGGTGGCAATGAAGCAGAAGCAGGTTGCAGATCATCTTTCCCGGATTGGTAAAGTGGAATTGCCGCCCATGAACCCGATCATTGGCTGTTCAGAAACGGTCAATTACCGGAACAAACTTGAGTTCACGTTTTCCAATAAAAAATACTTCACCAACGAAGAGTTCAGGCAAAGGAGCCCTGATGCTGCATTTGAGCCGGCGTTAGGCTACCATATTCCCAAATGGTTTGACAAGGTGATCGATATATCCGAATGTCATTTACAGGCCGAGCCTTCCAATGCCATCAGGAACCATGTGCGGCAGATCGCCCTCAAACATGGATTTTCCTTCTATGATATCCGGAATCATGTGGGTTTTCTCCGGAACCTCATCATCAGGTATGCCACTACGGGAGAGCTGATGATCAATTTATGTGTGGGATATGAAGATAAAGAAGCGATCAAAGAGATAGCTTCTGAGCTGTTGGAAAAGTTTCCTGAGATCACCACCTTCGTTTACA
Source organism: Chitinophagaceae bacterium (assembly GCA_035298945.1). Taxonomy (GTDB): domain Bacteria; phylum Bacteroidota; class Bacteroidia; order Chitinophagales; family Chitinophagaceae; genus Pollutibacter. Next base: position 19,776 of record DATGXN010000413.1, on the reverse strand, counting down.
CCGTCAATCCCAAGGTGAACGATAGTATCCACGACCTTGAGCCGGTGGTGTTTTATGGGAAGGGTTTCATCCTGGAGAAACTGGAGGAATTCAGTTTCAAGATAGGCCCGAAATCTTTTTTTCAAACCAATTCCCGGCAAGGGGAGTTATTGTATAAAGTAACCAGGGACTATGCGGAACTGAGCGGCGGGGAAGTGTTGTATGATCTTTACTGTGGTACCGGCAGTATCGGGATCTTCTGCAGCAAGGGGGTGAAGAAGCTGGTAGGTGTGGAGGTGATCAGTGAAGCGATAGACGATGCACGTATCAATGCAGAGATCAATAAAGTGGGCAATGCGAGTTTCCATGCCGGAGATGTAGTGGATATCTGCAATGATGTTTTCTTTGATCAGCATGGCAGGCCAGACGTGGTGGTGACAGATCCTCCCCGTGCCGGCATGCATGAGAAACTGGTCAGAAAGCTGCTTGATATTTCTGCTCCCACTGTAGTATATGTAAGCTGCAATCCGGCAACACAGGCCCGTGACCTCCAGTTGCTGGATGAGAAATACAGGGTGGAAAAGATCCAGCCGGTGGATATGTTTCCGCATACGCACCATATTGAGAACGTGGTTCAATTAAAACTACGTTTAAGTGAACAGTGAGCAGAAAGCAGTGAGCAGGGTCACATTTCCCACATTCATCACATTCCCCACATTCTAACAACGATTATCTTTATATCATGAACTCAACCGAGATACGTCCCCGAGGATTCCAGGTGCTTCCACCCGTTATAAAAAACCTATTGATCATCAATGCACTGGTTTGGCTGGCCCAGATCACCGTGGGTAAGCAACTGATCCCGATTGAAAATCTTTTCGCCCTTCACTATGTTAAATCTGAATACTATAAACCCTGGCAGTTCATATCCTATATGTTCCTGCACGATCCAGGTAATTTCTTCCATATCCTCTTCAATATGTTCGCATTGTGGATGTTTGGCAGCACTTTGGAAAACCTTTGGGGTTCAAAAAGATTCCTGCTGTTCTACCTGATCTGCGGTGTTGGAGCAGCATTGGTTCATATGGTGGCACTCTGGTACGATCTCAGGCAGTTGGAACCCCTTTTCTCACAGGGATATATAGGGCCTGATGTTTATTACAGCAACCTGAATGTGCCTACTATGGGGGCCTCGGGGGCAGTGATGGGTATCTTCGCGGCATTTGCTTTTACATTCCCCAACAGCCAGTTGCTGATTCTGCCCATTCCATTTCCTATCAAGGCGAAATATGCTATGATGGGACTGATCGCGCTTGACCTGATCGGCGGATTTTCAAGCCAGTCAACCGGCGTGGCCCATTTTGCCCACGTGGGCGGAGCATTGGTAGGTATCATATTGTTACTCATTTGGAACAAAAGAAATCGTAAAACGTTTTATTAATTAACTTTTCTGGAAGGAGATAGATTTTTTACATTTACATAGAGGTGAAAACATCATTATGGGCTACCGCGATTATTCAGTGAAAAGGAGGGTGTCGATCTGGAGTGAGAATAATGCACTCCTGATGTTGATCATACTGAATGTATTTGTCTATATCACACTCCGCTTTATCCTTGCTGTATACGGCCTTTCGGGCGGAATAGAAGCCAACTATTATAAACAGGTTTTTGAGTGGTTCAGCATGCCTGCTGATTTTTCCACTTTTATCACGAGACCCTGGACCATACTGAGTTCCGGATTCACACAAATGGATTTCTGGATGTTGCTCAGCAACATGTTCTGGTTATGGACCTACGGCTACATATTCCAGGATCTTACCGGTAACCGCAGGATCATCCCCCTATATCTTTATGGGGCAGTGATCAGTGCCGGGGTTTACCTGCTTTGCTATGCCATCTTCCCACAATTAAAACAAGCGCCTGAGACGCAGTTTTATTTTGGCGCAATAGCCCCCATCATGGCTGTTGCTATAGGTGCCACAGCATTCGCGCCTGGATATCGCTTATTCCCGATGATCGGAGGTGGAATACCGCTTTGGGTGATGACCATCGTGTTTCTTGTGATCGATGTTTTTTATTTGACGGCCAGGCCCGCCTGGTTCTTCCCTCATATTGCCGCTGCACTCACAGGTTTTCTGTTTGTGCAGTCTCTCAAATCCGGTAACGACTGGGGTGCATGGATGAACAGCATGTACGATTGGTTCATCAACCTTTTCAATCCTAAAAAGAAAACGGTTCAGCGCAGGCCCATCAAGCAGGAAGTATTCTATAACACCCGCGGACAGCAGCCATACAAGAAAACCTCCAATCTTACCCAGCAAAGGATCGACGAGATCCTCGATAAGATCAACCTCAAAGGCTACGAACGCCTCACCGAAGAAGAAAAAGAACTGCTCAAGAGGGCAAGTGAAGAAGATTTGTAAATTTGGTCATGCTACGTAAGGCAGCCGGCAACTTCTTCTTACTGGGATATATTACAGCTACCGTGCTCTTCCTTGTGGCATCCCTCACAACATATGTGAATCCGGCCAACTGGTGGCATGTAGGTTTCGTTGGTTTATTGTTCCCCTACCTTCTCCTCGTATTGATTGTACTCACCGTTATCTGCCTGTTCATCCGGCCTCGTTTTGCACTTATCGGGCTACTGGTCCTTCTTTTCTCTTATAAAAATATCGGCACTCTATTTTCAATCGGTTCCACAGCAGCATTTGTGATGCAGAAAGATAAAGATCATGTGCGGGTCATGACCTGGAATGTGCGGCGCTTTGCCCCTTATTATGCTGATTATTTCGATCCGAAGAAAAATAACCTGGGCGCTATTGTAGAAGAAGTGGAGAATTATGATCCGGATATCATCTGCTTCCAGGAATTCTATACGTCTACCAAAAAAAGCAGGAATCTTGAATTGTTCCAGAAGATGGGTTACAAGTATTATGCTTTTGCATTGCTTAAAAGCCCCAACAGCAGTTCCAATTCAGGCACGGTCATTTTTTCCCGTTATCCGATCCTCAAATCCTATATCTACGATATGCCTAAGGAGATATCTACCGCTGCTGAAGATCCTGTAGCGGCAGACCTGCTCATCAATACAGATACAATCCGGGTGGCAACTTTTCATATGCAGAGCTATGGATTCCTGAACCGCGACTACCAGGATCTGTACCGGATCAAGAGCCAGGCTGATACAGGCCTGAAAGCGTCGAAAAATATATACCGGAAAATGAGGTATGCTTTTACGTTACGCGGGATGCAGGCCGATATTATCCATCAGAAGCTGAGCACTTCCCCTTACCCCGTGGTGCTTTGCGGCGATCTTAACGATGTGCCTTCTTCCTACTCCTACGTGACCATCCGGGGGCAACGAAAAGATGCATTTTTGGAAAAAGGATCGGGCCTGGGTAAAACATTCATGAGCGGCAGGTCCAAATTCCTGAGTTGGCTGCCCACCCTGCGGATCGACTATATTTTCACCGATCCAAACATGGAAGTCATTCAGTTCAAACCCGTCACCAAACAATTATCCGATCACCGGGGGCTTATCACCGACATAGAACTACCTAAAAAATGATATTTTTGGGGCATGTCATTGAAAGTATATAATTCCCTGACCAGGCAGAAGGAGACATTTGAATCGATAACACCCGGACTTGTTGGTCTTTATGTGTGCGGCCCTACGGTAAGCGGCGAATCTCACCTCGGGCATGCCCGTCCATTTATCACCTTTGATATCATCTTCAGGTACCTCACTTACCTGGGCTATAAAGTGCGTTACGTAAGGAATATTACAGATGCAGGACATTTTGAGGAAGAAGGCAGGGAGGCGGAAGACAAGATCTCTAAAAAAGCCGTTCTGGAAAAACTGGAACCGATGGAGTTGGTACAGAAATACACCAACCTTTTCCATTGGGCCATGAAGCAATTCAATAATCTGGATCCAACCATTGAGCCCACAGCAACAGGTCATATTGTTGAGCAGATCGTGATGATCGAAAAGATCATTGCAGACGGTTATGCCTATGTAGCCAATGGATCAGTGTATTTCGATGTAGAAAAATATCACAAGGATTTTGGAAAGAAAGGCATGCCCTACGGTATCCTGAGTGGCAGGGTGATCGAAGAACAATTGGAAACTACCCGCGAACTTGAATCGCAGGATGAGAAAAGAAATAAATCTGACTTCGCTTTATGGAAGAATGCTTCACCGGAACATATCATGCGCTGGCAAAGCCCATGGGGTGTGGGATTCCCGGGCTGGCATATTGAGTGCTCGGCCATGAGTACAAAATATCTTGGGGAGCAGTTCGACATTCATGGCGGAGGAATGGATCTGCAGTTCCCGCATCACGAGTGCGAGATCGCACAGAGCGTGGTATGCAATCATCATATTCCCGCCAGGTATTGGCTGCATAATAACATGATCACCATCAACGGCAAGAAGATGGGTAAGAGTTATAACAATGTGATCAAGCTGAGCGAGTTGTTCAGCGGCAGTCACCCGATGCTGGTACAGGCGTATACGCCCATGACCATCCGATTCTTCATTCTGCAAACACATTATCGTTCCACACTTGATTTCAGCAACGAAGCGTTGCAGGCTGCAGAGAAGGGGATGAAGAGGCTTTGGGAAGCCTATGAGTTGCTGCTCCAGATGAAACATGATCCGGCAAAACAGGTAGATGCGGAAGTTGAAAAACAATTGCTTGCACTCACTGCGGAATTCGATGAGTTCATGAACGACGATTTCAATACCGCTAAAGTGCTGGCCAATATGTTCACTATGGTGAACCTGATCAACTCGTTCAAGAGCGGATCACTTGAAAAAGCTACCCTTTCTGTCGATGCTATTGACTCTCTTCAGAAAAAAATGAAGCAATATCTCGAAGATATCTTTGGACTGGAGAGTGAAAGGGCAGGGGATAACGATAAACTGGATGGTGTGTTGAAACTCATCATCGATATCCGTAAAGAAGCCCGCGGCCGCAAAGATTTCATGACCTCAGACAAGATCAGGAACTCACTGCAGGAAATGGGAATTCTTTTAAAAGATGAAAAAGACGGGTCTGTAAGTTGGTCTCTCGGCTAGACTCATTTAGAGAGCCAGAGAGTCAGAGAGGCAGAGAGTCAAAGTCAGAGGGCCAGAGCTTTCCGCACCTTTGCTTTGAAAATCTTGTATACCTGCTTCTCTGACTCTGACTCTCTGGCTCTTTGACTCTCAGCCTCTCTGACAAATGTTTCTATGCTTTTCATGAACTGTGCTTCAAATTGGTTCACCCAGGCACGGTAACTTTCATTTTTCTTCTTATCATAGAACAGGAAGCAATCCTCCATTTTTGAGATGTCAAATTCCTCTGCATAGATCCCCGCACCGATCCTGCTGGCATCCCTGGCATTGCAGTATTGCTCATAATGCCCTTTTACCGGCACCATCATCACGGGTTTGTCGAGATACATAGCTTCGCAAACTGACTCAAAACCTGCCGTGCATACCAGGCCTTTGCACCTGGACATCAGATCAAGAAATTTATAGTCGTTCAGTGAATAGAACACCAGGTTCTCGTGAAGCTTCAGTTCACCATGGTGCTGTTCCCGCACCTCCTTACTGTCAGTGAAGCAGATCAATTTTACGTCAGGATTTTTTTTGTGATATTTCACTATATCCTGCGCATAGCCGCTATTCAGTAAATAGACCAGGATGAAATCTTCTGCTGTGCTGTCCAGTGTGAAGATCTGCCTGCGCAATAAAGGAGGGCAGACTTCCAGGGTTTTATTTTTTGCCTTCGGTATATCGTACATCGAGATGGCAAGTTGGAGATCAGAGCCATGAGCCGTGAGCCTGGTATACCAGGTGATGGCCAAGGACTGGAGGTTATTGCCTCCCGGAAAGCGGAAACTGGGATGGAGATAAATATACTGATGTGCTATCGCGATGATCCGGGCAGAACATTTGTTTATCCTCGCGTACAAAGCAATCAGGGGCTCATAGAAATTGATAATGATATCGGGCTGGTGTTCTTTGATAGCGTCACTGATGATCTTAAGGCTGCGCCTGTAATCATTTATCTTCAGCATATTATCGATCACTGTTTTGCCCAGCCTGATCGATTTGCTTTTGTTGTCAGTAGTGAAATTGGGACTGGCTACAGAGACCACTGGAATGTTGAATTTTCTCGTGAAGAATTCAGGGATCTGCCTGTTCTTGCTGCTGCCAACTATCACAAGAGAAACTGTATGACCATGGCGGATCAGCATCTCATAGACAGCTATGGCCTGGGTCAGATGTCCCCGGCCTTCTCCCTGGACTGCAAAAACAAATTTCTTACTGCTCATATTGGGTGTTTAAAATAGATTCCAGTTCATCTTCCCAATCGCCTGAGAAGCTGGTAGTTTCTGTTTGCTGATCTTCACGATGTTGTTTCAGCCATTCTTCATAATAAACTATTTCCCATTCGCCCGATGTTGATTCAACCAGTGCGCTCATGGTTTCTACCCAGTCTCCTGAATTCAGGTAGTGGATATTGTTGACGAACTTATTATCGGGCTGATGGATATGTCCGCATATCACTCCCTGGCAATGTTCTGCTTTGGCTACGGCACAGAGTTCCTGCTCGTAGTCTGATATGAAACTCACGGCCTGTTTTACTTTTTGTTTGACGATCTGGGATAAGGAATAATAGGGAAGGTTTCTTCTTCTCCTGTAGTTATTATAATGCCTGTTCATCCATAACAGTAAAGTATACCCTACATCTCCAAGTTTTGCGATCCATTTGAGATTGGTGGTCACTGAATCAAAAATATCGCCATGCACCACGAAATATCTTTTCCCTGCTGATTCTATGATATGGTGCCTTTGTATGGAGAAATTTCCAAGTTGCAGTGGCAGCACTTCGTCCAGGAAATCATCGTGATTGCCCCGCAGGTAGATCACTTCGGTATTGGTACGGGACAGCCATTTCATGATCAGTTTGAAAAACGCTGTGTGTTTCTTCTTCCAGCGTCCGGATTTCCGGAGCTGCCACCCGTCGATGATATCGCCATTCAGTATCAGCCTTTCGCAGGCATGATGACGAAGGAAATGAACTACTTCTCTGACCCTGGAATTCTGAATGCCCAGGTGTATATCAGAGAGTACGATGGTTTTAACTTTTGTTTTCAAGTAGAATGGGGTTTTACGAATTTCTCTCCCAGGCGTTAATTGAATATTGATAAATGGTTATTGAATTATTAACTACATCGGTACATTTGGGCATGTACCAAAAAAATCTGGGGAAAGACAAGATATTAAAGCGCCTGATCAAAGAACACGGCGAAATTGAAATAACAAAGAAGAAGAACGCCTATCTCCATCTTTGCCTGTCTATTTTAAGTCAGCAGTTATCTACGAAGGTGGCCCGCGTGATCAAAGACAGATTTTTGCAGCTTTATGAAGGCAAGTTCCCCACTCCCCAACAAATCATAGATACACCGGTAACAACGCTCAGGGGTATAGGTTTTTCCAATGCCAAGGCCAGTTATATTCATAATGTAGCCAGGTTTGCCATGGAGCAGGGTATGGAAGATAAAAAGCTGAATAAGATGAGTGATGATGAAGTGATCGATTACCTGGTGCCTATTAAAGGCGTGGGCCGATGGACGGTTGAGATGCTCTTGATGTTTACGTTAGGCCGTGAAGATGTATTTGCCGTGGACGATCTGGGCATCCAGAATGCCATGGTCAATTTATACGGTATCGATAAGACTGACAAGAAGAAGATGAAGGCGGACATGTTGGAGATTGCCGAGGCGTGGAGACCGTTTCGCAGTTATGCTTGTTTGCATCTCTGGCGGAGTTTAGATAGTTAGATAGAAAGTTAGGGAGATAGGGAGCCTTTCACTCACTATCTCCCTAACTTTCTATCTCTCTATCTATTTGACGATTTTCAACTCCTTAATGATATTAGATCCTCCGCCCAGCTTATCGATACACCACAACACATACCGTATATCCACACATATGGTACGATTGAGGTCTTTATCAAAAGCGATCTGGTGACTGAGTGCTTCATAATTGCCATCGAAGGCCAGGCCAATCAATTCACCATTGCCATTCAACACAGGAGAGCCTGAATTACCACCCGTGATATCATTGTTTGTTGTAAATCCAACAACCATCGTATTACGCGCCGCATCTTTATACTGACCGAAATCCTTATTGGCTACCAGCTCCCTGTACCTGTCAGTGAGATCGAACTCATAATCCCCCGGTTTGTATTTCTCCATCACACCATTGGTGGTGGTGACATAATCATAGCTAACTGCATCACGGGGTTTGTAAGACTTCACTGATCCATAACTTACCCTCATGGTAAAAACAGCGTCAGGATATCTCTTCTTGCCCGGCTCCATTTGGGCCACCCCTTTGAGGTAAAGTCTTCCTGCATCACTGTTTGCAGCTGCGAACTGATTGTATATGGGCGCGATCTTGCTGTCGTAGTTTCGCATGAATTGGCTCACCGTAGAAAACGCCGGATCATTCTGAAGTACTACCGCATCAGGATTTTCTATGAACTTCTTCCATTTGTCGTTATTCAGAACCATGGTTGTGCCGATCAGGTTCAGGGCAAATTTCTGATAGGTCATTCTTTCTTTCAGATCACCAAACTGATTCTTTATGCCTTCGTAAAATCCAATAGGATGCTGATTCTTGTCTATGTTGTTATAAAACATCTGAAGTACATCACGGATGATGTTCTTCTCTGCATCTTCTTCATAACCGGCCAGGAAATTTTGCCTGTTCTTGTCCAGTGAGGCTAACAGTTTTTTCACATCGGCATTATCTGGTCCTTTCTTTACCAGTTCGGACTCCAGCAACATCAGCGATGAAGCAAAAGCAAGTGTGGTGCTTCCCAGGATGCCTTCGCGCAGGTAAACCCGATGTTTTGCATAGGGTTTCCATTTATCATAGGCCTTGCTCCAATCAGGGAAAATATTTTCAAATTCAGGTTTTCCTTTGGCCCATGCCTGGAACTTCTGTTCATCAGCAAGTTTCTGTTCGTACACTTTGTACTTCAGTAATTGCTTGGTTTCGCCATCATAGAATTTCCAGTAATTGGCGATACTTGCATAGGAAGCACCCAGTTTGAGTTTGATCTTCTCATCTTTCTTCATTTCATCAAACATATGCTTCAGCCTCATATCCCTGAGGGCCACCAGTGTTGGATTTTCAACCTCGGTTTTCAGTTTAACACCAAAAGAAGATTCGTATCGGTTGGTAGATCCGGGATAGCCCCAGATCATGGAGAAATCTCCTTCTTTTACTCCTTTCAATGAAACAGGCAGTACATATTTAGGTTTGAATGGCAGATTGCCAGCATCATAATTGGCGGGTTTACCATCTTTGCCCATATATACTCTCCACACGGAGAAATCTCCTGTATGGCGGGGCCATTCCCAGTTATCCGTATCACCTCCGAATTTGCCTACGTTTTCCGGCGGTATGCCCACCATTCTTACATCACTGTAGGTCTGGTAAACAAATACCAGGTATTGGTTGCCTTTGAAATGCGGTGTTACGCGGGCACTGATCTTCTCATCTGCATTGGCATACCTGGCGCTGATGGCCGCTGAAATTTCCTGCACTTTCTTTGCACGGTCCAGCCCGGAGAGGTTGCCGATGGCGCTGTCCATTTCTTTTGTTACGTCTTCTATTTTCAAAAGGAACTGCACGGTTAAACCGGGCGCGGGAATTTCTTCTGCTTTCGTTTTTGCATAGAAGCCGTTCTTGAGGAAGTTGTTCTGCACTGTACTTGCATGTGCAACTTCGTCGTAGCCGCAATGGTGATTGGTAAATACCAGGCCTTCATTACTTACCAGCTCGCCCGTACATCCTCTTCCGAAGATCACAATGGCATCTTTAAGCGAAGGTTTGTTGATATTGTACAATTGATCTTTGGTGAGTTTAAGTCCTTTCTTCACCATTTCGTCGTAGATCTGCTGCCCTAACAAATGGGGCAGCCACATGCCTTCATCGGCACTTGCAAAAATTACATTAAGCAGAAGTAGTGCTGCAATCAGAATCTTTTTCATGGTACATCCTGTTGATTTATATATTCTTAGTTTGTTCTTCAGGTTGCAAGGTGTCCCAAAGCAGGTCTTTGAGTTCCTGTAAACCTTTCTGCGTTACCGCAGAAATAAAAATGTGAGGGATATTTTTAGGAAGTTCTTTGTTAATGGCTTCTTTCAGTTCTTCGTCCAGCATATCAGACTTGCTGATAGCGATCACGAAGTTCTTATGCAGGAGCTCCGGATTATACATCTCGAGCTCATTGAGCAGAATGTTGAATTCCTCGCGATGGTCTTTGCTGTCGGCAGGGATCACAAACAGCAAGATCGAGTTCCTTTCAATATGCCTGAGGAACCGGTGTCCAAGTCCTTTGCCTTCTGCAGCGCCTTCTATGATACCGGGCAGGTCTGCTACGCAAAAAGATCTTCCGTCCCTGTACTCAACCATTCCAAGCTGAGGTACAAGCGTGGTAAACGCGTAGTCGGCGATCTTTGGTTTTGCTGCAGAGATCACTGACAGTAGTGTGGATTTTCCCGCGTTGGGGAATCCTACCAGCCCAACATCGGCCAATACTTTCAGTTCAAGAACTTTCCAGCCTTCCACTCCTGGTTCTCCGGGCTGGGCATATTCAGGAGCCTGGTTGGTAGGCGTTGCGAAATGGGCATTTCCCAGTCCGCCCCGGCCTCCCCGCAGCCAAACCACGGTTTGACCATCTTCCAGTATCTCGGCTTCTTTTTCTTCTGTTTCTGCATCACGGGCTACCGTACCCAGGGGAACTTCAATGATAATGTCTTTGCCATCGCGGCCGCTCATATTATTCTTATCACCTCCTTTTCCGTCTTCAGCCAGTACATTTTTATAGTAACGAAGGTGGAGAAGGGTCCAGAGGTTCTTGTTTCCTTTAAGTATGATATTGGCGCCACGTCCGCCATCGCCGCCATCAGGACCTGCCTGTGCATTGAATTTGGTGCGCAGGAAATGCTTGCTTCCTGCACCACCGTGTCCTGTACGGCAGAAAATTTTTATCTGGTCAACGAAATTCGAGCGCTCCATGCTAATTAAAAATTGAGAAGTAGTTACTTCTTACTTTTTACTTGTTCCCAAGTGTGATATAATACCTCTTGCGAAGGTCTTTCCGGTTCAATAGCGGCTAAGGGCTCGCAAGGTAACCATTCTGCCTGAATCTCGGCGGGTAAACGCTGGTAAAGCCGGGTACCCTCCGTTTTCCAGTTTATCATTTCATCCGTCACTGATTTGATGATCCGGGCCGGATTTCCGGCCACCAGGCTCCTCGGTGGGATCTTCTCATCGGCTTTCACAAAAGATAAGGCCCCCACAATGCATTCTTCCCCGATCTCCACATTGTCCATGATCACTGCATTCATGCCAATCAATGAGTTAGGTCCAATTGTCGCCCCATGTATAATGGCGCCATGGCCTATATGCGCTCCTTTCCTGAGAATGACCGTAACCCCGGGGAACATATGTATCACACAGTTTTCCTGCACATTGCATCCATCTTCAATAATAATGCCGCCCCAATCGCCCCTTAATGCGGCCCCCGGCCCTATGTAAACATCCTTCCCGATGATCACATTTCCAGTTACCGTGGCAGCGGGATGAACAAAAGAAGATGGATCCACTACAGGCCTGAATCCCTTGAAAGCGTAAAACATGCTCAAGTTTTTTGTTTCGGAATAGCCTCTTCGCGTTTTTTCCGGTTCACCCGGTTGATCATCACCACGGTCAGCCAGATCACTGCTACAATGCCGCCAATAGCTACAATGGCAGCCAGTACTTCAGCTCCCCCACAGCCAATGGCGCAGGCAAGCAATAAAACTCCCATTGAGATCAATATTGCCAGCAGAATAATGGCAATGATCTCGCCAGTTTTATCGTTTTGCGATTTATTATTTTGATGGATCCATTTTTTTGACTGGAACTTCAATTCTTTCCTAAGCGTTCTTCCATCTTTTTTGGAAAGCTTCTGGTGATTTTTCTGGAAATCGGTCAGTATTTTTTCGGAAGCCTTGTATTTGAAAACCGAACTATCGGTTACGCCTATGGCTGAATAAGCGGATCGGTAATGTTCTTTCTGAAGAAGATTCGTGTTGAACAGAATAGTGAAAAGAATGAAACCCTGAAGGGTTAGTGCCAGGTCGAATGTTTTCCTGGCGTAGTATTTCTTTTTAGCCGGATAAAATAAAGCAAGCGGGACGAAGAACACCAGGATCGTAAAAAATGCCTTGCCATTGAATTCAATACCCGATTGCAGCAGGAGCTGAGATAACAAAAACGCAAGCCAGGCCAATCCGAAATGTGCCCCGGCGATCAGAACCCAGGCAATTCCTGGATTTTTTTTTGCCCAGTAAGAGATTTTTTTCATGATGTTGTTTGGGATTTAGTGTTGATCTGAAAAACAGATTAGATCAGGGTTTTACCTGTCCTGAAACAGGTTCCCTTGAATAAGGCAACCTGTTCATTTTTCTGGTTATGAATATTGATCAGGTATACGCCTGTACTTCTTCCATTATGGATCTCCCTGGCCTCTGCGATCAGGGTATCCCCAATGTGCATAGCTTTCATGAAGCTGATGGTCACATCCAGGGCCACTGAAAGATTGTTTCGGTTGTTGCAGGCAAATGCAAAAGCAGAGTCAGCAAATGCAAAGGGAACACCTCCATGCACAATTCCAAATCCGTTCACCATCTCCTTCCTGATGGTCATGCTGATCCGGCTGTAACCTTCTGTGATCTCCAGTACTTCAATACCCAGCCATTGGCTGAATGCGTCGTGGTCCATCATATGGTCCACTACTTCTCTTGCTACGGTGTCTTTATTCATTCTCCTTTGAATTCAGGTTTTCTTTTATTAATGAATGCATCGATGCCTTCACGATAATCATAGCTGAGTGCAGCTTCCTGTTGCAGTTTATCTTCCAGCTCCAATTGGGCGCTGTAATCATTGTTGAAAGAATAGTTCAGTGCGTGCTTGGTCAGGGCGAATGACCTGGTGGGCATGGCGGCTAATGTTTCCAGTAACTGCTTTACATCGTGATCAAAACCATCGTCTTCAAATATCTTATAGATCATCCCCAGTTTTTCTGCTTCTTCTGCAGATACTTTATCGCCCGTCATCATCAGTGCAGATGCTTTCTGCCAGCCGATCAGTCGTGGCAGGAAAAATGTTCCGCCGCTGTCCGGTATCAGCCCGATCTTGGAGAAAGCCTGGATGAAAGATGCTGATCTCCTGGCCACTACAATGTCGCAGCATAGCGCCATATTGGCTCCGGCGCCAGCGGCTACACCGTTCACGCCGGCCACTACAGGCTTTGCGAGGGTCCTGATCTTTCTAATGATGGGGTTATAGTGTTCACTCAGGATCTGGGTCATGGAAGGAGGGTTAGGACCAGTGAGTTCCCCAAGGTCCTGGCCGGCACTGAAGCCTTTGCCATTTCCGGTTAGATATACCACCCTCACTTCATGATCGGTTGCACAAACATCCAGGCAATGTTGCAACTCAAATGCCATCGTGCGGTTGAACGCATTCAACCGGTCAGGCCGGTTCATGGTAATAGTGGCGATCCCTTCTTCAATGTGAAATTTGATGTGTTCCATATTAATGGCATTTGAAATAATCAAACGGCTCTTTGCAATCCTGGCATTGGTACAGCGCTTTACAGGCAGTTGATCCGAATTCACTTATTCTTGTTGTGTGATACGAATTACAGCGAGGGCACTGGATGGCTTCTTCGGCAAATAATTCCTGCTTGCATACCTGTTGTTTGGGCAGTGGCGGCGCAATGCCGTATTCTTTCAGTTTTTGTTTTCCCTCTTCACTCATCCAGTCTGTTGTCCAGGCGGGAGACAGCACCGTGGTTATTTTCGGGTGTTGATAACCGTTAGCCAACAATTCCATCCTGATATTGGTGGCGATCATATCCATGGCCGGGCACCCTGTATAGGTGGGCGTGATCAATACTTCAAGGGTTCCATCGGCATGGCTTACCACATCTCTTATGATCCCCAGGTCCACAACGGACAGTACCGGAACTTCCGGATCTGCAACATGGGAAAGTATATCGAGGATCTTCTTGTCCATTATCTACCATTTGCTTGCCGGGTAGGTTCTCTGCAGATATTGCATTTCTGCAAGTATGTACCCGAGATATTCGGTATGCACTCCCTGCTTACCACCGGTTTGCGAAAACCCTGGAGGAGGAACAGGAAGTTTTGCTTCTTCAAATACAATGGCCACCCTGTTCAGCCAGTCGTTTTTCAAGGTAGTGAGTTCTGGTGTCAAACCATTCTCAAATGCTTTTGTTTCATAACCGGCCGGTATGAAAAGCTCACCCGTATAGGTCCAAAGTTCATCGATGGCTTTGTTCATGCGGGTATGACTTTCATCAGTACCATCTCCCAGCCTGATCACCCATTCAGAACTCCACTTCAGGTGGTAAGTCACTTCTTTCAATGCTTTTTCACAAATGGCAGCGATCTGCACATCAGGGCTGTTTTGAAGCCTGCTATATAAGAGTTGCTGGTAATTGCTCATGAAGAATTGCCTCAGAATGGTTTTAGCCCAGTCTCCATTCTGTTGTTCCACCAACAGGCAGTTCCTGAATTCGCGTACATCACGCAGGTAAGCCAGGCTGTCTTCCGTGGTATCTCCTCCTTTTATCTCAGCAGCGTACTGAAAAAAATTCCTGGCCTGCCCAATGAGGTCAAGCGAAATATTGGTGATGGCAATATCCTGCTCTAATACTGGCCCGTGGCCACACCATTCTGAATTGCGATGGCCGAGGATCAGTGCATCATCGGCCAGGTGAATTACATATTCAAATAAGGATTTTTCCATGTTACATATGGCTTAATTCGTCGGGCAGTTGGTAGAACGTGGGATGCCTATACACTTTATCGTTTGCCGGCTCATAAAAACTTTCAGCATCATCCGGATTGGATGCGTGAATGTATTTGCTCTCCACTACCCAGATGCTCACACCCTCCATTCGCCTGGTATATACATCACGGGCATTTTCAATAGCCATTTCAGCATCGGCTGCATGGAGACTTCCCATGTGTTTATGGTCAAGTCCCTGTTTGCTTCTGATGAATACTTCCCATAAGGGCCAGTCTTTGCTGTTTTTTACTTCAGCGTTTGTTGACCCGCCCCCGGTACCTGCATCTTCAGGTATGTCTCCGTAATAGAATTTTCTGATCATCATGCTGCCTGGTTTTTTGTTCGTTCAGCTTTCTTTTGTGCATAGGCGATTGCGGCTTCCCTAACCCATCGTCCTTCGGCATGTGCTTTGTTCCGGGCTTCCAGCCTTTGCTTGTTACAAGGACCGTTGCCTTTGACCACATTCCAGAATTCTTCCCAATTGATCTCTCCGAAATCATAATGACCACGGGCTTCATTCCATTTCAGGTCCGGGTCCGGAAGGGTCATTCCCAATATCTTGACCTGCACCGCGATCATATCTACAAATTCCTGGCGCAACTGGTCGTTCGATTTTCTTTTGATCTTCCATTTTGTGGATTGGTCTGAATGGGTGCTTTCGCTGTCTTTAGGACCAAACATCATCAGTGCCGGCCACCACCACCTGTTGATGGAATCCTGGCACATGGCTTTCTGCGCATCAGTTCCTTCACTTAGGGTGAGCAGGATCTCGAAGCCCTGGCGCTGGTGGAAACTTTCTTCTTTACAGATGCGCACCATGGCCCGAGCATATGGACCATAGGAAGTACGACAGAGCATCACCTGGTTCATGATAGCCGCTCCATCTACCAGCCAACCGATGGCACCGATGTCGGCCCAGGATAGGGTAGGGTAGTTGAATATGGATGAATATTTTGCTTTGCCGATCAGCAGATCATTGATCATTTCTTCCCGCGAGAATCCCAGCGTCTCTGCCGCAGAATACAGGTAGAGACCATGCCCCGCTTCATCCTGCACTTTGGCCAGCAGCACGGCCTTTCTTTTTAGCGATGGCGCACGTGTGATCCAATTGCCTTCAGGCAACATGCCTACTACTTCACTGTGCGCGTGCTGACTGATCTGCCTTAATAATGTTTTACGATAAGCTTCCGGCATCCAGTCTTTCGGCTCGATCTTGATCTCGGCGTCGATCTTACTTTGAAATTTTTGTTCTAAGTCTATCATAATTAGAAAGTAAAAAGTAAAAATTAAAAAAACTGCAACCTGCAACCTGTAACCTGCCACCTGCCACCTGCCGCCTGCTATAGCTATCTGCTATCATAGTCGACAAACACACTCGCCGTCAACGGATGACTCTGGCAGGTCAAAATAAATCCAGCTGCCACTTCATCTTTCTCCAAAGCATAGTTCACATCCATTTCCACTTCGCCTTCGATCAGTTTGGCTTTGCAGGTAGCACACATGCCTCCTTTGCATGCATATGGGAGATCCGCGCCATGTCTTAATGCAGCATTCAGTATCGTGTCTCCCTGTATGGGCAACTCGAAACTGGTTACGATCCCATCTATCTTCACCTGTATCCTCGACAATTCCTGTGCTTCGCTGCTTTCTGGTATCCTGGTTTGATTATTCTGCCTGGTCTGGGTTGGCGTAGTAAACAATTCGAAATGAATATGCTCTTCAGGAAAACCATTTTCTTTCAGATAATCGCGGACGCTGAAGATCATCTGTTCGGGGCCACAAATGAATACTTCGTCAAAGTCTTTCATATTGACAAGATGCCTGCCGAGCTCTGAGCATTTATTTCCGTCGATACGGCCGAACAGGATGCTGCTTTCGGGTTCTTCCCTGCTCAGTATATGCACGAGTTGCAGCCTGTTCATATACTTGTTCTTCAGGTTTTCCAGTTCTTCCCTGAATATGATCGATCTCCTGTTCCGGTTGCCGTAAATAAGTGTAAAGCTGCTTCCAGGTTCGGTTTTCAGCGTGGTTTTGATGATGGAAATGACAGGAGTGATGCCACTGCCAGCCGCAAATGCCAGGTAGTTCTTATGCGCCCTGGGATCGAGACGGGTATTGAATTTGCCTGTTGGCGGCATCACTTCCAGGGTATCACCTTTCTTCAGGCCTGCATTGGCCCAGGTTGAGAACCGGCCAAATGGCATGGCCTTGATGGCGACCCTCAATTCCTGATCATTTGGTGAGGTGCAGATAGAATAATTGCGCCTCAGTTCCTCCCCGTCGATCA
Source organism: Chitinophagaceae bacterium (assembly GCA_035298945.1). Classification (GTDB taxonomy): domain Bacteria; phylum Bacteroidota; class Bacteroidia; order Chitinophagales; family Chitinophagaceae; genus Pollutibacter. Next base: position 2,572 of record DATGXN010000413.1, on the reverse strand, counting down.
CCTTTCTCACTGTGATGTTCTGACCCTGTTCAAATCTGAAGGACTCTTCCAGCGATTCGGGTATGTCAAATGACACAGAAATGCAATCTTCCGTTTCTTTTCGGATATCCTTAATGGTTAGTGTATGAAAGTGTAACGACATAACGCTATTTTTTCAGTCCTTCCACGAGATGTACGATCATGGATTCTTCAAGTTCTGATGCGCTGATATTTTTCTTGGTACGGTGCCAGAATTCAATGCCCCTCACAGCACTCAGCAAAGTAAGAACCACCGCATAAGGCTGCACTTTCCTGATCTGTCCTTTCCTGATCCCGTCTTCAATAATTTGTTCCAGCCTTCTCACATAGATCCGCCTTTCGTTGAGAAAGGTTGCGTTATAAGGCTCTTCCAGGTATTTACTTTCGTTGTTGGTGACTATCACCTCGTCCAGCCTGTTCACCCACATGTCAATATGAAACCTCACAATGGCTTCCAATTTTTCTATGCTGCTCAGGGTTTCACTGCTCTCCATCTGCTGCAGCTGAGTATTGAAATCGTTGGCTACCCGGAAACAGATCTCCTGTAATAGTTCCGACTTCGACCGGATATGATTGTAAAGGCTTGCGGCTTCTACACCCACATCTCCTGCCAGATCACGCATGCCTGTGGAGGCAAATCCTTTTTCCCTGAAAAGTCTTGCAGCAGCGAGGCTGATCATTTCCTTCCTGGACCCGTTTTTGCGATTTCCAAGCTTTGCCATTGTTAGGTGATTTGAGGATACAAAAGTAAAATAAAGCACTAACACTTGTTAGTTTTGTTTAATAAAATTGCATTCGGCATTCTGTTATCTTTGCGGCACCAAAACGTATAGAAAATGTCATTATTAGTAGTTGGTTCCATGGCCTTTGATGCAATTGAAACCCCATTCGGGAAAAGCGATAAGATCGTTGGCGGTGCGGCCACATATATTGCCTGGAGTGCTTCCAATTTTACAAAGCCGGTCAAGCAGATCTCAGTGGTAGGCGGCGATTTCCCCCGGGAAGAGCTTGATGCCCTCGTAGACCGCGGAGTGGTGCTGGACGGGGTGCAGATCAAGAAGGACCAAAAGTCATTCTTCTGGTCGGGCAAATACCATATGGATATGAATACCAGGGATACCCTGGACACACAACTCAACGTACTTGCTGATTTCGATCCCGTGGTTCCTGAAAGCTACCAGGATTGCGAATTTCTTATGCTGGGGAACCTTGTCCCTGCGGTGCAGTTGAGTGTGATCAAGCAGATGAAGATCAGGCCCAAGCTGATCGCTATGGATACCATGAATTTCTGGATGGAAACCGCTTCAGATGACCTGGATAAGGTGATCCGCGAAGTGGATGTGTTGCTGGTGAACGACAGTGAAGCCAGGGAACTGAGCGGACAGTACTCACTGGTGCGGGCTGCAAAAGAGATCCTGAAGATGGGACCTAAATTTTTGATCATCAAGAAAGGGGAACACGGCGCATTACTGTTCCATGAAGACCAGGTGTTCTTTGCACCTGCACTTCCGCTGGAAGAAGTATTCGATCCTACTGGAGCCGGAGACACTTTTGCCGGAGGATTCATCGGGCACATTGCCAGAACAGGGGATATTTCTTATAATAATATGAAGTCGGGGATTATTGTAGGGTCAGCTATGGCCTCATTCTGTGTGGAGAAATTTGGTACACAAAGGTTGAAAGAGATCAATCGGGTTGATATTGACGAGCGTGTGCAGGAATTTGTGCAGTTGGTGAATTTTGATATTACACTGATCTGATATTGGTTAAATAAAGAAGAGGCCGATTCAATTTTGAATCGGCCTCTTCTTTTTGGCCTTACGGCCGTGTGTTGGCCGGTTAGTGAGTTAACCGGGAAATGCATTGGATAAGCAGGGAAGAGCTGGCGTTGCTTCGGGTTTTTATCGCTTCATAATACGCTGCGTGTAATTGACATTGTCACCTTTGATGGAGAGAATATATTGTCCTGCAGGTAGTTCAGCTAAGTTGATCTTTTGTATGAGGATGTTATCCGTTTTGGTGAAACTCATTGACTTCATTGTTCTTCCCATCAGATCCGTTACGGTAACATTCAGTCTGGTGCGCTGGCCGCCGCTTATCCGTATGTTGGCTTCATTGATCACCGGGTTGGGGCCGAAGCTGAATTCCAGGTCAGAGCCATTCATGCTCACCTTCTTCATCTCCGACAATTTAAAGCTGGCATCCAGGTCAACCATTTTCAGCCTGTAGTAGTTATTCCCGCTCAGCGGTGCGTTATCGGTGAACCTGTAGTTCTTTGCGGTAGCGGAGTTTCCACTGGCCTTCACCCTTCCTATTTCCTTCCATTCCTGTCCATTCGATGAACGCTCCACCGCGAAATAGGCGCTGTTGCTTTCCGATGCGGTGTTCCAGTTGAGTTCAACCACGCTGCCTTTTGCAGATGCGTCGAAGGAGGTGAGAGTGACGGGGAGAACCGATGTGGCCGTAGGATTTTGATTAGATAGAAGCCACTGGTACATGTTGAGACCATTGAATTCGAATCTGGTTGGGTCGTATGCTCGTTTCCAAGCATTAT
>DATGXN010000412.1:0-4577 GCA_035298945.1 Chitinophagaceae bacterium | reverse complement strand
TTCAGGGAAGAATCTGATGAGCAGACAGGTCACAGGGAGAAAGTGGTTATCGATACAAAAGATAAAACCAAGATCCCTGGTATCCATATCGAAGGCAAGAAAGAAACTAAATCATACAACACACCAGTTGGTGCACACCTGATCATCGATGACGGTGATGAAGTGAAAGCCGGCCAGGTACTTGTTAAGATCCCAAGGATCCTCGGTAAACTGAGAGATATCACGGGTGGTCTGCCAAGGGTAACCGAATTGTTCGAAGCGCGTAATCCGGGTAACCCCGCGATCGTGTCTGAGATCGATGGTGTTGTAACCTTTGGTGCTATCAAACGTGGTAACCGTGAGATCATCGTTGAAGCAAGAGACGGCGTTGTTAAGAAATACCTTGTTCCGTTGACCCGCCAGATCCTGGCGCAAGATGGTGACTTCGTAAAAGCGGGTACACCGTTGTCCGACGGTCAGACTGCTCCAGCGGATATCCTTTCTATCAAAGGTCCTTTCGCAGTACAGGAGTACGTTGTGAATGAGATCCAGGAGGTTTATCGTTTGCAGGGTGTGAAGATCAACGACAAGCATATTGAAGTGATCGTTCGTCAGATGATGAAGAAAGTAGAGATCGTTGATCCGGGTGATACAAGGTTCCTTGAAGAAGACCTGGAAGACAGGCTTACATTCAATGAAGAGAACGACTGGATCTTTGACAAGAAGATCGTTACTGAATCTGGAGAATCTTCAAAACTGAAAGCCGGACAGATCGTAAGTCTGCGTGAAGTAAGGGAAGAGAATTCCGTACTGCGCAGGAACGACAAGAAGCTTGTTGAATTCCGTGATGCAAGGCCAGCTACTTCAAGGCCGGTTCTGCTTGGTATCACCAAGGCATCACTGGGTACACAGAGCTGGATCTCTGCGGCTTCATTCCAGGAAACAACCAAGGTACTGTCATCTGCCGCCATCATGGGCAAAACAGACGACATGCTTGGTCTGAAAGAAAACGTTATCACAGGTCACCATATTCCTGCAGGTACAGGCTTGAGGGAGTTTGAGAATATGATCGTAGGCAGCAAGGAAGAATATGAACTGCTGCAAACGACCAGGGAAGCAATGACTTTCGATGAGGAAGAATAATTGAAATTCTAAGTGAGCAGTAAGCGGTTAGCAGTGAGCAGTTTTTCTGCTTACTGCTTGCTGCTCACTGCTCACTGCTTTAATAATCATGTATGAAGAATGTATTGCCCATAATCACTGCTGTCCTTGCCGTTCTGGTAGGAGTACTTTTTTATCTCCATTTTTCGAATCACAGCCAGATCGATAAGATCGCTGATAAAGTGATCAAGCAGGACACTATGGCCAACAGGCCACTGAAGATCGCCTATGTTGACCTGGATTCCATCCAGGAGAAATATGAATACTATCGTGAGAAGATGGCTGATTTCGATAAGAAGAAAGAAAGCGCCGATCGCGAACTGAACAGCTCATTTCAGAAAATTGAAAATGAAAGGGTGGCCTTTGTTCAGAGAGGTAACAATATCACCCAGGTAGAAGCTGAATCATTCCAGCGTGATTATACCCGTAAAATGCAGAACCTGGAAAATCAGAAAAGGGTGATGGAGAGCCAGATCCAGGAAGAAGGTATCAAGACCATGGAAGAGCTCAGGAAAAAGATCAATGAATTCCTCGAAGGGTATAACAAGACACAGGGCTATTCTTATATCTTCTCCTACAGTGCAGGTTTAAATGTATTGTTCTATAAAGATCCTATTTACAATATCACCAATGAGGTGGTTACTGGTTTGAATGATGCGTATAGGAAAGTGAAAGAAAAGAAATGACGCCTAATAGATGTGCTGGCCGGTTAACAAGTTAGCCGGAAAGTGCAGAAGATAAACAGGAAAGAGCCATCTCCACAGAAATTGAGATGGCTCTTTTTTATTTAGCCAAGAGCTTCTTCATTGTTGCGACCAACTCAGCAGCATCTCTTTTTGCTTGTGTGGTGGGAGGCATGTCGGTCTCTTGCAGTATTTCAAACAAACTGCCGGACTGTGCTAAAAGCCTCGGCTTTTCCTTGAATGTTTCTTCTGTTTTGGGAGCATATGCAACTAGCGCCTTTCTCGCGTCATAGATCTGTTTTGAAAGATCATGTTGAGCCTGCAGATCTTTCAATGATGTTTTAACCCTGGGATCCATCTTCACTTTCAATGGCTGCGTATATGACTGGCCATCAACAGTGAGCCTGACGGTATAGGTACCGGGCATTACAAAAGGCGCCGTTGGGGAGGGGGCAGTGTTTTGATATACTGCACCTATCGGGTAAGATGGTGGAATATTCAAAGCGCTGTAGCGCATATCCCAGAAAAATCTCTTTGCACCTTTATTTTTTGACAAAAACTGTTGCGGCCTCACCCAATAATCAGGAACATTGTCGGCGGGCTTCACATATGGCTTATCGAGGGAACTGTATTTGCTTACCAGGGTTCCTTTGGCATCAAGTATCTCTATGGTCAGTTCTTTGGCCACATCCTGTTTAAGATAAAAATTGATTGCAGCTCCATCCGGTGGATTTTCGCCGGCCGGTTCTTCCTGCGGTATAGGTGTATCTGTATACATACCCCATCTTACACGCCATGCATCCTGGGGTTTGAATAAGATCACTGCCGATGCAGCCAGTTGTTGATTGATCTGCCTTAACGGTGTGATATCATCCATGATCCAGAAGCTTCTGCCATGCGTACCTACAACAATATCATCATCCTTGATCACCAGGTCACGGATGGAAGTAGCCGGCATATTCTTCCGCAACTCCATCCAATTTTCTCCATCATCAAAAGAAACATACACCGCTCTTTCAGATCCAGCAAACAGCAAACCTTTTCTTTTAGGATCTTCCCTGACCACATTGATCGGGTCTGATGGAAGATTCCGTACGATCTCTTTCCAGGTGTTTCCACCGTCTGTTGTTTTGTAAATATGAGGACGCATATCGTCTACCCTGATCCTATTCACTGCAGCATAAGCCGTATTGACATCAAAATGACTGGCCTCCATCAATGAAATCTTACTCCATGATGTTATTTCAGAAGGTGTAACATTTTTCCATGTTTTTCCTCCATTCCGGGTCACATGTATCAGCCCGTCGTCAGTACCACACCAGATGGTGTTGCTGTCTTTAAATGAAGGAGCTACGGTATAGATCACACCACGACGCGGCATGGTCTTCATATTCTCATTGGTATAGATGCCCACAGACTCTGGGATATCCCAGCCTTCGCGGCTGAGATCAGGACTGATCACGGTCCAGCTGTTGCCGCCATTCTTTGTTTTGAATAAAACATTCCCTGCGAAGAAAAGTGTTTTCTGATCTATGGGTGAGAACAACACGGGCGCTGTTCTGAGAAATCTGTATTTACCGGAACGTACGGCTTCGGGAGCAATGTTCTGAACCTGCCCGGTACGTTTGTCATACTTAGTGATCTTACCACCATAGATGATGTTGGGATCTTTAGGATCCGGCGCAACATATCCGTATTCTTCAACACCTACGGGATGCCACTCCCTGTAGCTGATCTGGCCATCGTTAGCCCTGGATGCGATGCCTACAGAACCGCTTTCCTGCTGGCCTCCATATACATTATAGGGAAATGCATTATCCGTACTCACGTGATAGAACTGTGCGGTAGGTTGATTGTACCAGGAAGAGAATGTTTCACCGCCATTCACCGTGATGATAGCGCCCTGGTCTGATGCGATCAGGATGATCTTCGGATCGTTGGGATTGATCCAGATCCGGTGATAGTCATCACCGCCGGGAGCGCCCCTGAAAGCTTTCCAGCTTTGTCCGCCATCCTCTGATTTCCAGGTCACCACGTTGGCGCTATATACAATGTCTTTGTTCTTAGGATCAACTTTAACTTCTGCAAAATCACTTGCTCTTCCCCAGTAACGATTGTCGGTCTGTATCCTTTTCCAGTTTTCGCCACCGTCATCGCTCCTGTACATGCCACCCAGTTCACCTGCATCTACGGTTGCGTATAACCGTGAGTTATCTGATGGAGCTATTGTGAAGCCAATGCGTCCGAGGCCTTGGGCGGTTGTTGGCAATCCTTTTTCAAGTTTGTGCCAGGTTTCGCCGCCATCGGTGGATTTGAACAAGCCGCTGTTGGGGCCATTCCATGCGCCGTTCTCCCAGGGGCCCTGCCGGCCTGCCCACATGTCTGTATAAATAATATCAGGGTTCACAGGGTCTATGGTGACCTGGATGGCTCCTGTATTTTCGTCGATGTATAAAACCTGCTTCCAGGTTTTTCCGCCGTCCAGGGTCCTGTATACTCCGCGTTCTTTGTTGGGGCCGTATGGATGTCCGAGTACCGCGACGAACAGGCGATCGGGATTCTTTTTATCAATGTCCATTCCACCGATCTGCTGGCCATCTTCAAAACCCAGGTGGGTCCAGGTTTTTCCGCCATCTGCAGATTTATACATTCCGTTACCTACTGAGAGATCAGGTCGTTGGAGACCTTCTCCACTTCCTACATAAATAATGTCGGGGTTGGAAGGAGCCACGGCGATATCGCCCACAGAGCCCG
>DATGXN010000411.1:0-2676 GCA_035298945.1 Chitinophagaceae bacterium | reverse complement strand
CCTTAGTTCTGTTGCCCCCGCCGGCACATCAACAGTGAAATCCTTTTCTGCCAAAGGCGTAAGCTCCCCGGTAAAAAATCGTTTGTCCTTTACTGTTAGTAAGGCTGAAGCTGCATTCATCTTCCCAAAACCAGAACTATAGTCAGGGCCAGGGGTATAGATATCATCAGCGCTGTTTGCAATAATCGCCCTCACCAGAGAGGAGCTTGCATAAACATTGCTCATTGTTGACGCGTGCATCTGCTGCAGTAAAACGGCCAGGCCCGAAGAAAGCGCAGCAGCTCCCGAGGTGCCATCTTCTCCAAAGGCCACCACATGTGGGGCCAGCCTTCCATCATATAAAGGTCCCTTGGAACTCAGCAGTGGCACGATGCCGGTTGAATCCATTGCTCCCGTGAGCATTACATTCTTGGCCATCTTCATGTTCCCGGTAATATTGGCAAAGCCGGCGATGCCCGCATAGATCCCCTGCCCACTGGCCTGGTTGCCGGAGTTGCCCGACGAAAACAGGTGCAGTAATTCAGGAACGGCATTGGCAGAAAGGTCAAAAGCCCTGGCATTGATGCCATAGAAATTCTGGATGCCCGTACCATAGGAATGATTTTGTACGCGGATATCAAGACCGGTATAATAAGTTATCGTATCCGGCAGAACCGTAATGAAATCTGAGGAACTGTATTTTGTTTTTGGCGCAACACCATTTCCGGTATAATAAGAATTGCCCGCTCCGGCAATTAATGTGGTCATGATGGTAGCATGCGTTTCGCCCACCGGGGAAATATTGCCGGACGGAACATGTCGTTTCAGGAGATCGATGTCGTTGGTATCCATCCTGTTCTCCTTTACAGAAACGATCTGTCCTTCACCCCTGATGCCCGGAAATTCATGCCAGGCTGTAGTGATGCGGTTGGCCGACATATCATAATTCAATACACCGCCCTCTGTCTGCGGCTTTAACTGTTCATCAATATAACGATATGGAATATCAGAAGCAATGAATTTCCAAAGCTTAGCGGGACTTGTCCTGATAATAAAGATCCCCCAGCCCGCATGTTTCGAGTTTATTCCAGGAAAACTGAATCCCCGGTCATGATCCATTTCTACCAGATAGGTATAGGTAGAAACACTGTCCAGATAATATCCGGGAGCTTTGCTTTGTAAAACAGGAGATACACGATCAGGCAGTTTCTGGGCCGTTACAGAAATAGTTGCCAGCAGGCTAAAGACAAAGATGGTGAAGGTCCGGATCATCGTATCTATCAACGCGTTTCCCTGGTGTGGGATTGCAATCCACGGGTATATTTAAGTGCTCTTTTCTCTGCAAAATAGTCTGCCGCAAGCATGATACCCGCCTGCAGCGAAAGGGCTATACCGAAACCATACCAGAAACTGCGGCCCGGGTTCTGCCCGAATACCATGCTTAGGATAAGGCCGGTGACCAATAATGCCAACTCAACCCAACGGTAAATGACAAAATTCCTGTTCACTTTTTCCATGCGGGGGATCTCCTTCTGTTTCAATTCCGCAGGGTTCATATCGTATGCATATACATTCCTGATCCTGTCTTCATCACTCCTTTTATATACCGTAAATCCAACAACCAGTTCGATCAAACCCACCACGAGCAAAGGGATCACGGCACCTTTGAAAAAAGACGACTTAATCAAAAAATAAAAAGCAAGCGCTGCAAGAATTGTCACAACACCTATGATCACGAACAACAGACTCTCCTGCTTTTCCGCCATGAAATATTTCTCGATGTCTGTTTTATTGAACATACATTAGGGTTGAATGGCTTTCAGGATCTTCTCACCGGAGGGATCAACCGCGGGATCGAAATAATACCTTAATACACCGTTTTCATCGATAAGATATTTAGAAAAATTCCAGGAAGGCCCCTTACTGTTCCATCCATTTTTCTCTTTTGAGGTCAGCCATTGGTAGATGGGATGTTGGCCGGCACCTTTTTTAACCTGGGATTTTTGAACCAGGGGGAACGTCACACCATAATTCAACCTGCAAAAAGACTCGATCTCTGCATCTGTGCCTTTCTCCTGTTCTTTGAAGTCGTTCGACGGAAAACCTATGATCACCAGTTTATCTTTTTCGCTCTCATATAAACGCTGCAAATCATCGAACTGGTTGGTATACCCGCAATCACTCGCCGTATTTACGATCATGATCTTTTTACCCCTGTATTCGGCCAGTGTTTTAGTACTGCCATTGTTCATCACAATGGGTATATCGAATATAGAAGTTTGGGGCTGTTTTGCTTTTGAATTAGTGATCACGGCGGCGTGGGCACCCGTCATCCGGTTCAGGGCCGTGAAAACAGGATATACTGATTTCAATAGCTTCTGGCGAAATGTCATCTCCATGTTTCGGTTCATTAAAAAGATGTACAATAAAAAACCTGCAATCAGGGCGATAAATATGATCAGCGATTTCTTCAAGCTATCTGAAAATTTTCCTGATCCATTTTATATTATTCTTATAGGGCGGGTACCATAAGGGAGCATCGATCCATGTAGGTGTTTTAACTACACTTTTCACATTACTGAATGTACTGAACCCATGTTCACCATGATACTGGCCTATACCACTGGTACCCACTCCGCCAAATGGCAGGTCGGGATTGCCAAGATGTATCAGTGTATTATTGATACAGCCACCGCC
>DATGXN010000410.1:0-5833 GCA_035298945.1 Chitinophagaceae bacterium | reverse complement strand
GCTTGACCCCAAAGCCAACGGAGGCAAAGAAGGGTATGAACTGAGAGTGTCCCAGGATGCAGTTCAGATCAAGGCCTCCACCGCCCGTGGGGTGTTCTACGGCATACAAACCTTCTTACAATTAATACCCGCTAACGGGTCAAAAGATATTCCCGCTGTCACCATCCAGGATGCACCCCGTTTTCCATGGCGTGGTCTGATGCTGGATGTGAGCCGGCATTTTTTCACCATCGACCAGGTCAAACGCATGATCGATCAGATGGTGGTCTATAAATTCAACCTGCTGCACATCCATCTTACTGACGATCAGGGATGGCGTATGGAGATCAAACAACTACCGGAACTAACCAAAGTTGGCGCATGGCGCGTACCCCGTACCGGGCTCTGGTGGGAGCGCGATTGTCCCCAGGAAGGAGAGGTAGCTACCTATGGCGGATTCTATACGCAGCAGGAACTGAAAGATCTTATTGCTTATGCATCTGCAAGGTTTGTAGACGTGCTGCCAGAGATCGATGTACCCGGACATAGCCTCGCCGCCATCGCAGCTTATCCATATCTCTCATCCACCGGTTTGAATTATAAAGTGAATCCCGGCTGTAAATTTTATACTATCGAAGACAATGCACTTTGCGTGGGCAAGGAATCCACCTTTGAATTTTTGGATAAAGTATTCACGGAAGTGGCCAATGTATTTCCCTTCGAATACATACATGTGGGCGGTGACGAATGTTTCAAAGGCTTCTGGGAGAAATGCCCCGATTGCCAGAAAAGAATGAAGGATAATGGACTGAAGAATGCCAACGAACTCCAGAGCTATTTCATCAAGCGCCTGGAAAAAATGCTTGAACAGAAAGGGAAAAAACTCATGGGTTGGGATGAGATCCTGGAAGGTGGTCTTGCCCCTAAAGCGTCAGTGATGAGCTGGCGTGGAATGGATGGGGGCATTGCAGCGGCAAAAGAAAATCATCACGTGGTGATGAGCCCTTCGAACTATGCCTACCTCGATCTCTACCAGGGTGACCCTGCCATTGAGCCTCCTACATACAGCATGCTTCGTTATAAAAAAGTGTATGAATTTGAGCTGGTTCCTGATGGTGTTGATCCTGCTATGATATTAGGAGGACAGGGCAATCTCTGGACCGAAAGCGTGCCTACTTTCAGGCAGGCAGAGTACATGCTCTGGCCCCGTTCATTTGCGTTGTCAGAAGTACTTTGGTCTTCCAAAACAAGCCGCAACTGGGATAGATTTGTCCAGAAAACCGAAGCGCATTTTGAAAGATTGGCTAATGCCGATATCAATTTCTCAACAAGCATGTACGATGCCATCATTATACCTTCTAAAGATGCACAAGGCCAATTGCATATTAAGTTAGACACAGAGATCGATAGCCTTGACCTGTATTATAGTTTTGATAATACCTATCCTGATGATCATTCGGCAAAGTATAAGAAAGATGAATTGTTATCAATACCCAAAGATGCCGATCATTTCCGCGTGATCACTTATCGGAACGGCAAGGCCGTTGGACGTATGGTGACAGTTGCACTGGATGAACTTGGTAAAAGAAAGCAGTGAGCAGTGAGCGGTGAGCAATAAGCAGTGAGCAGTGCATTTTTTCCTGCTCACTGCTTACTGCTTTCCGCTCACTGCTTTAATTTAGTTCCCGTTCGCCGTATTGACCTTCACATCGATATAGGGATTTTCCAACAAGAACGATGAAAGTTCATCATTCATTTCGAATCCTTTGGCCATCGACATCAGGCTGACATGCCAGTTCTGCTTGGGTTCGTAAACCACCACTTTGATCTTGGAATTGCCGGGATTCTTTTTGATATTCTGGTCCAGGAAATCTACCACATCTTTCCTTAACAGCTCACCCATGATGGTCATCTCCAGGCCTTTGGTCAAACTCTTCTTAATCGTCTCCAACAGGCAGATCTCGCCCACACGGAAATTCCATTCATTTCGCTTCTCCCATTTTTCAAACTTCCCCGTGAGATATAAACAAGTGCCCGGTTCAAAATAGTTTACATATTTCATGTACACTTCTCCAAACAAAGTCAGCTCTGTATTACCGGAAAAATCTTCCAGCGCCAACGTGCCGTATTTTTTTCCTTTCTGTGAAATACGATGCTGCGCAGAAGTGACCAGGCAGGCTAGCCTAATCGTCTGACCCGGATGCGGCTGCAGTTCAACAGAGCTTTTGAATTCATTGTACTCAGATAATGGCATGATGCCATAATAGGTATTCTCAAAACGGAAATGATCCAGCGGATGTCCGCTGATGAACATGCCCGTCACATCTTTTTCATGATCTAATAATTCCGTCAAACTCCAGGGCCTGCAGTCTGGAATTTTTGGCGGCGGGATCTGCATCACCGGCAGGTCCCCAAATAATGTATTCGCCGTATTCGTGGTCTGCGCCTGCCATACGTTTCCGAATTTGATGATCTTCTCCAATCCCGTAGTGTTATCACCATCCGGCGTATGGAAATACTGCGCGCGGTGCAACTCGGGGAAGCAATCAAAGGCCCCGGAATAGGCCAGGCATTCCAGTGATTTTTTATTTACTGCTCTTTGATTCACTCTTTTTACCACATCAAAGATGCTGGTATATGCGCCTTTCTTATTGCGCTCTTCAATGATGCTCTCAACAGCCGCTTCGCCTACGCCTTTCAATCCACCAAGTCCGATCCTGATCTCACCTTTGCTGTTCACCGCAAAGCCTTTGTTGGATTCATTGATATCAGGACCTAATACCTTCAATCCCGCGCGCTTACACTCTTCCATGAAAAAGGTGAGCTTTTCAATACTTCCCGCATGGTTCAATACTGAAGCCATATACTCAGAAGGGTAGTGGGCTTTCAGGTAAGCGGTCTGGTATGCAACAAACGCATAACAGGTGGAGTGCGATTTATTAAAAGCGTATTGTGCAAAAGCTTCCCAATCGGTCCAGATCTTTTCCAGCTTATCTGCAGGATGTCCTTTGGCCGTGGCACCATTGATGAACTGGCTCTTCATCTTATCCAGCACCGCTTTCTGCTTCTTACCCATGGCCTTTCTCAGCACGTCTGCATCACCTTTACCAAAGCCTCCCAGTTTCTGCGCCAGCAACATCACCTGCTCCTGGTAGACCGTGATACCGTAGGTGTCTTTCAGGTACTCTTCCATCTCGGGCAGATCATAGGTGATATCTTCCCGTCCATGTTTACGGTCAACGAAGTTGGGAATATAACTCATAGGCCCCGGCCGGTACAGAGCGTTCATCGCGATCAGGTCGTCGAATTTATCCGGCTTCAGAATACGGAGGTATTTCTGCATACCAGGACTTTCAAACTGGAACGTACCAATCGTTTCTCCTTTCTGGTATAACTGGAAAGTTTTTTCATCGTTCAGCGGGATCTTGTCAATGTCAATATCCACGCCATGGTTCTGCCTCACCAGTTCAAGACAGGTCTTGATAATATTAAGGGTCTTCAAACCCAGGAAGTCCATCTTGATCACACCTGCGTCTTCGATCACCGAGCCTTCGATCTGTGTGATCCAGAGCTCAGAGTCTTTTGATGTACAAACCGGTAATAATTCGGTAAGATCTTTTGGCGCAATGATGATACCCGCAGCATGTATACCGGTGTTGCGCACTGAACCTTCCAGGATCTCCGCTTCATGCAGGATCTGCGCCCGAAGATCATCTCCCTGGTAGATCTCCCGCATCTTTTTCACCTGCTCGATCTCATCGCTGGACAAACTCTCTTTTTCAGCCAGGCTTTTCTCCCCGGCCAGTGGTGCATGCAGCACACGCTTCAATTCAATACCGGGTTTATCTGGGATCAGTTTGGCCAGTGCATTGGATTCAGGCAGCGGAAGGTCCATTACCCGCGCCACATCTTTGATACTCATCTTCGCAGCCATCGTACCATAGGTAACGATCTGGGCTACCTGATTTTTACCGTATTTATCCACCACATAGTCGATCACTTTCTGACGGCCTTCATCGTCGAAGTCCGTATCAATATCCGGCATGCTCTTCCTGTCAGGGTTCAGGAACCTCTCGAACAGGAGATTGTATTTAATGGGATCGATATTGGTGATGCCGATGCAATAGGCTACCACACTACCTGCCGCAGAACCACGACCCGGCCCTATGAACACTCCCATGTCGCGCCCTGCTTTGATGAAATCGGACACGATCAGGAAGTAACCCGCAAAGCCCATGGTTCTGATCGTGAACAATTCAAACCGGAGACGTTCATCGATCTCTGGCGTGATCTCATCGTATCGTTTATGCGCACCTTCCCAGGTCAGGTGCTCCAGGTATTCATCCTGCGTATTGAAATTGGCCGGCACTTTAAAATGGGGAAGAAGTATATCCCGCTTCAGGTCCAGCAGCTCCACTTTTTCAACGATCTCGCCTGTGTTTTCGATGGCCTCAGGAAGGTCTTTAAACACTTCCTTCATCTCTGCCGTAGTCTTGAAGAAGAACTGGTCGTTCGGAAACGCGAACCGTTTGTTCTTCATCGACACATCATCATCTGCAAATTCACGCATAGCAGGGGTGGCCTGCTTTTCGTTGGTGTTGATGCAAAGCAGGATATCGTGGGCATTGAAATCGGATTGGTCTACATAGTGAGAATCGTTGGAAGCGATCACTTTCACTTTGTATTTTTCGGCGAACTTCAACAGCACTTCATTCACTTTATCCTGTTCCGCCATGCCATGGCGCTGGATCTCCACATAATAATCTTCCTGGAAAATATTCAACCACCATTTGAATTCATTCTCGGCTTCTTCAATACCTTTCCTGATGATGGTCTGGGGTACCATGGCACCCAGGCAACAGGTAGTTGCGATCAGGCCTTCATGGTATTTATGGATAAGTTCTTTATCAATACGGGGATACTTGCTGTACAGCCCTTCAATATATCCCAGTGAGGTAAGCTTGACCAGGTTACGATAACCGATCTCGTTTTTCGCTAATAGAATTTGATGATGGCGGGGATCCCTGTCGTCTTTACTGAAGGTTTTCCTATGCCTGTTCTCCGTGATATAAAACTCGCAGCCGATGATAGGTTTTACTTTCAGCGGGCTTTTCTTATCGTCAGGATCTACTTTATGTTTATAGGCTTCGGATACAAATTTGAATACCCCGAACATGTTTCCATGGTCAGATATGGCCAGTCCGGGCATGCCGTCATTAGCCGCTTTTTTATAAAGCGCTTCTATGCTGGCTGCTCCGTCGAGAAGAGAGTATTGGGTATGGACGTGTAAATGGGAAAACTTCATGGTCAAATAAATGGTCTGATTCTTGGGGCAAGTTGACAAATTTCGGGAAATGCCAGAGAAGGACCTTCTTTAATTTTTCCACCTACATTTGCACAACTTGAAGATTTTCAGCACATATGGCCCCTTTTTACTGTCAGGAATGCTATTCCTGGGCAGTTGCGCCGCTTTTAAGCCGCAATCGCCCGCGCAAAGCAGCGTAAACAACAAAAAAGGGTCCCCATTCCTGGAAAACATTGTTATAAAACCCGATGGGTCCTCTTCCAAACAGGGGGCTCCGGAAGAAAAAATGCCAGCCCTGGTGGATAACTATAAGTCTCCCATGAATTTTAACAGTGGAATTTCGATAAGCGAGGCCGCCCCGGCCCAATTCCGGTATTCGATCTTGCTGAATACGGAAGTGGAATACCTGAGCAATAAGCAGCTTTATGATGCGATCGATGATTGGTGGGGAACGCCCTACAAGATAGGGGGTATGACGAAAAAAGGAGTGGACTGCTCGGCCTTTGTACAAACCCTGATGGGCACCGTATACGAACTGCCACTTCCCAG
>DATGXN010000409.1:0-7640 GCA_035298945.1 Chitinophagaceae bacterium | reverse complement strand
GCAGAGGCGGTTGTTATGTCGGTTGAGCTAAGACCTGTTGGTGCAGCGCAATTACCGAGTGTAGTGAACGATGCAGCCAGGTAAGTAGTTTCAGTACCTCCATCGCATTTTCCTTTCACACGCCAATCGTATGCAGTGGATGTTGTCAGTCCCGATAATGCATAGGTTACCGCAGTGATATTAGTTGCTGCAACTGTCCATGATGCATCGGCTGTCTTTTTGTATTCTACTGTGTAGCCTGTATTTCCGGAACCGGCAGACCAACCCAGGCTGGCCGTATTTTGGGTAATATTGGTTGTAGTTGGTGTTGTGGGAGCATTACAAGGCACAGGTGCAGCTCCGCTCTTATTGGTAAGAAACCATTCGAATGTGGTATAGCGCTGGGGAGTGCTTGCCGTTGAATCAATGAATGGCACTTCATACGTATCCGTTCTGTATGCCCTGGCCCAGCCATTATGAATGGTGGAAGGATTCGAAGGCGAGAATGGTGAAGTAACCTGCCATTGATAATAGAAAGTGTCCAGGATCACGCGCTTTGCGATGCTGTTCACAGCCTGCTCCGATTGCAAATTGATCAGGAAGGTGTTGGTACCTGTTCCGTTTGTGTTCAGGTCATAACGGTTCACTATCGAAAGGATCCGTGTTCCACCTGCCACAATATTTGCCGCACCTCCTCCTGTTATATCAGCCACTGTATGTACTGAACCCACCGGTGCGGTAGCTGCGATCTTCTGCGCATTTGCTGTGGAATAGGCCGGATAGAACCAGGAAGATTTTGCACCCTGACTCATACCGGTCATATATACCCTGGTGGGATCAACCCGGTATAACTGGAATGCTCTGGCAAGTGCTGCATCGATATCTGCAGGATAAATTTCCTGCACACCGCTACAGGGTATATTAGGGTTTGCGTTATAGGCTAAACAAAGCACAATGACCTGCTCCGTGGGACCACCCCAGGGATAAACCTGGCCAATTGTTTTCTGGGGAACATTGGAAAAATAATTACCATTATTCCTAAGCAAACTGGGAAGCGAAGGAAAGGTCATGGAATCATATGGATTATACCAGGGAACGCTGGGATCCCCGGGATAAAAGAATTTGTTTTCGTCAAAAAATAAACGCCCCAGGCCGTAACGGTAAACAAGTTCCCCGTTCGGTTTCAGATAGGCTGTTCCGCCATTGGTTTCGCCGCAACCGGGGAAATATATCACCAGCGGGTATTTCTTGCTGGTGTTGGTCTGATACCCGTTGGGCAGATATTCCCAATAACCCGGGATCTTATCACTCATAAAATACTTGGTAGCCTTGAATGCACTGACGTCAAATCCTTTGCGTGCAGTCAGTTTCCAGGTATTTCCATTTTTTCCCGAAAAGGCGGTATCGGACGAGCTCCAGGCGCCGTCCCAATTTGGACTTGTTTGAGCAAAAGAATTAAAAGTGAAAAGCACACTGATAGCGGTAACCAGCATGATACGGATGAAGCTGCCTGACATAAAAATTATACGGTTTAGGGTGATTAGTTGGGGGTACAGATCAGGTAGCTAATAATCAGAAGATTAAAAATAGAATTTAATCGCCCAATGTCAAGCGAAATCAGGTCCCATATTCTAATTCCTTAGATATAATAAGTATGCCAGCAATATCACAATCTACCGGGAAATATTCTCAAATATACCTGTGCTGAAACCGGCGCTGATCCATATAATTCATCCAGGCGTTGATCCGCACTGAATAAACTGATCTGCCCGCCAAGTGAAAATCTTGTTTGTCCCCACCTGAACATTTCATAGGCCATACCACCAGTCAAAGCATTCACAGGGAAGATGGCATCGTGCCCATACTTCGACTCATCCAGGTCAAGCTCTTCAACTGATTTCTGCACCCATTCATATCTTCCGTAATAAGTCATCTTTCCCTTGACATAGGAGCCCTCCAATAATACAGCGTGCTCGGCATCATGAGCCTTGGTTTTATTCATCCCCCAGAGTGCTGTGATATTTGTTAACCCCTTGCCCTTAGCACTGTAACTGACAGAACCTGTTGTACGGTTCACATCAACTCCCGGATGCAAAGGTTCAGGTTCTTTGATGAACCCATGGGAGACCTGAATGGACCAGGCTTTTGATGGATTGAACGAAACCCTGCCGCTCCAGCTGTCAAATCTGGGCTTATCAAAATCGTACCTGTTCTCATCAGGTTCCCTGCCAGTGAACGACGATCCCTCTAATTTGAATTGACCGTACCTCACACCCAGTGTGGCCACTCCGAATGTGATATGCGTAGCATCCACCCAGTGATGCGATAGTGGAGCATCTGGATTGAAGAATCCTGAGGGCCTGTGCACAAAAGCAGCAGGACCCAGTGCCGGCTCACCCGGATAACCCAGGTAAACAAATACATCGGCCTTTTGAGATAGCGCATAAGCATAACTCAGGGACAGTTCAGAAAAAAGATCGTGCGGATGCTGACGGTCCACCAATGGCGCTCCATGATAGGTTTCACCAGATTGAAAAAGGAGGGGATAACCTTCTGCTCCTACCGTTAATGGATCCAGGGAAAACATGGTATTGAAATGAAACAATCCTTTGCTGCCTACATTCCTTTGGCCCATTACCATCACCATATTCGGCGCATCGAACTTACTGTCACCACGGGTACCTTTATCAAAAATATCCTGCTTATTATATCTCAGGAAGAAGTCTCCATGTAACATGTACATCCATTTTTTGGAGTGGAACATATAGGCGTACATGGGCGAATTATCAGGGAGCCACGAAGTGCCGGAACCGTTCCTCGTCATGGGCAGATTACGTGAAAACGCATGGGACATGGACATTTCATGCTGTGCATGTTCACTGTGGTCCATTTTCATAGAGTCCTTCATGATCATCGTATCCTGCATAGCAGGCATATGATGGTTGTGCTGAGAAAAAACGAATCCTGCCAACAATAAACTTCCTGCCAATAAAATTTGCTTCTTCATCTTCTAAAGTTTTATCCATTTTAATCTTAAACTGTTTGTAACAACACTTACGCTACTCAGTGCCATAGCTGCACCCGCGATCATAGGGTTAAGCAGAAATCCGTTAAACGGATACAAGAGGCCTGCAGCAATAGGAATCCCGATCACATTATAAATAAAGGCCCAGAAAAGGTTCTGCCTGATGGTAGCTACCGTGTGTTTAGAAAGCCTGATGGCTTTGGGTATCCTTGCCAGGTCAGATGATATGATGGTCATCTTCGCCACATTCATCGCAATATCACTGCCTTTTCCCATGGCAATACTTACGTCGGCCTGGGCGAGTGCACTGCTATCGTTAATTCCGTCGCCAACCATGGCAACCACTTTACCTCCCTGTTGCAGTTTTTTTACAAATGCAGCTTTCTCTGCGGGTAACACTTCTGCTTTGAAGCGCTTGATGCCCGCCTGTCCGGCTATTGCTCTCGCGGTTACAATATTATCTCCGGTAAGCATGTAAACTTCTATGCCAGCATCATGGAACTGCTTCACAGCGTCTATGGATGAGGGCTTGATCTTATCCGCTATGGCTATAATGGCAAGTACTTTCTTGTGGTCAGCAAAATAAACAACCGTGTTGGCCTGGTTAAGCCATTCGTTGGCCTTATCGACCACCTCCGGTGAAACCGGGATCATGTTATCGCGGATCAAACCAGCGTTGCCAATTAAATACCAGGTTCCGTCCACTTTGGCCTTAGCACCTGCCCCGGTGATACTCTGGAAATCAGATACAGCAGGTGTGGGTTGGTCCTTATAATATCTTACCACGGCCTCTGCCAGCGGATGTTCTGATTTTTTCTCGATACCGGCGAGTATTGTTTTCAGGTGATCTTCACCGTTAGTCCAATACACATCAGAAACCTCCGGCTTACCTTCTGTAATAGTGCCTGTTTTGTCAAGTACGATCGCATTGATCTTTTTAGATAACTCAAGGCTCTCTGCGTCTTTGATCAGGATCCCATTTTCTGCTCCCTTGCCCACTCCTGCCATGATGGCTGTAGGAGTAGCCAGTCCAAGAGCACAGGGACATGCGATCACCAACACGGTAACAAGGGCAAGCAACCCCTGGGTGAAACCATTCTCACCACCCAAAACCACCCAGGCGATCAGGCTTGCCACGGCCACCAGGATCACAACGGGAACAAAAATGCCCGAGACCTTATCCACCAGTTTCTGAACTGGCGCTTTACTGCCCTGCGCTTCCTGCACCATCCTGATGATCTGTGCAAGTACAGTATCTGCACCCACTTTCTCAGCCCTGAACTCGAACGATCCTTTCTGGTTTATCGTGCCCGCAAATACGGGGTTATTTTTTTGTTTCTCCACCGGGAGAGGCTCTCCGCTGATCATACTTTCATCTACAAATGAGCCCCCACTGATGACTGAACCATCCACTGCAATTCTCTCGCCGGGCTTAACGAGTACAATATCCCCCACCTTTAAACTGGCCACTGGCATTTCCATCTGGTGTCCACCGGCATGCACTACTGTAACTGTCTTAGGCTGGAGTCCCATCAGTTTTTTTATGGCCGATGAAGTATTTCCTTTTGCTTTCTCTTCCAGCATCTTACCCAGCAGGATGAAAGCGATCACTACGGCGGCTGTTTCGAAATAAACATGGGCATGCAATCCTTTCGAATGCCAGTACTCCGGATTGAGTGTGTTGAATACGCTGAACAGGTAAGAAACCCCGGTACTCAAGGCCACCAGGGTGTCCATATTGGCCGACTTATTCTTTGCCTGTTTCCATGCGTTAATGAAGAACTGCCTGCCGAATAATATTACCACGGGAGTGGCCAGAGCCCACATAATGTAGTTGGCATAAGGGATATCCATGAAGAACATTCCAATGACCAAAAGTGGAACAGACAGAACAATGGATCCAAGCGTCTTATTCCTGAGTTGCCTGAATTTGAGTTTGTGCAATTCCTCCAACTCATCCTTTGCAGTTTCTGTTTCACTGATCATCAGGTCGTACCCAATGGATTGCAAAGAAGATTTCATTTGTTGAGGCGATGCCAGTGCAGGGATATACTCCACCAGAACAGATGCGTTGGCATAATTAACTGACGCATCAATCACACCAGGCAATGTTCTGATCATCGATTCAGCACTCACAGCGCAGGAAGCACAGGTCATATTCAGAACAGGAAACGTTTTCTTTATGGTCTCCACGTCGTATCCCAGGCTCCTGATCGTTCTCACCGCTTCGGGGATCGTCTCCTGGTCATCAGATGTAGTGATCAGGGCACGATTATTATTCAGCTCCACTTTATGAGAACTGATGCCCTTAACATTATTCAACCCTTTATCTACGATCAGTGCGCAGTGTTCACTGTCCACGCCTACCAGGGGGATACTGACTGTATTGCTCTTTGTATTCATAACCTTCGATTTACTATACAAAGGTCGATGAGTTGATGCCGCCGGTTGTTACATCCTGATGAGAAGAAGTTATATTTTAATGAGATGGCAGACGGTCCGCTTAATGGCTGAACCGCCTGATCAGCTAAAATGTATAATGGCAAAATAAAGCGGAATACCCACTGTGATATTGAAGGGGAAGGTAAGCCCTAATGCCATGGGGATATAGAGCCCCTCATCTGCTTTGGGTGCAGCAATACGCATGGCCGCAGGTACAGCGATATAGGATGCACTGGCAGCCAGGATGGCAAACATGAACCGGTTGCCGATATCATGGGTTACCAGGCCACTTAGAAAAGCGATAATGGATCCGTTGATGGCCGGAATGACCAAAGCGAACAAGCTGAGGAACAGTCCGTATTGCCTGAAAGCCCTGAATCTCCTTGCAGTTACCATCCCCATTTCAAGCAGGAAGATCGCCAGGAAGCCCTTGAAGATATCCGTAGTAAAGGGTTTGATGCCTTCAGCCTGTTTGGTATCAGCGATCAAACCTATGATCAGGCTTCCTAATATCATCAGCACACTGCCGTTGGTCAACGAATGCTTAATAATGCTCCAGATACTGCTCTTCTCTTCTGCATCTTTATCGTACAACCTCAACAGGATCACCCCCACAATGATGGCAGGAGACTCCATAAAAGCCATCACGGCCACCATATGCCCACTGAATGAAATTTGCTGCAGTTCCAGAAAGGTTACGGCAGACACAAAAGTGACTGCACTTACGGACCCATAGGCCGCGGCAACCGCAGCAGCATCACTCACACTCACTTTCTTTTTAAGGATGAAGAAAGTATATAAAGGGATCAGCGATGCGATGAGTAGACCGAAAATGATAGAGTATATGATCTCATTGGTGAACGCATGATGTGCCAGCTCCTGGCCACCTTTAAAACCAATGGCGAATAATAAATAAAGTGAAATGAATTTGACTGAGCCCTTCGGGATCTCAAGATCACTTTTGACAACTGTGGCGATGATTCCCAATACGAAGAAAAGAAGCGTGGGGTTTGTAAGATTTGATATCAGTATTTTAAAATCCAACCTGGTTTTTTGTGATGCGAGGCAAATGTACTGCTGGTGATCCACAAATCAAGCTGCTACAACCGGGAAGGATAACCCGGTATATTCAATCCAAGAATAATATCATGTACAGCAACCTGCATATTACCGTTGGTTTTAAGCTGGAGAATTCCGCTACCGCCACGTTTAGGCTGATTATCTCTTAATTGCCGGGTAACAAATTTGTCATCATCAAATACAAATTCATCGATATAATACTCATTAGTTATATCAGGCTCTTTGATCAGAATATGAATATGAGCAGGATTACTGCTATTTGGATAGGGAACAGGCTTAACCGTATAAATGGCATATTTCCCGTCTGCTCCTGTTTTCACCCATCCCCTGATATGCCCGTGTCGCTCAGTCCCTTTCTCCATATTTGGAGCTGGAGAATAAAGCCCATTATTATCCGTCTGCCAATAATAAACGATCACTCCGGGCGCAGGAGTTTTCCCATCGGGTTTATATACTTTCCCTGAAACCAGAAGTTTCTGTCCCTGCTCAGTCCATCCGGCACTGGTATCAACTGATGGAATGTTTACCGGCATTCCCTTATACATGAGTTCGCAGGTTTCACAACGCCCTGGAATTCGGTATTGCTGCTGGGCCTGGCAAGATGTATTGATCAGCAGGACGGCGATAGCCACGCTCAATAATTTCATAAATCAGGAATTTGGGTCTATCCTGAATTTACTCTTCCGGCCACCCGATTCCTAGCCAATTTATATGAACGGGGGAAGAAAGAGGCGTAGAGGCATAAAGGCGTAGAGTGATAGAATAATTTTCTATGCCTCTACGCCTCTATGCCACTACGCCTCTTTCTTATGTCTCTTTCTTATTTAATTTTAAACCTAAACCCGCCGTATATCATCCTCCCAATCACTGGTCCCCAGATCATGGAAGCATCAAAATACTGGCTGAAAGGCTGGTCTGATGCGATGATTGAATGCTGCTGTATGAAATCTGTGAGATTCTCGCCTCCAACATACACTTCCCAGGTTTTCTTCTTACCTATCGATTTACTTACCTGTGCATTCATAGTCACGTAAGCAGATGACACCAGCGGGAACTGGTATTGCGGCGGATTGGACTCTGTTGAAGGAAGTCTTTTCTCACCCACAAAATTCAG
>DATGXN010000408.1:0-19427 GCA_035298945.1 Chitinophagaceae bacterium | reverse complement strand
GTCCATTTATATTCTGCAATACCATCATCCTGGTCCGAAGATCTGCTGCCATCAAGAATTACTGAATCAACCGGTAAAAAAATAGTTGTGTCATGGCCCGCATTGGCAATTGGAGGTTTATTTACTTCCGTGCAATTTTCGCAAGACAGTTCTTTCTTGCAGGAAGTATAGATCATCAAAAAAACTGACGATAAAATACTCAGCAGCATGATCGTATTCCCAACGCGCTTCATACCTTACAGAAGTTACATTTATTATCTTGTAATTTCAAGCTTAGCGTTTCTTCTGACTTATGAAACCGACATTAAAATTTTTACTCTTTTTCTTTTTCATTGCCGCCTTTCCCCTTCGTTCAAAAGAACAAACAAGACCCTCGCTTGAGCAATTTTCTGGTAAAGTGATCAAGATCGTAGATGGCGACACTTATGATGTTTTGACAAAGGATTACAGAACCATCCGTATCCGGATGAACGGCATTGATGCTCCAGAGAAAAAACAGGCTTATGGACAGAAATCCAAAGATCATCTTGCCAGTCTTTGCTTTGGGAAAGAGATCAGGGTAATACCATATTCCTACGATCGCAACAAGCGGTTGATAGCAGATTCATATACAGTCTCTAATATTGACCTGGGCCGCGAAATGGTGCGTTCAGGATATGCATGGCACTTTAAAAAGTACTCAAACAGCAAAATACTTGCAGATGATGAAAATCATGCCAGATCAGTGAAGGCGGGGCTTTGGGCTGATAATGAACCAGTTGCGCCATGGGTCTATCGCAGCAGGCGCTAAATCGTAAATCTACGAGGGGCAATTACGGTTGTAGTTGACAATCAAATGAATA
Source organism: Chitinophagaceae bacterium (assembly GCA_035298945.1). GTDB lineage: Bacteria > Bacteroidota > Bacteroidia > Chitinophagales > Chitinophagaceae > Pollutibacter. Next base: position 18,585 of record DATGXN010000408.1, on the reverse strand, counting down.
ATATTTGTACTGTTAACCCGTTATCTAAGTATTCAACCCTGTGACTATGACCAAAAATCCAATACACTATGCCGCTATTGCGTTAGCAATACCCGCACTAATGAGTTTCGGAACTCCTGACAGAGGAGCCTGCAGTACATGCAAAAAATTTGACGATGGTGTTGCAAAACACAAAGAAGTCGCCAAAACAAGTTCTATCGGAGGACCGGTAAAGAACTATTCCGTTCTCAAGAATTATGTTTCATCCAACAAGCTGGTCAAACTGAACTCCGGAAACGGCTACCTGGTCAGCAAGATGAATTACTCTTACCCTTACGTTACTGCCAAAGCGCATCAGTTCATTGAAGCACTGGGACAGGCTTATATGGCAAAATGCAAGGAGAAGGGAGTAGCTTACCTGCCTTTCATTATCACCAGCGCAACAAGAACCAAAGAGACTGTTGCCAAGCTGACAAGAGTGAATCCCAATGCGATCCAGGAAAGTGCACATCTTTATGGCACTACCATCGACATCTCATGGGTTCGCTTCGGATCTGAGCAGAAACATTCACAAAAAAATCTGAATGTGCTGATAGATGCACTGATGGATATGCGTGATAAAGAAACCTGCTTTGTGAAATTTGAAAGAAAGCAGGCTTGCTTCCACATTACTGTGAATGAAAGCAAGATCGGCGATGAAGAAGAAGTAACTAACCAAATGGCTGTTCGATAGAGATACTTTGCTTTGTAAAGAATCTTGGCCCATCGTCAGTCATATATAAACAATCTTCAAGCCTGATCCCGAATTCACCGGGGATGGCTATAGTAGGCTCGTCACTGAAACACATACCAGTGACGAGTTTTGTTTTATTACCCTTGACGAAGTTCGTCCACTCATGCCCTTCCAAACCTATACCGTGGCCTGTGCGATGGGGAAGCCCGGGTAGTTTGTAATTCTTACCGAATCCTGCGGCCTCTATCACTGCCCTTGCTGCTGCGTCTACTGATTCACAAGTTGCTCCGTTTTTCGCTGCTGCAAATGCCGCGTCCTGGGCCCTTTTCTCCAGGTTCCAGACGTCCACCATCTTCTGCGTAGGCTTTCCAAAAATGAACGTCCTGGTGATATCTGATTCATAGCCTTCCACTTTGGTTCCGCCATCTACCAGTATCACATCACCCTCTTTTATGGTTTGCGGAACGATGGTCCCATGCGGGATGGCAGTGTATTTACCTACCAGCACCATGGCACCTCCGCTAAAGCCCAGTTTCCTGTGTGCCGCTGCGATGTTAGCGGCAAGCTCAGAATCTTTCATACCTTCTTTCACTGTTGCAAATGCTGCTTTATACGCTTCAATAGTCACATCATTGGCATGCTGCATGAGCGCGATCTCAGCCTGGGTTTTATACATTCTGCATCCGGCCGTGATGGATGTTGCATCCAGCAGTTGATAGCCTACGGCTTCCTTCCGGATACCGTCGGCAATAAAAAATCTTACCCTTTCCTCTATTCCTATTCTGCGGTTTGGAGCACCGCGGTCATTGATAATTTTGACGATCACTGCATAAGGACTTTCATCTTCCTCCCAACAACGCACTTCATCACCAAATGCAGGATTGATCGATTCTTTAGCACGACTTTCTTCAAACTTCGGGCATACATAAGCTACAGCACCCCGAGCCGGGATCACCAGGCCAAATGTGCGCTCACTTTGTCCCCACCTCATGCCGGTAAAATAATAGCATGATGTGGTGCCCTCCATAAAAACCGCGTCGATCTTTTGCTCTGCCATCAGTTGTTGCGCTTTAGCAATGCGCTGTTTCCTTTCATCCACTGTGATGGGAATGGGCCCCTCTGCAAGCGGTTTCAGATCCCTGATTGCTTTTGGAAGATCACGGTCCTCTTCAGCGGCCATAGCATTATTTGAAAAAGAGATCGCACCAGTTGTTAAAGCGGAGAGTCCCAGGAATTTCCTTCTGTTGATCGACATGGTAATAATTGATTGCGATAAAATTAACCCTTCTGCTTTAATTTGCCGGCATGAGGATATTTTTAACCCTGATCATTCTTTTCTGCTTCTTTTTTGGCATCGGCCAGGATATTACACCCAGACCCGTAAATTTTACGCGTGGCATTGGCAAGGGTATCTCAGTAACCAATTCCACGTTGATCCTGTACGACGAAGTATTTATCAAACAGGCCTCTTACCTGGGTGAGCAGGTGCAAAAACAGTGCGGACTAACACTGATCTCTGCTCCCTTATCGGCCTATAAAAACAAAGGGCATATCAGGTTGGTATTCGACTCGGTGAACATCATCAAGCCAGAGATGTACAAACTGGAAGTGAAAGAGGATGAAGTGGTAGTTTCAGCAAAAACCGTGAGAGGAATTGTAAATGGGATACAGACCCTACTCCAGCTTTTCCCTATCAAAAATTCTGCAACCTGCAACCTGCAACCCTTAACCTGCACTGACTATCCTCGTTTTGCCTACAGGGGCATGCACCTGGATGTAGTCAGGCATTTCTTCCCCATCGACTATATTAAAAAGTTTATAGACTATCTGACTTTTCATAAGTTCAATACTTTTCATTGGCATCTGACTGACGACCAGGGATGGCGGATTGAAGTGTTGTCTTATCCTAAATTGAACAGTATAGGATCGTGGCGGGATTCAACACTGATCGGTCATTTCAAAGATACCCCGGCACGATACGAGAAAAAAAGATACGGAGGCTATTATACGCGAGCAGAAGTGAAAGAGATACTGGAATATGCAGCAGTGCGCGGCATTACGGTGATCCCGGAACTGGATATCCCCGGTCACAGCAGGGCTACAATTACCGCATATCCTGAATTCAGCACGGATCCATCGAACAAATGGGGTGTGGCCTATACCTGGGGCATGTATAACCGCCAGAATAATGTGCTGGCACCAACGCCGGAAACATTTACATTTTTGCGGACCATTTTTCACGAGATCGCAGATCTTTTTCCGTCAGAATATATTCATGTAGGTGGCGATGAATGCAGTAAGATGTGGTGGAAGCAGAGTGCCTCCACACAGGCATTCATGAAAGAGAATGGATTGAAAGATGAAGTGGCACTTCAAAGTTATTTCATTGAACAGGTAGCAGGGTACCTGAAAGAGAAGAATAAAAAACTGATAGGCTGGCATGAGATCATGGAAGGAAAGATCGACACCTCTTCCATATTGATGAACTGGGCCGATGACAAGAAAGCCATAGAGGCTGTTGGACGAGGCTTTTCCGTGATCATGACTCCTGGCAAGCCTTATTATTTCGATCATTATCAGTCTAAAGACCCTTCTAAGGATTCATTGGCGATTCACGGGTACAATCCTCTTGAAGCCGTATATAAATACGAGCCGCTTCCTGCCGGCGTTACACAAAAAGGACTGGGCAACAAGATCATCGGCGGCCAGGCCAATGTATGGACCGAATACATGGAATATCCAACCAAGGTGGATTATATGGTGCTGCCACGGATGACCGCAGTGAGTGAGACCCTGTGGACGGCTTCAGAGAAAAAAGATTATGACGATTTCATTCGCCGCCTGAAATCATTTGTCCTTCCCCGTTATGAATCCTGGGGAAGCTCCTGGTTCAGCGGTTTTGAGGAGTGGAATATGTCGAAATAGTTGGCAGGGGCCAGGTTCCGAGACTTATCAGCACTAAAATTTTCAAAAATCGCATAGCCCCTGCTTGCCTGGTGCATTTGCAACAAACCATGGTTGCTGGTGTTATACTAACAATGAAGATCCTTCTGACGGGCGCGAATGGCTATATTGGGCAAAGGCTTATACCAGTTTTACTGGAACAGGGCCATACCTTGTACTGCTGTGTGCGGAATAAGACGCGCTTCGCGCATGAAAATACCCACGAAAGGATCCTGATCCATGAGATCGATTTTTTGAATCCTTCTGCCAACGCACAGTTACCAACAGAAATAGATTCCGCCTTCTACCTTATACATTCGATGAGCAGCGGTTCTGACAGATTCGACGAGGCAGAAGCCACTTGCGCCAGGAACTTTACAACCCTGATCGAAAAAACGAAAGCCAGGCAGATCATATACCTGAGCGGTATCAGCAATGCTGACAAACTTTCCAAACATCTTTCATCCCGCCTGCAGGTAGAAGAGATCCTTTCCAAGGGGAGCATTCCCATTACTGTGTTAAGAGCAGGGATAATAGTTGGTTCGGGAAGTGCATCTTTCGAGATCATCCGCGACCTGGTAGAAAAACTGCCGGTGATGATCACTCCAAAATGGCTCAATACAAGATGTCAGCCTGTTGCAATAAGGAATGTGGTCCAGTTTCTGACGGGGGTTCTTTGCAAGGAAGCAACATATAATAATACATACGACATTGGAGGACCGGAGGTTCTATCGTACAAACAGATGTTGTTGCAGTTTGCCGAAGAAAGAAAATTAAAAAGAACGATCTGGACCATCCCCATCATGACACCCCGCCTATCATCTTACTGGCTTTACTTTGTCACTTCAACCTCTTACTCTCTTGCCATTAACTTGGTGAACAGCATGAAAATTGACGTGATCTGTAAGCCCAACGATCTGGCAGAGAAACTGAACATTCAGTTGATCCCATACAGAACGGCAGTACAAATGGCCTTTGCAAAAATTGAAAAAAACCTGGTCAGTTCCAGTTGGAAAGATGCATTTATCAGCTCAAACACGCCACAGGAAATGATGCAGTATATCAACGTACCCACTCATGGATGCTTTATAGATACCAAGACGCGGACTTTATCCGTTGACCCCGAGAGTGTGGCCAATAATGTTTGGAGTATTGGAGGTAAAAAAGGATGGTATTATGGAAATACTTTATGGCGCATACGGGGTCTCATGGACAAAATGGTTGGAGGCGTTGGATTAAGACGGGGCCGAACCAATGTAAACACGATCCGTCCGGGCGATGCCCTTGATTTCTGGCGGGTACTCATCGCAGATCGCAAAACACAAAGGCTTCTGCTCTACGCAGAGATGAAACTTCCCGGCGAAGCCTGGCTGGAATTCAAAATATTGCAGAACAAAGAAGAATGGCAATTACAACAGACAGCCACTTTCCGCCCAAAAGGCTTATGGGGACGTTTATATTGGTTTAGCCTTTTGCCCTTTCATTATTTCATTTTCAATGGGATGATCAATAAACTAACTATAAAGCAGGGCTGATCATGATCTCAGTTCAACACGTGTCCCCGTTTTCACCGCTTTATAGATTGCGTCTATGATCTTCATATCCCTCACACCCTCTACTCCATCAACAGGTACAATCGGTTTCTTGTTATCAAGGATGATAGCGGCCATCTCGTCCATCTGCACGGTCTGATGAGTAACATGTGGATGTGTCAATTCTCCCTGGTTGGTGCGGCCTTTGATGGGTCCGTATCCTGATGCAGGGAACAACTCTCCGAATCCTTTTTCACCATTGACGAAAAACTTGTCCAGGTTATTCATACTGTAAGTTGACAGGCATGAAGCCACTGCCCCGCCGGGGAAACCAAACTGGAAAGTAATAGTTTCGTCCACGCCTTCTTTGAATTTTACAGGATCCGTCTTGACCTCCTGAGCTGTTACCCAAATGGGTTCCTCCCCCACCATATAACGGGCAGCATTAACCGAATATATGCCGATATCCATCATCGCTCCGCCACCGGACAGTTGTTTATTCAACCTCCATTGAGTTGGATCGCCGATCCTGAAACCTGATAGTCCCTGGAAGAATAAGATCTTACCCATATCTCCTGCACTTCTTTGACGTATGATCTCCAGTGTTTTAGGTTCAAAATGCATTCGGTATCCGATCAGCAGTTTAACGCCTGCTTTATTGCAGGCATCCACCATTTCCTGGGCGTCTTTTGCATTGACCGACATTGGCTTTTCACAGATCACATGTTTTCCTGCCCTGGCAACACGAATGGTCTGATCCTTATGCAGAGCGTTGGGCGTGATCACATACACGGCATCTATATCCGGATTGTTTTTGATGTTATCAAAGTTCTCGTAGTTATAGCAGTTCTTGTCGGGTATATTAAACCTGCCCTGCCAGTCTTTGATCTTGGCCGGAGTGCCGCTGATCACACCAACCAATTTAGCACGTTTGCTGTCTTTCATAGCCTCGGCTACGCGGTTGCCATAACCGCCCAGGCCCATGATCGCCACCCGCAAAATTTTATCCTGGCTTTCAGCAGCCTGGCATTCTGCAGCAGCATTAAGAAATGGAACAGCCAGCAATGGAGCGGTAAATTTCTGTATAAAAGACCTGCGTGTTGTCATCTTAAAATGTTTACGTTCCGAATGTAAACATTTTGACCCCTCCCTCCAAGGGGCCTCCCTCCAAGGGCGGGCCCTTGGAGGGAGGCCCCTTGGAGGGAGAAAGAAATAAACAAAAATCAAACCCTGCCGGGCAGTAATTTTTTGAGGAGATCCTCTTTCCGGCTACGTGAAACATCCACAGAACTGCCGTCACTCATTACCAGGTAACCTCCTTCGCCTTTTACGTATTTCTCCACCTTATTAAGGTTGACTACATGACAACGGTGTACCCGCTGAAAAGAATGCTCGTCCATTAACTCTTCAATATCTTTCAAAGTAACCGATACCACCATCTTCCTGCCGCCTTCCAGGTGAAGTATGGTATAATTACTGTCAGACTCACAACTGATGATCTGTTCAACCTCGATCATCTGCAGACCTTCCATAGTAGGCATCGCGATCTTATTGATGGGCCGGGAGGGTTGCTGTATTTTTTGCATCAGGATCTCCAGCTGTTGTGCAATGGGTTTGTGGGATCGCCTGACCACTTTCTCCACCGCTTTCTGTAATTCTTCCTGATCGATGGGCTTCAGTAAATAATCAATGGCACTGAACCGAATCGCTTTCAGTGCATACTTATCATAACTGGTGGTGAAAATGATCTCGAAGTTGACAGATGGCAGCGCAGCCAGCATATCAAACCCATTCATCTTCGGCATTTCAACATCCAGGAATACAAGGTCGGGTGAAAGCTTACGTATAGCACCAATCCCCTCAATGCCATTATGATAGCTACCCAGAACCTGCACATTAGAACAACAATACTCCAAGAGCGTTGCAAGTGCTTCGCAACAGTAAGGTTCGTCGTCTATGATAATTGCCCTGATCATGAAACTCTTTCTTCAATGGTTTCTTTGAAACTGATCATCAGCTCCACCCGTGTTCCGGCGGCATGTCCATCTTCATCATAAAGATCCTCGATCCTGTAGGATGTATTCACACCTTTCTCCCTGTTCAGTAATGCCAGCCGATCGGTAGTGATCTTAAGGCCCAGGGATTTCTCAATCTGGGCCGATTTACTTTTGATCTCTCCCGCCTTCTCACGGCCCACACCGTTATCGGTAATGATACAATGTAAGATGTTATTATCCAATCCTAAATTGATCTCCAGCTTGCCGGGACCATCTTTATGCATCAGCCCATGCCAGATCGCATTCTCGCAGAATGGCTGGATAAGCAAAGGGGGAATAAAGATATTATCATCGTCGATCACATTTTGATAAGTGATGCTGAATTCAAAACTATCCTTGAACCTCATCTGCTCCATTTCCAGGTAAAGCTTCAGCATCTGAAGATCATCTTCCAAAGTGATCATCTGTTTGGTTGAATTGATCAACACCATCCGGATCAGCCGCGAAAACCTGGTGAGGTAATTAGATGCCGTTTTGCTTTCATTCTTTAATATGAACCTGTTGATGGAACTGAGGCAGTTAAAGATGAAATGCGGATTCATCTGGGCCCGAAGGGCCTGCATTTCCAGTTCTGCAGCCTGTGCCTGTAATTCATTCTGTTTCCGGTTACTTTCAAGTTGCTGAATTTCCCAAAGTTGCTCTTTCTGCGCCCTGATCAGCTTTTCGTTTTTTCTCTTTAAAGAGATGTTCCGGTAAACATAGATGCCGGCGATCATAAATGTGAGTAACAAAGCCAGCAAAAAGTATTTCAGAGTTGCTTCCTGTTTTAATTGCTGCGCTTTGATCTTATTGTCTTTATTCAGAAGATTGATCTGTGCTTCCTTCCTTGTCACCTCGGCTACTTTCTTGTAATTGTTCAACCGCCATATGAACTGTTTATTCTGCAGGGAATCCTTCATAGACATATAACTCCTGACATACCAATAGGCACTGTCATTATTTCCAAGCCCATGGTAAATCCGTGACATCAGATCATAACCCTCCATTTTACCCGTCCGGTCATTCAGCTTCTTTGCATAACCCAAACCCTCTTTTGTGTATTTACTGGCGGTTAGATAGTCCTTCTTTCCTGTATATGCTTCGCCAAGGCCCAGCAGTGGCCTAATTAATCCGTATTCATGCAGGCGCCTGGTTTTACCTTCCGTAACAAGAATGTTAATGGCTCCATTTATTGTTGTAATGGCCTTGTCATATTCCCCTTTTTTCATCAGGATCTTTGCCAACAACAGGTCACCCTTAGCTTTATACCCAAAGTAATAACCATCATAATCCTTCTTCCACAATTCCCAATAATGGAGTGCCGAATCATATTTACCAACGAAATAATTGAGCTCGCACATATTGTATGGCTCCCTCATTCCATCAGTCAGTTTGCCAATTGAATCACTCTTTTTGACATACTCCATTGAGGTTTCAAAATCACCAGCCGTTTTGTAGAGTTCAGACATATTAGAATATGCCCATTGAATCAACTCATGATCCCATGGATTCCGGGGTTTCACACGTTGTGCCACTCTTAATGCACTATCGGCATATTCAATGCCTTCGACCGACTCCTCACCATTTGTATAATTCCATACGATATTTGTCAAAGCTTCCAGCTGACGGTTCAGATCCCCGGATCGCGCAAAATAGAAGTTAGCCTTTTCCTGCGGGCCTTTTTGCAGGTACAGATAGCCAAGCAATCGGTCGCTGCCTATTTCCTCACCAATAGCCAAAGCACGTTTCAGCCTGGCTTCAACAGTATCATTGTTTACCCGTTTTGGGTCATTGAAACCCTTAAATCCTTCCGCCCACGCAAGCTTAATCAGCGCCCTTCCGATCCCATATTTATAGCCCAGCCTGGTGGCTTCTTCCAAAGCCATACTGGCATATTTTACCGTTGTGTCACCCTTAGTATAAAATTGCGGAGCGTTATATGGAAAGCTGAACTCCAGGCTTTCGCAAAGTTCGATCAGGTAATCTACCCTGGCACTGTCTTTAGCGTTAAGGTAACCTGCCCTTACACTGTCTACAATCTGATCCCATCTCTTTTGACCTGATTGAGCGAAAGACTGATTTAGAAAGATGCACAAGAGGCCTGCTATCAGGATGATCTTTTTCATAAACCGGGTGACCCGAAGTTTAAGTGTTATATAATGTACAAAAAAGAAACGGCTGTCGGGTGAGATAAATGTAGGGCGCCATTTGCCGGAACTTCAGCCACAACGAGCGAATGAATGATTAGGCTGATGAATTACGAAAACCATTGCGTTAAAATCCCCCACATTCCCACATTCATCAAATTTCCCACATTCCTATTGGGCTCTTCCTTTCTCATCTTCCGCGCTGGTAGCCCGCTGCCGCTTGCCCTGAACCTTGTCGTTACCAAAGTTTTTGGAAAAGCTGAGATTAACCGCAGGGTATGAGTATAGATATATATTCCTGAGCAGTAGGTTCTGATCTGGCAGATCCGCCGTCATTTGGGCTCTCTGGGAATTCAATATATTGCTGAAATTCAGCGCCAGTGTTGATCGGGATTTGGTCAGCTTCTTCTGGAACCCAATGTCTACCGAGCCCATGGACTTGAATTTATACAACCCCCAGGCTCCGCCTGTATTATAATAGGCAGATAGGCCGATGGAATAGTCTTTCGGCAGGATGAAATTCTGCATGGTATTGGCAAATATTCCCCTGGCCTCAGTTCTCACTTCTTCTTTATAGAAAGAGATCTGCTCCCTCCAGAATCCAGAGATATTATTCTGCATGTTCCACCAACTATTGACTTTTACAGGAAAATTCAATCCGAGGGTGACACTCTGGCCACCACGTGTATTCCGAACCGCAGTGATCATCTTGTTGCTGGCCTCATCTACATGAGGAGTTTCATTGATCGTGTTTGCCATATGATCATAGGAAAGAGTAATGATCTTGCTTTTATAGGTGAAAGATGTACTCAATGCATCAATGATACAGGGCTGCAATGCAGGGTTCCCCGTTTGAAATGTTTTAGGGTCCAGGAAGATCACATAAGGAGCCAGGTTAGAATAGCTGGGCCGCCAGATTCTCTTACTGTACGAAAAATTGAAACTCTGATCCTGCTTTAAACTATGCATGAAAAAAATACTGGGAAATACATTGCCATAATCCCTGGCTACTTCCTGCCTTGATTCTGAATTGATCCTGGTGTGGGTATACTCATAGCGAAGCCCGGCTTTCAGTGATGTTTTTTCCGAAAAACGAATATTAAAGCTGGCATAGGCCGCACCGATCTTCTCATTGATATAATGAATACCGGAAAGTAAACTGTCTGTTAACCACTCGTTATTGTCCAGGGTACTTACACCTACTGTGTTGGTGGAATGCGAAGAACTGCCTTTTAATCCTGTTTCCATTTCCACTTTCGTAGTCAGCTTCCTGTTATAATCCAACGACAATACAAAGAACTCAAGAGGTGTAAGCTTATTGCTTTTTACGGATTCGTTATACAACAATCCCCCGGCATGCATATAATAGGAATTATCATAGGTGTTTGGGTTTTTGTCTTTGTAATGAAGATAATCTGCATTGAACACCAGTTTTTCATCAGGCTTGAATGTGTGCTGGATATTGAAGTTGGCACCATAATATAAAGTGTTGTGCACTTCGTTATTATCAACTTTTACAACCGTATCTACCTGGCCGCCGGAGCTGTACCAGGCATCATTAGGAGAATGCATTTCCCAGTTCCTGTAATTGCCTGACAATAGAATCCCCGCAATGGTCTTCTTACTGAGCTCCAGATCCAGGCCGGCCTGCCCATCGTACTGGTTCACCAAGGCATGCCTGTTATTTTCAGAATAGTTCTCATGAAGCTCCCCGTTGTATTTTACTGCCCTGTAGTTGGTCCAGAACTGTTCCATCTTATTACGGGTATAGGATAAATTTCCAAACAGATTGATCTTCCCTTTCCTGTGATTAATATTCATGCTCGCGGCATTCTGCGCCCCTTTGCTGTAACCAGCAGTTAACGTGAAGGAACCATTGGTTCCGTATTTACTATTTGATTTGAGTACGATGTTGATGATGCCTGCACTCCCTTCCGCATCAAAATTTGCAGGAGGTGTAGTGATCAGTTCTATCCTTTCGATATTACCTGATGGCTGGCCAGACAGCATCTGTATCACCGTAGCCAGGTCCATATAGCTCCTTTTGCCATTGATCATAACAATCACACCGGATTTACCATTGATAGACATGGATCCGGCGATCCTGTTCACCATAATACCGGGAGATCGTTCCAGGATGTCAAGGGCGGAAAGGCCTGTATAAGTAATGGCCGATGCTACATTAATCACCAGCCGGTCAATCTTCTGTTCATACAATGGCTTTTTCACTACCACAACCACTTCCTTCATCTGCATAATTTTTTCTTCAAGCCTGATGTTTCCAAGATCGATGACCTTATCTGCCCCGGAAACTCCGATCGGGGCTGTATATACTGGCTTATCACCCGTGTACGTGCAGGAGATCAGATAGCTCCCAACATTGACATTTTCAAATCGGAAAGCACCGGATTCACTTGTCAATTTTCCAAGTACCAGCACAGAGTCGGCCGACCGCAACAGAAGTACATTGGCATTCACAAGCGGCTTCCCCGAAGTATCCACTACAAATCCATGTAAAACTGCCTGGGCGTTTACCATACCTGAACAGAAAACAAGGGCGGTGATCAGGATGAACGCAAACCGTTTTCTCTTTTTTGACTTCACAACTGATGGCATTAATATCCATCCAAGCTAACTGGATCAGATAAAAATGTCCAGCCAGAATTAGTAAACAACGTTGTAGCGTGATGATCTGCGATAATGGCCCCGGGATGGGGGTAACCAAAAAGAAAATGATGCCAGGGATAGCATCATTTCTTTACTCTGTCGTGTGTGTTTAGGGAGTTGTCTTTCAGGGGCTAGCCCTTTGCAGAAATGAAACTACAGCTATTCAACATAGCTGGTCAATGCGAGTTAGCCAATGGTGGGTTAGGGTTGATAACCGGTGGGAATGGGAGAGTAGATTGCGATTACTCTTTACCCGGAAGCAGTTTCCGCAACAGCAATTCTTTCTTGCTTCGGGAAACGTCTACAGTTGTGCCGTCACTCATCAGCAGGTACCCACCCTCTCCCTTTACGTATTTTTCGATCTCATTCAGGTTGACCAAATAAGAATGGTGAACACGGGCGAAAGAGTGGTCTTCCAGCATCTCTTCAATATCTTTCAGTGTGCGGGACACAATAAGCCGATGATTATCCTTTAACCTCAGGATGGTATAGTTGCTATCGGATTCACAACTGATGATCGAATCTATCGGCACCATCTGCAAGCCTTCCATGGTGGGCATGGCCAGTTTGTTGATGGCCTTTGCAGGCGTTTTCAATTTTTGCATGAGGATCTCCATCTGTTGGGCCATAGGCCTGCTTGTACGCTTGACCACTTTTTGTACCGCTTTCTGCAATTCTTCACGGTCGATGGGTTTTAAGAGATAGTCAATCGCGCTGAATCGTATCGCCTTAAGTGCATACTGATCATAACTGGTAGTAAAAATGAGTTCAAAATTGATCTCATCCAGTTCCTCCAGCATTTCGAAGCCGTTCATTTTGGGCATTTCTACATCAAGAAATACCAGATCAGGCTTAAACTTCCTGATAGCTCCCAAGCCCTCCAACCCATTACTGAAAATGCCTTCCAGTTTCACTTCCGGGCAATATTTCTCCAGTTGCAAAGCGAGCGCCTCGCTGGTATAGGATTCATCGTCTATTATAATTGCCCTGATGCTCAATGGTCAACTATTGGTTTTGGTGGTCTGCTCATACCTGATCCTCAGATTTACCCTTGTACCGCGAGCATTGCCAACATCATCATAAAGGTCTTCAATATGATAAGAAGTTTGCATGCCCTCATTCCTGTTAAACAAGTCCAGCCTGTCTGAGGTGATCTTAAGGCCAAGCGATTTATCTTTCTCCACAGATTTGCTTTTGATGGCTTCCGCCTTATCCCTTCCAATTCCATTATCAGTAATAGAACAATGTAAAGCATTATCCTCCATATTCAAACTGATCTCCAGGCTGCCTGCTCCTTCCTTCTGCATCAGTCCATGCCATATCGCATTTTCACAGAACGGCTGAAGGATCAACGGCGGAATAAGTACATCACCCACATCAATCGTATTCTTAAAGCTGATGTGGTAATCAAATCCCTCATGAAAACGCATTCTTTCGAGGTCCAGGTAAAGCCTTAGCATTTCCAGTTCATCCTCCAATGCGATCAAGGGCTTACGGGAATTGATCAGCACCATCCTGATCAGCCGCGAAAACCTGGTGAGGTAATCCGAGGCTATTTCAGTTTCGTTTTTCAGGATGAACCGATTGATTGAACTCAGGCAATTAAAAATGAAATGGGGATTCATCTGTGTGCGAAGAGCCTGCATCTCGAGCTCAGTTGCGCGCTGCTGGAGCTCGGTTTGCTTTTTATCATTCTCCATCTGCCGCATTTTCAGTTCCTCTTCGATGCGTTCTTTAGCTAGCCTGTCATTCCGCCTTTTCAATACCAGGTTCCGGTAAACGAAGATGCCTGCTATCACCAGAGCGAAAAATGCCAAAAGGAGGAAATATTTAATGGTGGCTTCTTGTTTTAATTGCTGTTGACTGATCCTGTCATTTTTCTGCAGCAACATAATCATGGCCTGCTTCTTCTCATCTTCAGCTTTCCGTTTATAATCGTTCAATCTTAGAAAGAGTTGTTTATTCTGAAGGGAGTCTTTCATCGTCATATATCTCTCGAGATTGCTATAGGCGTTTTCGTGATCACCTAATGCATGCTGGATCTTTGCCAGTTGCTGATAAGCCTGCATGATGACCGGACGCATTTCATACTTACGTGCAGAATCCATCCCCTTCAGGGTGAATTTCAATGCCTGCTGGTAATCTTTATTCCCCAAGTATGCCTCGCCCAGGGCAACCAAGGGAATTACCTGGCCTGCCCAGTTTTTGTATAGCACAAATGTGTCAATGCTGCTTTTGAACAAAGGGATAGCCTTCTCATACTGGTTTGTCTTCATATAAATGCGTGCAAGCACATTATAACCCCATGCCTTATGTCCGCCCGCAGATTCTGCCCAACCTGGGTTGTTCCTCCATTTATTCCAGTATAACATGGCTGAATCCGTCTGCCCCATGCTGCAGTACAAGTCGGCAATCTGACCATCCATCTTCCAACCGGTTCTGTGTTCACGTTCATAGTCATTACTCTCCTTGAGGTAGGCCATTGATGTTTCATTATCTCCTGCTGCAGAGTATAGATCAGCCATACCAGATAATGCGAATTGCACAAGAAAATCACCCCACCCAATTGTGTTGGTTCTTTTGATCTTGGAAAGTCGAAGCGCTCTATCGCAGTAGTCAAACCCTTCTTCATATTTCCCTTTGCTCAGATAACCTGAGCATATCCAATTAGTCACTTCGGCCTCTCCCTGAATGTCTCCTGCCAATTGGTAGAAATGCAGGATCCTCATGGACAGATCTTCCGTGCCGGAACTTTTTTCACGACTGAGTAATTCACCCCAGGTACCTAAAAGATCTGCATACAGGCCAGGCTGTTTAACAGAATCAACTAGTTTTGTAACCTGCTCCAGGTTCTTTCTTGCTTTTGTAAGATTTTTTTTATCGAAGATATCCACGCCAGTTTCAAACAGCACACCGGCAACAAAGCCCTTATTATATTTTATTTTCTCCGATTCTTTTTTAATCATCGAAATGTAATTCGCAAGGGAGTCGGTCTTCCTGTCATAAAAAAAATACTCTCTTGCAATATCCACCAGGCAATTGACCCTTTCAGTGTCTTTAAGTGCAGGTAATTTTGCCTTTAGCTTTACAATAGAAATACTATCAACATTCTGAGCGCTGGCAGAAAACGCTGTAAAAGCCAATAGGCAGTGTAGCAAGTATATCCTTTTCATGTTTGACGCCGGAGCCGGGATTATCTCTTATAAGTTAAGATTATTGCTCGGCTACCAGTGCATGAAACTATAGCTGAAATTTACCCAGGGGTAGTCTGTTTGAGTAACCTGCAGGTTTTTGCTGATGTTTTACATTCCTTACAACGCAATCCCCGCTTCCCGCCTCAGGTAATCCTCGAATAATTTATCCGAAGCCCGGGGCATGTTCATCATGGCGATATTCCCCTGCGGATCGATCAGGATGAAGCGGGGGATCATCTCTATACCGTATTTGTTCATGAATCCGAAGGCATCATCAACGCGTAGCTGCACCACCCGTTTTGATTTGGCTGCTGCTTCAAACTGCCAGGAAAATACATTGTTGCCTTCGTCAACAGACAAGCTTACAAAAGCCAGCTTGTCTCCCGCATACATTTCGGCATAGCGCTCAAAAAACGGGCTTTCCTGCTTGCAGGGCGCGCACCAGGTTGCCCAGACATCAATCACCACATACCGTCCCCTGAAATCTTTCAACGTCATTTTCTTCCCCGCTATTGACACCGCGTCAAATAATGGCGCCGGCATGCCTTTGATCAGGGAGTTTTCCAACGCCAGGCGTTTTTCAAGCCTGTCCGTATACAAAGCATCTTTCTCATAGCCAATATACTTATTGAATAAACCATTCCGCTTCATACTGTCACCACTGCTGGTGATCATATTCTTCATGGCATCAAACAACATGGCATTTTTCACTTTCACATTCCGATCTGAATTAACCACTGCATCCAGGTAAGCACTGTCATAATCGTATTCCCTGAAATTCTTTGAATACCTGAGCTCCTTGTCCAACAGATCCACATATTCTTCATTCATCAACAGGCTTGTATCGTTCATGCCAAGCGTATTCAGAACCCTGTCTACATCATTAGAATACTTTAACGTATCGCCCGGATAGTACATAGCATGCATCCTCGGATAATCTATTTTCAACGCCTGCAGGTAGGAAACAGTGGCAAGTTTTTTCTGCATGTCAATGAAATCTTCCGACGGCCTGATATTGTCCACCGTTTTAAATCCTTCTATACTCTCCATGTCATTCTCCCATTGTTCCATTAAGGCCCCCGTAAATATGGATGGCTTGTTTTTCATGGTGCCCATATAGTCCTGGTATGTATACTTATTCCTCATACTATTTTCGGCTATACGTGTTCCCCTGATCTCCGGGGGCATTCCGGTGCCCCCCAGGTTCCAGTCTATATTCACACTGTCATCCGCACTCATGAATATCATCACCCTTTGGTTCCCTATACTTAATGCATAATAACCGGGGGATAGTGGCTTCCCATTGTACTCCGCATGAAAACTGCCCTGGTTCAGTGGAATCGTCAGGAGGGTGTCCATAAGTGCCGGATTGGTGAATACCAGCACACCTTTCAGTTTTTCCGCGCTCCTGATGTTTCCGCTGATAATTGTTTTATGATATCGTCCGTTGGTAACAGGTTTTTCAATGAAATAAAATGCAAGTGCAAATAATGCAACAGCCGCTATGAATTTTAATGCCTGTTTGCCTGAACCCAAGGTGAGTTTCCAATTCCGGTAATAATAATATTCATACCCTATCCAGAGAAAGATCAACATCCAGACTATACTGAGCTGTTCGTGATGCAATAACCAGGTACTGGTCACCCCGCCATTGAAATTGCCGGCGGCGAATATAGGCGCAGCATAAGGAAACCAGGTTGCTGTTCCGGAAAACTGCAGCGGCATGGCTGTAACCGTGAGCACGAATCCGATCATAAAAGGAAAAGCAAAATTGTTGATCCAGATCGAGATCATGTACTGGAAAGCCATGAATCCCCAGCTGGCGATCCAGATCCTTAACAGGAAACTTAACGCAAGCAGCCAGGGTATACTGTTTTCGCGATATGCCAGTTCGTTCTTATAGAATGAAAAGCCATAGGTACTGATAACCGACAGCAGAAAGAAAAACAGGAGACTGATCAAAGACAATACCAAGGCCATCTTGTATTTCGCGATGTATAAATAGGCACGATGTATGGGTTGTGTCTCTATCAGTTTCCAACCCTGGTTTCTGTGTTCCGTCTGGCAGATTCTCACAATGATCAGGATAGATAATAGAATGTACATGAACATGAATCCGCCCATCGACCGGCTGATCTGGATCTCCCATGGATTCACACTGGATGGTTTAGTAACCTCATCTGAATAGATCCTGATCAGAAGGGATGAGACAACCACAAATCCACAAGTGATGGCAATCATCAGCCAGATGCCGATGCCTCTGAGTTTTATCCATTCAGCTTTGAATGCCTTAATGCTGTTATTAATGATCTGCATGGCAATTAATTAACGAGTGATATTCATGAACCATTCTTCAAGGCCTTTTTTCACTTCTATTCCTTCTACGGGAATATCCATTTCAACCAGTTTCCTGTTCACTTCTGCAACGGGCATCTCATCTTCAATATTCATTTGAAAAGACTGTGCATTAATTGCTTTGACCCCGGGGAATATCGGTTCGATTTTCTTCACTGCTGCAAATGCATCTGCAACACGGAACTGCACTTCTTTCGACATCCCCGGATTTCCTTTCAGTGTATCCATACTGCCCTGGAATTTCAGCTTGCCTTTATGAATGATACCGATATGGTCGCAGGTTTTCTCTATTTCAGAAAGGAGATGGCTGGATATAAAAATGGTTATGCCATTTTCTTTTTTCAGTCGAATCAGCAATTCCCTGATTTCGATAATACCCGCAGGATCCAGACCATTCACAGGTTCGTCGAGCAACAAAAGTTTTGGTTTATGCAACATGGCCATGGCAATTCCCAGCCTTTGTTTCATTCCCAACGAAAAAGCCTTGACGGTTTTCCCTCTTGTGTCGGCCAGGCCAACAGTTTCCAAAACGGGGTTGATATGAGTGAAGGGAAGTCCTCTCAGTGTGCATATAACCTTAAGATTATCGTGGGCCGTGAGATTCAGGTATAATGATGGGGTTTCGATCAATGTACCTACATCGGTGAAGATCCCGGGCATGGACTGGTCAAGTCTTTGGCCCAGTAAAAAGATATTATCATATTTACCCGGCAGCATCCCGCAAAGCAACCGCATGGTGGTGGTTTTGCCTGCTCCGTTGGGGCCCAGGAAGCCATAGATAGAACCAAGAGGCACCTGCAGATTAATATGATCTACTGCAAATCCGGATCTGGGAAATGAATAACAGAGATCCCGTGTTTCGATCGCAAATTCTTGTAGCATTCGCGTTGTTTTGGTGTTGAAATCTTTCTCCCTCCAAGGGGCCTCCCTCCAAGGGCGGGCCCTTGGAGGGAGGCCCCTTGGAGGGAGGCTTTAAGTTACTCAGTAAGTCACTGTTAA
>DATGXN010000407.1:0-3754 GCA_035298945.1 Chitinophagaceae bacterium | reverse complement strand
AGGAGAATCGCACTTACGACCAGGTTTTGTCTGATGTACCCGGAGGAAACGGCGATACCAGCCTGTTACTGTTTGGTGAAAAAGTGACGCCCAATCAGCACGCTATCGTCAAAGAATTTGTGCTGCTCGATAATTTCTATTGCGATGGTGAAGTAAGTATGGACGGGCACAACTGGTCCATGGGCGCTTACGCCACCGATTACCTTGAAAAAAACTGGCCCACTAATTATGGCAGCCGCGGCGGAAGATATGATGGCGAAGGCAACAGGGAGATCGCCAATAATAAGAATGGATTCTTCTGGGACAACTGCAAAAGAAATGGGGTCAGTTTCAGATCCTATGGAGAATTTGTAGATGATGGCAAAGCAAACGTTCCTGTTCTTAATGGGAATTTTTGTAGTTACTATTCCAGTTACGATCTCGCTATAAGAGACACTACAAGATTTTTCCAATGGAAAAGAGAATTTGATTCCCTGCTGTCAGTTAACGCCGTACCGCGTTTCAATTCTATCCGGTTCGGGAATGATCATACCGAAGGGCTGCGTGTTGGACGACCTACGCCCTGGGCCCATGTCGCTGATAATGATCTTGCGGTTGGAATGTTCATTGAATACCTTTCCAAATCTTCCATCTGGAAAGAATCGGCTGTGTTTATTGTTGAAGATGACGCCCAGAATGGTCCCGATCACGTGGACGCCCACCGGACCACAGCCTATGTTGCAGGAGGCTTTGTAAAAAGAAAACACATCGACCATACTATGTACTCTACATCTTCCATGTTGAGAACCATGGAACTGATACTTGGGCTTCCCCCAATGTCGCAGTACGATGCAGCTGCAACTTCGATGTGGAGATGTTTTTCGCCAAACGCCGATCTGACAGCATTCACAGCCAGGCCTGCCAATATCGATTTTAACGAGCTCAATAAGAACTCTAACAGCGCATCCGCTAAAAAAAGCAACGCCTGGGATTTCAGTAAGGAAGACCGTTTGCCCGACCTGGAGTTCAGTGAAGTGATCTGGAAAGCAGTAAAGGGTGAACATTCTGAAATGCCTGCACCTCGCAGAGCAGCATTTGTAAAAGCAGAAGCAGAAGAATGACTAGTGTGCTTAGTGCTCTTCACTTCCTTGTTTATCTAATGCATTCTCCGGCTAACACACTATCCGGTAAGCACACTTAAAAAATAACAATCTATTCATAGATGACTCTCTTCAAATAGTATCCATCCGGATCGATAATCGGCATGGACTCCGACTGCACGGTCACCGCTTTCTTTGACAGCTGCAATACTTTTTTCCCGGAAGATGTTTGAACCTCAACAGGGATGGTCATATCCAGATTATCCAGCTTAACAGAATAAGCACTGCCCTGCACCTGTTTTACGGTGATGCCCAGTTTCTCTGTGGAATATAAATACAACTTAAACAGTGGCGTAAGATCTTTCCCCGATGCCGCGTTGAAATGTTTTAACACGTCCGAAGTGACCACCATATTATCGTAAGTATACCTGGGATCGGTGGCAAATGCTTTCAGAGCCGGAAAGAAAACATCGTCTCCTAAAACGAAACGCAACGTGTGCATGAACAGTGCGCCTTTTCCATAGATATCTGAATGATAGGCTTGTCGTGAATCCACCACTTCGCCTTGTACGATCGGAAGTTTATTTTGCGTCTGCATGGCAGTCTGACGGAACCGGGCAAGATAGGCTTGCCGGCCTCCAAAATCTTCTGTGAACAGATGATCCCCAAAAGTGCAGATGCCTTCCTGTATCCACATATCGGCCCAGTCCTTGTTGCTCACTTTATTGGCCCACCACTCATGGCCAAACTCATGATGCATCAACCAGTCAAAATCAACCGAACCCACTTTGGTGTAACGGTATTGATTTCCATAGGCATTCATGGTCTGGTGCTCCATGCCCAGGTGAGGTGTTTCAGCGATGCCGATCTTTTCCCTGGCCCAGGGATATTCGCCAAAATATTTCTCTAACATTTTAGTGGAACGTTCGAGCAGGTCCAGGTGGTAAGCCGCCCTGTGTTTATTATAATCCAGCACATAGTACTCCATGGGGATCCGGGTCCCGCTAACAGATGTATACACTCGTTTCTCTACTACATAAGATCCGGCATTGAAAACAAGACAATAATTACTGATCGTGTAATTGGTTTTCCAATGGTAGGTGGACTTTTTCCCTTTAGTGGTTGTTTTCTGCAAAATTCCGGGACCGGCCACTACCATTCCCTTAGGCACAGTAATGATCATGTCTGCGCCTTCATTGGGCTCGTCAGACGGATGATCCTTACAGGGGAAGAAAAAATCGCCCCCATCTTCCTGGCAACTTTCAGCGATCCACCAACGACCGAGGCTATCTTTCGACCACTGGATCCCTCCGTCCCAGGGAGGCCTGACGGCTACATGGGGCTTGCCTCCGTACTCGATCCTGACTTTCTGATTGCCCGAAGGGAAAGCAGGGTCAGAATTGATCCTCAATAAGCCGTCTGCATGGCTGAAAGTTTTCGGTTTGCCGTTGACGTTAACCCGGGAAACCGTGAATGCATTATCCAGATCGAATAACAAAACAGGTGATCCGGTGGATAATATCAGGTCGATCTCGGTATACCCGCTGTAAGAGCCAGATTCGGGTATCACATCCAGTGCGATGGTGTAATGACGTATATCCATGATGGCCTGTTCTGGCTTCAGCGGTCCTCCGGATGCAAGCTTTTGTGCGTTTGCAGATGCAGTTACAATTATAAATATCAGGACGATGATTTTCCTCATTTTGACAGTTTAACGGTTACAAATTAAGCATATTGAGAGCGATATTTCTGTATCTTGCTGGTCCAAAAACTTATTGAGTATGAAATGGCAAAAATTGACCCTGATAGCAGTTTCTTCCATGCTGCTTTTCTCTTGCGTTAGCTCCGGAAAGTTCAAGTCCCTCCAGAAAAATTATGACGAACTGAATACATCATACAAGGGCTGCCAGACCGATCTCACCGCTTGCCGCGATGAAAAGTCTGAGCTTGAAAGAAAAAGGGCAGCAAACGAAGCTGAAATCGATGGCCTGAAAAAGCAGGTGGATTTCCTGAAACAGAATAATACCCAGGCTCTGAAGCAACTGGAAGACATGTCTGTGATCTCAGGCGCCCAGGCAGAAAGTATCAAAAAGTCCATGGAGAACCTGGGCATGAAAGATGCTTATATCCAGGACCTCCAGACCCAGATGGCCAGGAAAGATTCTCTGAATATGGCCCTGGTGATGAACCTGAAAGGTGCCATCGGTAATATGGACGATCAGGACATCAATATCAAAGTAGACAAAGGCGTTGTATTCATCGATATCTCTGATAAACTTCTGTTCAAATCTGGCAGCTACGATATTACTGACCGCGCTAAAGAAGTGCTGGGTAAAGTGGCAACAGTGTTGAAAGCACAGGCAGACATCGAATTCATGGTTGAAGGTCATACAGATAATGTTCCTTTCAGCCGTGGCATCCTGGTCGACAACTGGGATCTCTCTGTAAAAAGAGCCACTTCAGTTGTAAGGATTCTGCAAAAGCAGTATGGACTTGATCCAGCCAAAATGGCTGCTGCAGGTCGTGCTGAATACCTCCCTGTTGCCGACAATGGAACAGCTGATGGTAAAGCAGCAAACCGTCGCACAAGGATCGTGATCCTGCCACAACTGGATCAGTTCTTCAAGCTGCTTGAGCCCAAGAAGTAGCCCCGGGTTGAATGTGATAAATGTGAT
>DATGXN010000406.1:0-9458 GCA_035298945.1 Chitinophagaceae bacterium | reverse complement strand
AACTGCATGCAGTGAGGCCCTGTCCATAAGTTCAACCATCATAGCACCGGCATTGGTCAGCGGCACAATGGCTTCGCAGGCGTCGAAGATGTTGGGGAAGTATAAAAGGGCAGTGGATTTGAAAGGGTAGTCAGGCACTGTTTCCAGCACTGCCTCGGAAATGAATGCCAGTGTGCCTTCGGCGCCAATCAGGAGATGCGCCAGGATATCCAGCGGATGTTCATGATCAATGAAAGCATTCAGGGAGTAACCGACTGTATTTTTAGTAAGATATTTCTGCCTGATCCTTTTGAATAAGATAGTGTTGCCCTGGATCTGATGCCTGATCTCCTGGAGGCTTTTGAATAATTCACCACACTCAGATTCGAACCGGGTATAGTCGGCTGGGTTTTCGGTGCTGAAGCTATTTCCGTCAGGAAGGATGAACCTGATATATTTTGTAGTGTGATAGGAGTTCATGCTCACTCCGCAGCACATGCCGCTGGCATTGTTGGAAAGTATGCCTCCCATCATGGCAGCACTGATACTTGATGGATCAGGACCGATCTTCCTCGAATGTTTTTTCAGATAAGCGTTCACCATGGCACCGGTTATACCGGGTTGCACCCTTACCCGCAGGCCATCTTCCTCTATCCTGATCTTATTCCAGAACTGACTCAGGTCAACCAGGATACCATCCGTGATGGATTGGCCCGAAAGACTGGTACCGCCTGTTCTGAACACCAGGGGAATCTTATGTTGATGCGAAAATCTGAACAGGCCAATGATCTCTTTTTCACTGACGGGTTGTACCACCGCTTTAGGAAGCAGATAATAAAAACCGGCATCGGAGGCGAATGATACAAGGTCGATAAATCTGTTCCTGATGCGATCCGCAGGTATGATCTTCTCTAAATCTTCTTTTAAAGCCGTATCCATGGAATGGCTAAGTTCTGCAACAATGTTGACATTTTACCTGATCTGGTTCAACAGTAGCCAAAATTTTCAAAATGAATTTTTATCTTAATCGGAATTAAGTCAATCTCATCCCTTCGTATGATAAAACACATTTCTGCAAAGCACCTGGTTTCTTTTTTACTTATCATTTTTGTTGCAGGGTTTTCCAGGTGTACAGGTGTTCAGCCAGACAAGTACGCTAATTTTATCGACAGCAGCTCCGTGGTTTACGGGCCTTATAAAGTAGTTAAACTCCCGATCACAAAGGGTGTACGGATCCTGAATCCCATACAGATCTCGTCAGGACCCAACGGGAACATGTACGCTGCCAACCAATCCGGCGAGGTCTATATCCTGAAAGATTCTGATGGCGACGGTGTGGAAGATGAAGCGGCTTTGTTTTGTAATGTGCAGGACGCAGGTCTGAAATCTCCCGCAGGATTTGCTTACAGAGGAGACACGATCTATATCGGCACCAGCCAGGAGATTCGGGCCTATCTTGATAAGGATAAAGATGGCAGGGCTGATACCAGCTGGACGTTCTTCAATGATATCCCGCATAGCCAACATCCTTATGAATGGACGAGCGGAATGAATTTCGGCAATGATGGGTGGTTATATTTTGCGCTGACTACAGATTCCTGGAATGCGGGTGCATCCCCGGATCCCAAAGGGTACCGCGGTGCCATTCTGAAAGTTTCACCTGATGGCAAAACTGCGGAGCGACTGGCAATCGGCATCCGGTCAGTCTATGGGACTGGCTTTCATCAAACTGGAGACCTGTTCTTTGTAGATAACGAAGGAGGTGGGAATCCGAAGGAAGAGTTGAATCTGTTGGTAAAGGGTAAATTCTATGGACATAATCCGAAAAAATATCCCGACCGCGATTCAACAACCGATGCCGTTCATGTACTTAGTACTGAAGCTGCACCCAGTGGCATTGAATTCAATACATTGGATAATGATTTTGGCGGAACAGGAGGCGATCTGTTTGTGGCTTACTATGGACTGGCAGAAAGATGGAAACGCGGAGGAGTGGGTCGCGTAAAAATTGAAAAGAGACCTGACGGAAGTTATAGTTTCCAGGAGTTTCCCGTGGCCGATATTCCAAAACTTTCTGACCTGGGATTTGGGAAAGATGGATCACTCTATGTCTCCTATCACGGGCTTTCCGATTATTGGTATAATCCCATAGAAGAAAAAACCGGTGGATTTTATAAGATCGTGTATGATCCTGCATTAAAAGATCAACCTTTGAGAAAACGACAAACTGCAGACGCCAATCTTTCTTCCAATTCCATAGAAAAGGGCAAACAGTTGTTCGCCAAACAGGCTTGTTTTGCATGCCATGCTACTGACGGCAAAACCGAAATGCTCGGTCCCAGCCTGAATGGAATTGCAAACACCATGTCGCGGGAAGAAATAGTGGACGATATCATGAATCCCTCAAAACGGATCAAGGCCAGCATGGTGGCCATGAGAGTTACAAAAAAGAATGGGCAGGTATTGTTGGGCAGGGTGGTAAATGCTGACGGCGATAATATATCATTGATGCTGATCGGAAACCAGGTAGTACAGATTCCCAAAACCGAGATCGCCAGTGCTGCGGAAGAAAGAAAATCACTGATGTATGAAAACCTGGTCAAAAATCTGAGCAAGGAAGAACTGGACCATCTGCTCGATTATATTGTGAGCCTGAAATGATTTTTGCCCGCCGGAATTCCGAATTCGTTTTATCAGTATTTTACGACTGATGAGATATAAATTTCTATCAGCTATACTGCTATTAACCATCCTGCAAACTACCGCGCAGGAATTTCCACGAAAGTACGAAGCGGTAAAAGTTTCGAAAGCTCCTGTTATCGATGGAAAGATTGGAAAGAATGAATGGGCGAAGTCTGAATGGTCTGAATATTTCGTTGACATTGAAGGAGACAAGAAGCCCACACCGGCACTGAAGACCCGGATGAAAATGCTTTGGGATGATAAACATCTTTATATTCTTGCAGAAATGAAGGAACCGCATCTCTGGGCAACATTGACTGACCGGGATGAACTGATTTATCGGGATCATGATTTTGAGGTGTTCATTGATCCGGATGGAGATACCAATGAATATGTTGAGATCGAGATCAATGCATTGGGTACGGAAATGGACCTTTTCATGCATAAGCCGTATAAGAAAGGCGGCCCGATGGATATTAAATGGAATACAGAAGGATTAAGGTCTGCAGTGGGTTTGCAGGGTACTCTGAATAAGAATGATGATGTTGATGAGGGCTGGGTGGTTGAGATGGCTATACCTTTTGAAGGGTTGACAAAAGGGAAGGTTAATAAGATATACAAACCTGAACCGGGTAAGCCCTGGCGGATCAATTTTTCAAGGGTGGAATGGACTTTAGATAATGCGGGTACGGGATATAAGAAGCGTATAGGAGCTAATGGGAAACCAATTCCAGAACACAACTGGGTGTGGACACCACAGGGTGTGATTGATATGCATGTGCCTGAGAAATGGGGATACCTTTATTTCAGGTAGCAGGTAGCAGGTTGCAGGTGGCAGGTTGCAGTTGGGTTATTTTTCTTCTTTCAAAATAGCAATATCCTTCACTATCCTTTCAACTTCCACGGCAAGCGTTCCATTATACACACCTCTTATTCTTCTGTGTTTATCGATCAGGATAAAGTTTTCTGTATGCAAAAATTCATTGCCAGACTGGTAGTATCCAACACTGTCGCCGGCAAAATATTCTTTTTTAGCAAGCCTGTAGATCTCAGATTTATCCCCGGTCAGCAGATGCCATTTTGAACTGAGGACTTCATTCTCAGTTGCGAATTTCTTTAATACGGAAATATTGTCGTCTTCAGGAGTAACAGAATGCGAAAGCAATATCACTCCGCCATCATTCCCGAAAGCATCCTGGAGTTTATGCATGTTAGCGGTCATTTTCGGACAAATATTATTGCATTTGGAAAAAAAGAAATTGGCCACATAGATCTTCCCTTTAATGGTTTGTTCAGTGATGTTGTTGCCATCCTGATCCATAAATGAGAATGCAGGGATGCTGTGAATTTTTTTATATGTGCTGTCGTTCTGCGTTATCCATTCCGGCGTCCAGTCCGGTTGATTGAAGAAAGGGAGTGTTTCTTTATCCGGTACCATAGTGGCAGTTTCGGACCTTGCTTTGTCCAAACATGAATAGCCCGAAATACAAATGAACGCTATGATCAAAAACTTTTTCATTCTCAATTAGCTTTTAGGATTTACACAGAGCTTGAGCCCTATGAGGCCGTAACGTCGCCCGTTTTTTACTACGTAGTTTGCCCTGATCAGCCCATTCTCCCACCACATCTTCTGGCTACCGGCTTCATATCCTTTTTCATAATGAAATACTTTATAGGGCTGGCCATTACTGTACCATTCCCTCAGGACCCCATGGTGTTCACCGTTTTGGAATTCATATTCAAATTTCGGCCCGCCATCTTCCCAATAACCCTTATGCGTACCCGTTTTATTGCCCCTGTCAAAATAACGGACCTCCGATACTGTTTTATTGGGGTACCATGATTTTTGCATGCCATGTTGAAGTCCATTCCGGTATGAAGAGAACGAAGCGGAATCTCCATTCTCATATCTTCCCAATACATAGCCAGTGTATTTATTTTGCCCATAATACAAAGTATCGCCATGCAGGGTGAGATCCGGAGTGGCACGATCCAGGGTCATCAATATTTCTGGTTCATCAACACAGGCGCTTACATGCCAAATGAAAAATATGATCAGCAGATATTTCATTGTGTTATTGGGTAATTGTTCCCGGTGTGCCATAAAATCCATTACCGTTGATATAAGGATCCGTACTGGTAATATGGTAGTGATAAATCCCATTTGGAAAATCTGTAGTGGCATGAGTATGCCCATGATAGGCGTCCAGGGATGCATTACTCACCAGTGCCCCGTTCTCTTCAGGTCCGTATACCGGGAAGCCATCCAGCAGAAAACCTAAAAGAGAAGATTTTGTGGCTTTTATAGTGGTCAGATAGAGCGGTTCAACATGATAATGATAGGTGCCGCCAGGCGCCGGATGTCCCCAATACCTGTCGAACGATACCACTTCATTGGTCAGGGGTTGGTTAGGACCTGCATATTGGTTGAAGAATGGTACGCCGTTGAGTGAAACGCCAATGGGTCCCAATGGGGTAGCCTGCTTATTTGTAGCCTCTTTGGGATTCAGGGGGATCTTGAAACTGTAGTTCTTTTCGCTGATCGAGTTGGGATTTTTTGAAAATGTGTTCCCGCCGAAAGTGATCCCTGAGAAATCATCGTAAAGACTGCTGGTGGTGGCGTAGTAAGGGCTTTTGTGATCAGGCACACCTTTGGATTTGATGGTGATCCAGGTTCCGTCTGATGTGATGCTGGTAGCGCCATACATCTTTTTATAAACTTCCGGAACAGCTGTGTTAGTGGTGGAAGGATCAGTTGTTGTGGCATCATCCGTTTTGGAACATCCGTTGAGTGCGGACAGGAGGATCATGGCAAATAGTATCATTCTCATGTGTTTTGTTTCATTGTTCTGTTTAAGATGCACTAGCTTCCTTTATCCTTCGGCGAAAAAATTAATTTTTACCGAAGGAAATGTTAACGTGATGCATCTATCTATAGGACTTGACTGAAAAAGAGCTCATAATACGGTTGAAGCAGGGCGATGAGCCTGCGTTCCGGTGGCTGGTGGAACAGCACCGGAACCGCGTGTATTACAGTGTGTTGAATATGCTGCAGGATCCGGATGAGGCCGAAGATGCGGCGCAGGAAACTTTCATCCAGGTGTATGAGTCGATACATGCATTTAAGGAAGAATCCATGCTGTCTACCTGGATCTATCGCATAGCCATCAGGAAGGCCTTAGAAAAGATCAGGAAAAAGAAGACCAGGAAGCGGCTACATGCTATTCTTCCCTGGTGGATGCCCGATGAGAAAAAGAGTGAAGAAGCGAGGTATCTGAATCCCGGTATTAAAGCGGAGGACAAAGAAAAAGCCCATGCACTGTTCATGGCCATTGAAGCACTTCCTGATAATCAGAAGATAGCATTCACACTGGTGAAGGTGCAGGGGATGAGTTATGATGAAGTGTGCGAGATCATGCAGTTGGGTGTGAAAGCGGTTGAGTCACTCATTAGCAGGGCAAAGGAGAACCTGAAAAAAAAGTTGAATAAACATTACAATTCATAAAGCAACGATATGAAGAAGAAATCTATTCCAAGCCTTGACGAACACATGCAGGTGCTGAGCCAAATGCAGGAAGTGGGCACAGATGAATTTTTCTATACGCGGTTAAAGGGAAAGTTGCAGAACACCAGTTCTGCACAGGGATGGGTGTTGCCGGTTAAACCAGCCTGGGTGCTGGCTACATTGCTGATCTTGCTGTTGGTAAATGGATATGTGTTAAAACAGGAACAGAAAGAAAAGGAAACTGCCCCGTACACCATTCAGGAGTTTGCGAAATCTTATGATCAGACTATAAATACAACTTATTAAACAGACCGTGATGGCAACTATAATGACAAACAGATTATTCACCTGGCTATTGGGCATCTTGTTACTTGCCAATGCTGTGACCCTGGTGGTGTTCTGGATCGACCGGACCAGGCCCGAAAACGGACCCAGGGCTGGTGCGCAGGGTTTCTTAGTGCAACAATTAAATTTCAATGATCAGCAGCAACAACAATTTGAGGCACTGGCGAAAGATCATAGGGCAAAAGCACAGGAGATCAGGCCGAAGATCAAGGAGGCAAAAGATGCCATGTTTGAATTGGTGAAGCAACCAGGCGTTTCTGATTCAATAAAACAGGCGGCCGCTGCAAAAGTCAGCGGGTATATCATGCAACTTGATCTTTACACTTTGGAACATTTCCAGAAGATAAGAGCCATATGCAATCCGGAGCAACAGAAGAAGTTTGATCAGATCCTTAACCAGCTGACCATGATGATCGGAAACCAACGGCCTCCCGGGCCAGGCAGGGACCTCCAAGGTAGGG
This sequence comes from Chitinophagaceae bacterium, assembly GCA_035298945.1. Classification (GTDB taxonomy): domain Bacteria; phylum Bacteroidota; class Bacteroidia; order Chitinophagales; family Chitinophagaceae; genus Pollutibacter. Next base: position 2,486 of record DATGXN010000406.1, on the reverse strand, counting down.
ACCTCCAAGGTCCGCCACCGGATCAGCAACATTGAGTTTTCTTTAACGAAGGATTTATTGCTACTACGCATCCAAGTAGAGGACCAGGTTAAAGGTGGATCCTGGCACGACATATTAAATAATAAAATAAGTTTTATGAAAAAGTTCATGGTAATGGCATTATTCATGTTGGTTGGCTATGTGATCCAGGCGCAGGACCGCCCCGGCCCTCCTTCAATGGAAGAGCGAATGAAAAGAACAATGGAAATCATGCAGAAAGAAGTACAGCCTTCCGAGAAGCAGGCAAAGGATATGGAAGCTGCATTCAAAACATTTTATACGGAAGCTGAAAAACTGAGAGGCGACGGACCTCCACCAGCACCCGGACAGATGGATCCAAAAAGAAAAGAAGCCATTGATAAACTGGCTAAGCAGAGAGATGAATCGATCAAACAAACCCTTACTGCTGATCAGTACAAAAAGTACGAAGAAACAGTAGCAAATATGCGGCAGCGCAGGCCGGGTGGCAAACCTGGTGAGGCGCCACCACCAAAGCAATAGACATCATACAAACCCGGAACCATGTTCCGGGTTTTTTGTATCGGATATTTCATAGTTGACCGCTATACATACAGGGCAATTCTGTTTACCTTAACGGTATCAAATATCATTCATGATCAATAAACCAGAGCACAAAGAGAACCCATTGGATATGGGTGCGGTAGAATTTTCAGCAGTGGGGAAACAACTTGTTTATAAGATCGCGGCTTTTCTCAACGAGATTCCACAAAAGCCCGTTACCACCGGGGAACAACCTTCTGCGATCAGGGTTGCATTAGGGAGCGGCAGTTTGCCACTTTATGGTGAGTCGGCAGATAAGATCGTCCACGAAGCGGCAGATCTTTTATTTGATCATTCGCTGTTTAACGGTCATCCTAAATTCTGGGGTTATATCACTTCATCGGCAACACCGATTGGAGCGCTGGGTGATATGCTGGCAGCGGCGGTCAATCCCAATGTGGGTGCATACATCCTGTCTCCCATGGCAACAGAGATCGAAAGGCAAACCGTTCAGTGGCTTTCAGAATTCCTGGGGATGCCCAAAGGCAGCAGTGGCTTGTTTGTAAGTGGAGGTAATATGGCCAATTTTGTAGGATTTCTTGCTGCCCGCAAGGCAAAGGCAACCTGGGATATCAGGAAAGAAGGCCTGGCAGGTAAGAGGATGTTGGTTTATTGTTCCAAAGGAACACATACCTGGATACAGAAAGCAGCTGATCTGTTTGGACTGGGCACCGATGCTATCCGTTGGATAGACATGAACAAGGATCAACAGATAGATATTAAAATGCTTGAGGATAATATTGAAAAGGACCGGAACAACGGCTATAATCCATTTATGGTTGTTGGTACGGCAGGATCAGTAAGTGCAGGTGTGGTAGATGATCTTGCCGGTCTGGCAGAAGTATGTAAGAAATATGACCTCTGGTTCCATGTGGATGGAGCTTATGGAGCGCCGGCAGCAGTATTGCCAGAACTAGCGCAAATGTTTAATGGATTGAACGAAGCTGATTCCATAGCCATGGATCCTCATAAATGGTTGTATGCGCCGCTGGAAGCAGGATGTACACTGGTGAAAGATGCCAGGCATCTGACAGATGCTTTCAGTTTCCATCCTGTCTACTATAATTTCGACGGAGATCCTGAAGATCCTGCGGTGAATTACTACGATTATGGCATGCAGAATTCAAGAGGTTTCAGGGCATTGAAAGTATGGATGGCACTGAGGCAGGCCGGGCGACATGGGTATGAGAAGATGATCCGGAATGATATTGAGCTGGCGGAGCAGTTATACCAGATGGCTCTTGAACATGAAGAACTGGAAGCTGTTTCTCAAAGCCTGAGCATCACTACATTCAGATTTGTGCCGGAAGGGAAAAAGGACAGTGAAAATGATCTGAACCAATTAAATGAAAAACTACTGAATGAGTTACAGTCTGGCGGAAAGGTTTTCCTTTCAAATGCCGTGATCGATGGCAAATATTGCCTGAGGGCCTGTTTTGTCAACTTTCGGACAACAACAGAAGATCTGGACGGGTTGATCAAAATCGTATTGGAAGAAGGAAGAAAAATTGCAGGTGTTCTACCGGGATCGTAAGGATTTTGATGGGTTGCATGCGGAAAGATGATATAAATCATAAAAAATCGAGCTTTGACTCATTCCATTGCAGTTGTCATACAGTTAGCTTTATTAAGCATTAAGGCGGGTTAAACCCTCGTTCCTGGCATGCATCATAATTCTTAAAAAAGCATACTAATGAAAAAGGAAATTTTAGTTCTTGCAGTGCTTGCAGGCATTTTTAGCATCTGTTCTGGTTTTATCCTTAGTCAGGACAAGAAGCCCTGGCCTGTTCCGGATAAAGATGCCAAGGTGAAAAACCCGGTTGCGGCAGACGCTACTTCACTTGCCGAAGGCAAGAATCTCTATAACCTACATTGTAAATCCTGCC
>DATGXN010000405.1:0-17210 GCA_035298945.1 Chitinophagaceae bacterium | reverse complement strand
CCGCTTCGAAAGCCTGGTTCCACCAGGATGCACCTTCTAATAATGCAGAACGAATAGGCTCCGGTGTTCCGTTATCCAGGTAGTAGATAATGGGATTCACGGCTTCAGACCTTGCCGCTGCAGGATCTTTTTTCTGCAGCCTGTGTCTACGGATCAGGAACTTTTCAATAGGTTCCGATACAGGAGTACTGTAATCATAATAACTGATCGGTATGAAACTGGAGCGTGGATCGAATGATCTGGTTTTGAAACCTGCATCAGGAAGTTGCACGAAAGAGTGATGCATCCGCATGGTGATAGCGCTGGTAGAAGGCGCAACAGACTGGACAAAATTTCCTACTACGCCATCGTTATTGGCAAAGGTGATCGTGGCTTCGATCTCAGTATTCAGTGGAAAGTTTTTTGTTGAAGGGAGATAGATGGCAGACCTGGAACTGTCTGCTATGAAATTCCCCTGCTGCATTCTCCTGATCTGCTGGGCCGCAGCCACCGCGTCGCGGAGAAAAAAAGCGGTTGCATCCACCAGGGTTCTTGATCCCGTTTCTGCCAGGGCTGTAAAACCCCAAAGTGTAGATTTTGCAAAAGACTCCTCCACAGCTTTTTTCTCCTGCACATTATTTGTCACTGCCCTGAATTCATAATTGGGTTGCACCAGGAATACTTTTTTACCCACCCTGTTGAAACTGACTATGCTGCCTCCGCTGCTCCTTCCGCGATCCAGCCCAATGTCGTTAGATCCCAGGCCTGCCGGCAAAGATGTGGCATAGAGAAATTCCGTATCCCATTTATCGATCTCGAGATAGATCCTGCCATTCACATCGTCCCAATAGAAATTGAAATACCCTGAATATTTTTTCATGCCGGCCATTCTCTCTTCTATAGAAGGTAGTTTCTGAGCATTCAGGTCATGAAAGAATAACAAAAGCAGGGATACAAAAAGCAACTTCGCAAATTTCATAGCATCTTTTTTAAGATCGTTGTGAAAACCAATAAGGGCGTCGCCAAGTTAATTTTTTTTAACCAACCTGCCTGAGTTGAAATAGTTACTTTTATACCCATTAATATGAAACTGTCTCTCTGGACCATTGGCAAGCCCCACGAGCCCTATATCAAACAGGGCGTAGAAGAATTCACTGACCGGATCAGCAGGTATTTCCCGGTGGAATGGAAGATCTTTCCTGTTCCCAAACATAATAACGAAGACCAGCTCAAAAAAGCAGAAGCTGCTCTGATCCTGGATGCACTGAACAAAGATGATTACCTGGTGGTGCTTGATGAAAAAGGCAGGATGTACAGCTCGGAACAACTTGCTGATTTTATTCAGCTTCGGGGTAATGAGAGCACCCAGAAGATCATTTTTTTGATCGGAGGAGCCTATGGAGTTGACCAGGTAGTGATGAAAAAAGCCCGTGCAACATGGTCATTATCAGCACTTACCTTTCCCCACCAATTGGTCCGACTGATTTTGGCAGAACAGTTGTACCGAGCTTGCACTATATTGCGAAACGAGAAATATCATCACCGATAAAATTATCTATGTCTGTAACCTTGATCATCATCATCATCACCTGTATCGTATCCATACCATCTTTACAGAAAGATGATGTTAAAGAGAAGTTCCTGTTCTGGCCCTATAGGATCAACAAGAACAATGAATACTATCGTTTTGTGTCGGGCGCCCTGGTGCATGCAGATTCTATGCACCTGTTGTTCAATATGGTCACATTATATTCATTTGGCACGGCCATTGAAACCTTCCTGTTCCCGATATTTTTTCAGCATCAGTCTATCATGCTCTATGTTCTGATGTATGTCTTGGCCATAATTGCATCCTGCATACCTGATTATATCAAATACCGCAATGTGTATAGTTACAGAGCACTTGGCGCATCCGGCGCAGTATCGGCAGTGATCTTTTCAGCGATCCTGCTGGAACCCTCCATGCCGCTGCGGTTCTTTTTCATACCCATCGATATTCCCGGCTGGCTGTTCGGTTTTGTGTTTTTAGGATTATCGGCCTATCTCTCCAGGCGAGGCGGCGATAACATCGGCCACAATGCGCATTTCTGGGGAGGGGTGTTTGGCCTGATCTTTACTTACCTCGCATCGCGTGCTTTTACCGATGTGAATCTGATACAACGATTTATTGAGCAAGTTCTCTAGCATGTGCTTGCCGGTTAACAAGTTAGCCGGTTAATGCAGGAGGTAAGCGAGTTAGATCCAGGCTTCGTTTTATTCGATCTCTTTAGTCAATAGCTTACTGCTACTTAAGAAATGGTCTCCTGGATTTCTTATCTAAATTGGGTTATTGATACTGTGAAGTATAATCTATTTTATGAAAACAATTATTCACAATATGGAAAAACTGAAAAACCAGCATGGAGTTGGTCTTCTGCCTAACTATTTTAAAAAGCTCGGAATAATTGTCATGATCCTGGCCCTGGTCCCTGCAGTTTTTGTTAAGGGGGCAGATATTGAAATATCTCCAGCCAGCAAGGAAATCTTTAGGCTACTGACGATGAATGCTTTTATTTTAGGTCTGCTATTTGTCGCCTGGGCAGAGGATAAGTTGGAAGATGAAATAACTGTTGCTTTACGTTTGAAAGCAATGGCTTCAACTTTTATTTGGGCAGTTCTATATGTTATAATAAAACCGTTTATTGATATGCTCTTTCATGAGCCAGTTGCCGACCTTAAAAGTCAGGAATTGGTATTAAGCATGCTCTTTATTTACATGCTGATGTATTACGTCCAAAGGAAAATCAGGCGTGCAAAACCTGACATTGCACAAGGATGATTAAATAGGACCCTTAGCTGTTACATACTATACGCATTGCGGAGCGTATGAACTATGGTAACCACATTCATCACAACTTGCCCCGACTTCGTAGGGGTTCACCACATTCACCACATTTATCACATTTATCACATTAAAAAAAGAAACCGCCTCCATCGAGACGGTCTCTTTCTTGTTTATCTCTTGCATGAGCCGGTTAATCAGAGCTTCACTAATTTGATCGAGTTATTAAGAAAATTCACAGTGATCTTATAGTTGCCTGTGGCGGCCGGAGCAGGAATGTTGGGTCCTTGCGGCTCAATAAAATCCGCAGTATTTCCCAATCCATATTTCTTGTTCCAGTTGCCATTCTCAGGCAGCAACAGAAACGCTTTACCTGTGATCAGGTTTAAGCTTGGCAATTCCCAAACTGTGGAATTGAGCCTGGTGAACTGTTGAGCGGGAACTGGCACAGGATTATCCCAACTTCCCGGAGTTGCATCACCAACAATGAACAGGTTAAGGGGAAGACCATGCTGCTGGGTATATGGCGTCACCGTAAACTTGCCCTGCTGGAAATCAAGTACGATCTTGTACTCCCCATCCGCAGTTGGGCCAGGAAAATTATCACTGGCATTGAAACGGAACTCACCGCCTTTGTTCAGATCAGGCAGGGTATTATTCGCAACGGAATATTTATTATCCCAATTGCCATTCAACGGGAGGATCAGGTATTGTTTTCCACCTTTCATTTTGAAGATACCAGCAAAAGTGGTTTCATCAATACGGGCGAATTCCTGTGTGGGCACCGGTACCGGATTGGACCAGCCCCCTTCGGATGCATCACCTACCAGGAACAGTTTTCCTGTTGTTGGCAATGCCACTTTTGGCGGGATCTTGTACGGGGTTGCTTTGACTTTAACAATATTGGAATTTCTTCTTTCATTGTTGTTGGCATAAGAAGATACAACGCGCACATCAAGATCATAGGGCTTGTTGAATTCAAAACCAAAACCAAGCATGATGTTATTCAGATCACGGGCGGTATAGGTAGTTGTTCTTTTAGCCATGACCTCACGTACTGAAGCCTTTGCAAAATTCCGGCCGGCAGAATCGATCAGCACCAGGAACTTCACATTAGTGGTATCAGTAGCATATTTAGGATCTGACCAATCGAGGGTCAGCACGTCTTTCAGACTGTCTGTGGGTGAGGCTGCAATGGTTGTGGCCGAAGCAGTCATCACCGGATCGATGCCCGCTCCATAGACCGGCAGGTCTTCCAGTTTGTCGCATGCAGTGAAACCAGCCACCGCAACCATGAAAAGCATTAATATATTTCTCAGTTTCATAAAATCGCTTTTGATGTTTATTGTTTAATCACGGTGAATTTTCCTATCTGAAAATCGAAGGTCAGTTTATACCTGCCAGCTGTGGGAGGCCCGTTAAAACCAGGCTCGGCATCTCTTTTCCTGAATTCTCCTGATTCCCAGGTTCCTCCGGTGATCATGTGGTACTGCGTACCCCAAACACCCTGTTCCTGGATCAATTTATAGTTGCCGCCACCAGGCATATCTACGATCAGTTCATACAAAGTGTTGGACACCTTAGTGAACTTCTGGGATCCATCATATGGCGCTGGTAAGGGGTTGGCCCATCCTGAAGTGAATGCATTTCCTGTTGCCCACAGTGTGCCTGCAGTTGGGGTCTCCACTTTTGGCGGAGGCGCATAAGGCGTAGCGGTAAAACTCACTTTGTTGGACACCAGTTTTGCAGCACCTGAAGCCAATGAACTGGTGACCCTTGCTTCAATGGTGTACTGCTTGCCGAATTTCAACAGCATCGTGTTTCCAAAAATCGAATTCAGTTCCAATACGGTGAATCCTTTTTCAAGATCCTTGGAGATATTGGTTGAATATTTGGTTTTACTGGCGAAGTTTCCACCCAGTGTATCCAACTCCAGCAGATAATTTACATCCTGTGAATTAATACCCGTAGTGAATTTATAATCGGGGTTAGACCATTTGAATCTTACTGCCTCTTTTGACTCGTCAGCAGGAGGCGGTGTAAGCGCCACAGTTGTAGTGGAAGTAGTGAGCAGGGGTTCCGTTCCGCCTTCGAGGTAGATCTTGTTCTCCTGCTTTTCGCAGCTTCCCAACGCAAACGCCAGCGTAAGAAGCATGCCAAACGATTTGATATATTTATTCATATCCGGTTTTATTATCGATTAATAATTTGGATTCTGTTTGATATTAGGATTGGAACCTACTTCTGTTGCAGGTATCGGATAGATCCTGCGGAAAGCATCCACACCGGTTCCGGATTTTACGCCACCTTTCCAGGGCCATAAATAATTTCCGTCCGTGAACCTGCCATATCTCACGAGGTCAGATCTGCGGAATCCTTCCCAATACAGTTCCCTTGCCCGTTCATCCAATACATAATCCGCTGTCAATCCTGATGTAGCGATGTTCCCGGCATTGCTGCCATATGCGCGTTGGCGTAAAGCATTGGCATATCCCACTGCAGTAGCCACATCTCCGCTTCCACGTACAGCCGCTTCCATATAGATCAGGTACATTTCTGCCAGCCTGAATACAGGGAAATCAATATCACTGAATGTCTTCTCTGGATCAGTCCCGAATCCACCAGCTTTTGTACGGTTACGATATTTAGTTACCGCATAACCATCTTTGAAATTGGCCACATTATCGATCTCCAGATTCTGCTGGAAAAATTGTGCACGCTTGTCGGCTGTTCCTGTATAATCAGGGAAAAGATTTGGAAGATTCTTGGTAGTACGCAAACCGGCCCATTTCTGAAGTCCTGAATTGTCTGCATTCATATCACCACCCACTGAAGCATTCACAAGGAATGTGGTGCCTCCATAGTTCTTGGTCTTGAGACCATCATAGTTCAGGGTCCATATCACTTCTGTGTTGTTCGTGTTATTATCAGCCAGCATCAGGTTACGGTAATCAGCCAGTAACGTATAGCCGGCATCGATCACCTTCTTGGCATAAGCACTGGCTTCGGCCCATTTTGCCGTTCCGCTATATACACCAGCATTCAGATAGAGACGGGCCAGCAATGCCTGCACTGCCGCCTTATCAGCTCTACCGTATTGATTTGCTTTTGCTGCAGGAAGTATGGCTTCCAGTTCTTTCAGTTCTTTCTCTACATATGCATACAGATCCGCCCTTTTGATCTGCTCAGGCCTTACACCTGCACCGATCGGGGTTTCCTCTGTAACGAAACCTGGATTTCCATATAGATCCATCAACACCCAATATTGGAATGCCCTTACGAACCTTACTTCAGCCTGCATGGTTCTCACCGCATCTTTATCAGTTGCACTCAGGTTCCTTTCGGTGAGTTTGGCATCTGAACTTTCGCGGATGAACTCGTTGCATAATGTGATGATATAAAAACTCCTGGCATACAAACCGATCAGCATCGGGTTGTTGGCAGACCAGTTCATATTGTGGAAGTCCTGGATACCAGGGTCGTTCCATGCCACTACGGCTTCATCTGTACTTAATTCCTGGGCTTTCCAGAACAGGCGGAGGAAGTCTGAAGTACCCTCGTCAATGCCTGCCACATCACCTGCACCTGCAGGACCAGCATTTCCGGTTAGTGCCATACTGCCGTACACTTTGGCAAGCACCTGGGTGTAACCATTCACATCTTTATATAATTGAGCACTGGTCACATCATTGGGCGGAAAACGATCCAGGTCTTTATGACAGCTCGCCAGCAGCAGCATAACTACTGCCAGGATGCCTGTGTTTCTTATAGATAACTTTATCATATAGATAGATTGTTTTATTATTAAAAATCAAGATTGAAACCTAAAACGAAGGTGCGTGGACGGGGATAGATCTGATTATCTATTCCTCCATTCACTTCGGGATCAAGACCGGTATAGTTGGTGATCACGAAAGCATTCTGAACGTTGCCGTATACACGTAAACGGACATTCTTGAATATCTCACCTGCATCATATCCAACATTGATATTGTCCATGCGGAAGAACGATGCGTTCTGTATGTAGTAATCACTGAAATACTGGTTGTTCTCAAATTTGGTATCCAGGTAGTTTGCACTGGCATTACCTACCCAACCCAAAGGATTGACGATCTGGCGATAGACACCCAGGTTACTCTCGATATTATTATACACGTAGTTGTTCACGTTCATGCGGGCAACAAATCCTGCGCTCCATTTGCCATAGCTCACATTGGTGTTGAAGCCCATGAATACTGTAGGATCTGGAGATTTGTACCTGTACAGGTCATTATCATTGATCACACCGTCCCGGTTCAGGTCTTCATACAAACCTTCGATGGGTTTGCCGGCCTTATCATAGACTTGTTTACGTACAAAGAATGTGGATGGCCTGTACCCTACAGAATGGATCTGTATGGTATTACCTGTACCACCTGCTATTCCTCCTACCCTGTTACCCTGGAACGATGGATCAGGATTCAACAACAGGTTGGTGATCTCCGGAGTGATGTACGTGAAGTTGAAACCAACATCCCATGTGAGTTTGTTGTTTCTCACCGGTGTGGCATTCAAGGTGAATTCAACACCATTACTTTCAATAGTACCTACGTTGGTCAGCAACTGGTTGGAGAAGTTGGTACCCAAAGCAACCGGTACCACACTGAGCAGGTCTTCAGTCTTCCTGTTGAATACATCCACTGAACCGGTTATCCTGTTGTCGAATAAACCAAAATCAACGGCTATATTAATGTTCCTTGTTGTTTCCCATTTCAGATTCGGGTCATAGGCACTTGGCCTGTATACACTATTGAATGTATTTCCAAACTGGTATTGTGCGGCATTATTACCCAGCGAATACCTGGGAATATAACCGTAGAAATCAATACCATCCTGCTGGCCGGTAACACCCCAGCCCGCGCGGAGTTTCAGGTTACTGATCACGTTTGAACTCTTCAGGAAATCCTCATCACTGATCTTCCAGGCCACGGCCAATGAAGGGAATACACCCCACCTGTTATCCTTGCTGAACCGGCTGGTTCCATCTGTACGGATCGTACCGGTGAATACATATTTATTGGCCAGTGTCCAAACAGCACGACCATAATAAGAGATCAGTGTATATTCTGCAGGAGAAGTAGCGAACTGAGGTTCGGTATTTGGCCTCATGGAACCATCATAACGATAGTCAGCATAGTTCCATGTGTAAAAATAAAAGTCCTGGTATCCTGTACCTGCCATCACATCAAGACGGCTGTTCAGTTCTTTCAGGTCTTTCACGTAATTAAGATAGAAGTCCATCAGTTTATTCCGGCGCATGGACTTATACTGGTTGTTCACACCACCGTAATGGATCACTTTAAATGGATTGGACTGTGTTTCCCAACGGCGGTATGCACTGGGAGCACTGTCTGTTACTACCACGGTGCCTGAACCTTCCTGGAAATCATAACCCAGGTTCAGGTTTGCCCGCAGGCCTTTCAGGAAAGGCATATTATAATCAAGCTGGAGGTTGCCGATACTGCGGAAAACATCACTGTTATCGTCGCGCATGTCCAGTAAACTCACCGGGTTGGTGGGGCTGAGATCTGCCGTAGGAGCGCCTTGTGCAGTATTGTTGATATAGGTGAAGAATCCGCCAAAACGTGGGCTGTTCACTTTTACTGGTTGCGTTGGATCGAAAGCGATCGCACTTCCAATGGCTCCTTCGTCGGCAAACTTATTGGCAGTTTGTGCCACCTTCAGGTTCAGGTCCACTTTAAGGTTATTCTTTAAAAGTCTGGGGCTGAGGTTAATGGCGCCTGTGTAACGTTTGAAATTGCCATTCTTCAGAATTCCATCCTGGTTGAGGTAACCACCGGAAACCCTGAAAGGAAGTTTTCCTTCCATGGCTGAACCTGATGCACTCAGGTTGAAATCAGTTCCCAATGCATTATGATAGATCTCATCCTGCCAGTCAGTATTCACTGATCCAAGCTTGCTGATATCAGTGGCAGTTCCTTTTTCTGTCAGGATCTGACGGATCTGATCGCCATTGAGTACATCCACTTTACTTGACGGTGTCTGAAGGAAAGCCTGAGCACCAAATGTCAGTTTCAGGGCTCCCCTGCTGCCTTTTTTTGTAGTGATCAGGATAACGCCATTAGACGCCCTGGATCCATAGATAGCAGCTGCAGAAGGATCTTTTAATATGGTGAAGTTTTCAATGTCATTTGGATTGATCATGTTCAGCGGATTCACTGAACCACCGATGCCTGAGTTATCAACCGGAACCCCGTCGATAACGATCAGCGGATCATTGCTCGCATTGAGTGAAGCACCACCACGGATACGGATACGTGATCCCGCACCAGGTGCGCCGCTGTTGGATGCTACCTGAACACCTGCCACCTTGCCGGCAATAAGTTGTTCTGGAGTTTGAATGGCACCCTTAACAAAATCCTTACTGGAAATGGATGCCACAGCACCGGTAAGATCCCTTTTACGGGCAGTACCATAACCCACAACCACCACTTCATTCAGGCTGCCCTGAGCTTCTGTAAGTTGGATCTTCAGATCCGTGTACTGTCCAACAGGAATCTCCTGTTTTCCAAATCCAACGGAACTGATCACCAATACGGCCTCAGCACTTCCTACATTGATCGAGAAATAACCAGAACCATTGGTATTGGTCCCGGTACTTGTTCCTTTTACCACAACGCTCGCATTAGCAACCGGTGATCCATCTTTGGCATTGGTCACAGTTCCGGTCACCACTTTACCCTGGGCAAAGGTGAATTGCAAAAAAGCCAGCATGAGTACGAACAATGTCCCCACGCGGCCCATCAATCGCTTGACTGTCATAAACTTGTTTTTTAATTTTTCAGTGATTGGGTTCTTCCTTTCGGCTAGTGATTGCTATCTGTTTAATATGAATTGCTTTTTCATGTTCTTGCCGTTCACTTCCAGCAACAACCAATAGTTGCCTGATGAAGCCCGGTCAAGATTCAGGGAAGGATGATCGAGGGACAATTCATGCCTTCCTTTGGGTTTGGTGCCCGCATTCAATAACCCGATCCGCTGGCCCTGCATGTTCCACACACTAACATTGACTTTACCTGTTGATGGTATTTCATACACCATAACAGAATTTTTAATGACAGGATTGGGATATATAATGAGAGACTGATCAGTATAATCTGGTCGGAGATCCTCTACCGATGTGATCACCGGACTGGAAATATTCCTGTTGGTGTACACGAAATATTCTCCCGGTTGGAGTGTAATGGATTCAGCGCCGCCGGTTGCATTCCGCTGTGATGTAGTGAGATAAGAATACCAGGGACCCGCTGTTGGAAAACTCACTGTACCTGTCCGGGGACTCATATCGAAATTACCGATCACTACCAGTTTGAGTGAATCACTCTGTACCGTCATCCATTTGAATCCCGATGAAAGATCATAACTCACATTGTTACCGGTGAAGGTCAGACTGTAATTGGGCGTAAGCCTGAGTTTATTGAGGGCGGCATATACCTGGAACAATACATCACGGTTCTGATCCAGTTTGTAATCCCAGCGTAAAGGTTTTTTATCTGTACGGCACTGGTCGCTGATGCTGCCGTTAGAACAATAATTAATGGAATAATCGTAGCCCAGTTCTCCGAACTGCCAGATCATTTTAGGCCCTGGCATGGTCAAAAAGAAAGCAGTAGCCATCTCATTCCGTTTCAATCCGGTCTCCAGGCTTTTGATATTGTACGATCCGGAACTGTTCCCGAAATTGAGATTCTTATACATGAGCCTCTCTTCATCATGGCTCTCCTGGTAGGCCACCAGGTAGGGATTGGTCCAACCCCGCTTGGTATGCAAGGCCCAATCGAAATTTGAGTTGGTAACATAGCCCATGGTAGCCTCATTGAAATTGTAATTCATATTGCCCCATAGCATCATGCCCGCATCGCTTAATTCTTTTTCTTCTGTATTGTCTCCCAGGTGTTCCAGTATACAATATGATCCGGGCGTTACCGTCTGCATCTTATTATAGATCCTTTTCCAGATGGCGATGCGGCTGGCATCATAGGCACTCCATGCGCCAACATTGGTTGGATTGTTGGTTTGGGTAAAACCTTTTGAGAGATCCCACCGGAATCCATCCAGCTTATAATTGACCAGCCAGTGTTCCACCACCCGGTCCACCAGTTCTTTGGTAGCACTGGCCTCGTGATTGAAATCGTAGCCTACATTATAAGGATGTTTTGCGTCCTGGTTGAACCATGGACTGTTGACAGCAGGTTTTCCAGTGGCTGCATCAAAATATAACTGAACCAGGGGCGACTGGCCAAAGGCATGGTTCATCACCATATCAAGTACCACAGCTATACCCTGCTTATGACATTCATCTATGAAACCTTTGAGCGCATTTTCAGTACCGTAAAATTTATCCGGCGCAAAAAAGAAGGATGGATTGTAACCCCAGCTGTTATTCCCTTCAAACTCGGTGACTGGCATGAGCTCGATCACGTTCACGCCTAATCGCTTTATATAAGAGAGCGTATCTTTCAGTGTGTTCCAGTTGGGCTGGCCCAGGAAATCACGGAGCAGGAGTTCGTAAATAACAAGATTTCTTTTATCGGGCCGGGCAAATGATGTGAGCTGCCAGTTGTAAGCGGGTTTTGCGGTTTGCAGTACACTAACAATACCGGTTGTTTTACCTGTTGGATAGGGTTTGAGAGAGGGGTAAGAGCCAGGGGAAATGAAATTGTCGTTATTAGGATCCAGTACTTTCTCACAGTTATAATCTGCTACTTTCAGTGACCCGTCCACCAGGAATTGGTAAGCATATTCTGCTCCCGGTGTGAGGGGATAGATCCTTACCCAGAACCTGGTACCGTCCGGGGTCTTATTCATCTGGTATTTTCCATCCTGGGTCCAGTTATTGAAATCCCCCAATACAAAAAGATTGTTCTTGCCGGGTGCATAAAAAACGAGGGTGACCGATGTGTCGCCGGGTTCATAGTTAATGCCATCTTTCACTCCCGCAGGCAATGGCGCCACAGGGGCAGGACTGGTTACGAAGAAACTGACAGAATCTTTTACTGTAACCGTTCCATCCGTTGCGGTGGCAACGATGGTCTGGATCCCGCCAGTAGTGACCTGGTTTACCGTAGTAAGTGTGGTTACACTATTCTGGCTGGCAATACCTGACCCATTATATGTTACACTGATGTTCGCAGGAGAGGGAGTAACAGCATTGATGTTCACCAGGTCGCCCACATTTTTTGAAATGGGTTCAATCACCGGGCTATAGGTTGGTTGACGGAAGGGTTCGTTTATACGTACCTGTAAGCCAGATTCATACACAGGGATATACATGTCTGAGGCATCGGCATTTCTCTGTACGGTGGTACCTGCTCCGTTCCTGAACAGGACGGCGATCTTCAGGATCTTTTCATTGCTGTTATTAACGCCAAAAAAACTACGCAGATCCCCTGTGATCGTGAACTTCCATTTGTTGCCGCCCAGTGAGGTGCAGGCCGCTGCTGTATTGGTACTGGCCCAAACGAATTTTGAATATTTCCAATCACTGGCGCTGGCACTGGCGGAGGTGATCACTCCTATATGGACGTATACATCAGCAGTATTGGCGTAATTGAAAAGGCCCTGGTTTCCTTTGGACGCATCTACCGTGATCTCTACTCCGGAGCTCCCTTCTCTGACAAACTGAGGGGCAGTTGAAAGCAACTGTGCTTTCAGTGTGATCTGAACGAGCATTCCCGTTACAAGGAGGGTCAATAGACGCATCAGCAATCAATTGTAGTTGTTAGGTCATAATGTGTATTTTATACACACTGGCTGACAAAGTTGTGTAAATTTTACACACCAAACAATTACCTGCGTCATTTATTTTAACAATTCCAAAACATAGGCCTGCTGAATCGTTTAGCCTAAACAGATTCGTTCAATAAATGGCAAAAAACATTAATCAAAAATGGAATTTCATGACGAAAATCATGTCTGTCGAAGGTCTGATTTTGACCCTTTCGTCTATCCTTTGGCCTGCCAGCCAAATGATCTTATCGCCCGAAAGAACAACCAGGGCTTTTTCTTTTTCTCCCCGGTTCAATTTCTTGTCGATCAGAAAGCGGGCAATTTTCTTCTTCTTCCGCATGCCCAGCGGGTAGAAATAATCACCTTCTTTCCAGCTCCTGATGGTCAATGGAAAGGTGATTGAACCGGCATCCAACTGCGCAACAAAAGGATCAGGGTCCGGTGAGAAATCCGGTGATTTCTTTATCTGGGAAAAACTGAATATGCCATGGCGTGTAACCACCTTCTCTGCGTCTCTTTCTACAACATACATTGAACTCAACTCAGGGTCTCTTGCTGCTGCCAGGATGAACCAGTTCCGGTTCTTCAACAGGCGGTGCGTGGATGAACTGATATATTTTCCGGTATCTGCATCCATGAGTCGCACGATATCATCCAGTTGTGCGGCAGAAAATCCAGCTGGCGAGAACAATTCAAAAAGGATGGTTTTTAATGGAACTGTGATCCTGAGCTTCTCCACGGGTATATGTTTCTCCTCTCCTTTTACAACCACCAGGCCGTTGATCTTTTCTGTGACGGCCTGCCGGTACAGGATCTCTGCCTCACGGAACCTGGTCAGGTTATCTTTCATATGGTCAACTGCACCGGGAAATATCTTCTCCACCATCGGGATCACATTCAGCCGGAAATAGTTTCGGCTATACTTATCAGTTATGTTCGAGCTGTCCTCAACAAAACCGATTCCATGTTCAGTTGCATATCTTTCTATCTCAACCCTTGATGCACAGAGCAGCGGCCTCGCCAGGTTGCCGGTCAGTGGCAGGATGCCACGTATTCCTGCAATACCGGTCCCTTTGAAAAAGTTCATCAATACCGTTTCCACATTGTCATCGGCATGATGTGCGGTCAGTATCCGGTCGATCGGTCTTTGCGCCGCCAGTTCCCTGAACCAGGTATAGCGAAGTTCCCTGGCCGCTTCCTGGATGGAGAGTTTATTGGCCTCTGCATAAGCGGCCGTATCAAAACGTCTCACGTGAAAAGGAGCATTGATCATTTCCGCGAACTGGGAGGTATATTCTTCATCACGCAGGCTCTCCTCGCCCCTGAGCTGAAAATTGCAATGCGCGATCTCGATATCATAACCTGCGGATCTGCACAGCCTGGCCAGCACAACGGAATCCACACCGCCACTAACGGCGACCAATAACCGATGGCCATGACGGAACAGCTGTTCCGTTCTCACATACGTTTCGAATTTGTTAAGCAGATTATCCATTAATAGATCAGATCTTCATAAATAGCATTCAGTTCCCTCCAGGCATGGTCATCTGCCGCACGCTTGCAGGCCGCCAATCCCGTTTCACAGAGTTTGATCGCTTCTTCTTTTTCGCCGCTCCTCAGCAGCAATGCCACAAGGTGATAATAAGTACCCACATAATCCGGATCCGCCTCTAATATCCTGCTGAATAAGGCCCTGGCTTTATCATCCTCCCCTTTCTTCACATATTCAAGACCGAGCGCATGCCGGAGAAATGCATCTTCAGGATGCTGCCTGAGCATATCGTTCAACTTTTCTATTCGATCCATGAAAATTTAATTATTCTAAACCTGTTTTTGTGCGAACTGTTATTATATTTGCCAATAGTTGCATAAACAACTTATAAATCCCATAAAAGCAGCATATGAAAATATTAGTATGCATCAGTAAAACGCCGGACACTACGGCAAAAATAGCTTTCACTGATAACAACACGAAATTCGTGCAGGACGGTGTGCAGTGGATCATCAACCCTTACGACGAGTGGTACGCACTTGTCAGGGCCATTGAAATCAAGGAGAAAGACCCTGCATCGGTGATCCATCTCGTGACTGTTGGCGGTGCAGATGCTGAACCCATCATCCGTAAAGCCCTGGCCCTGGGAGGAGATGAAGCATTCAGGGTGAATAAAGATCCGCAGGACAGTTACGATGTGGCCGCACAGATCGCAGCCATTGCTTCGCAGAACAGTTATGACCTCATCCTCACCGGGAAAGAGACCATAGACTATAATAATTCATCCACCGGGGGAATGGTAGCCGCCATTCTTGATCTCCCTTTTATCAGCCTTGCCACCAAGCTGGACCTTGCAGGCAATACTGCTACACTGAACAGGGAGATCGAAGGTGGGGAAGAAACACTGGAAGTAAGTCTGCCGATCGTAGTCAGCTGCCAGAAAGGGATGGCAGAAGCCCGCATCCCGAACATGCGTGGCATCATGGCTGCGAGAACCAAGCCCTTGAAAGTGATTGAACCTGTTGCCAATGAAGTAAAAGCAGAAGTGGTTCGTTATGAATTACCACCAGCCAAAGCAGGTGTGAAACTGGTTCCTGCAGATAATCCTGAAGAACTGATCAGGCTCTTACACGAAGAAGCGAAAATGATCTAACCCATTAAATGCATAATATGTCTGTATTAATATTCATCGACCATAGTGATGGTACCATAAAAAAGAATTCACTCGAAGCCCTGAGTTATGGCGCAGCGCTTGCCACACAAATGGGTGTGGATGCCTCAGGTCTCATACTCGGCACAGTGAACCAGGACCTGGCATCTTTGGGACAATATGGTGTGAAGAAGGTCTACCAGGTCAATAATGAATCGCTGAACCAGCTCGATGCGCAGGTTTACAGCAAACTCATTGCAGAAGCCGTGAACCAGACCCAGGCGAAAGTGCTGGTATTCTCCAATAACCTGACGGGCAAATCCACCGCATCCATGGTAGCAGCAAAACTGCAAGCAGGCCTGGTATCAGGCGCAGTTGCATTACCTGATCTCTCGGCCGGATTTGTTGTGAAGAAGAATGTATTCTCGGGCAAAGCTTTTGCCTATGTATCGCTTAAAACAGATGTGAAGGTGATTGCTATCAATCCCAATTCTTACACTATCCATGCAGGAGAAGGTAATGCAGAGATTTCGCAACTGGATCTGGCAGTACCCGAGCGGAAAGTGAAAGTAACTGCTACCAATAAAGTAGCAGGCAAGGTTCCTCTGAGTGAAGCTGAACTGGTAGTCAGCGGTGGCCGTGGATTAAAAGGTCCGGAAAACTGGGGAATGATAGAAGAACTCGCAGACTTGCTGGGAGCCGCTACCGCGTGCAGTCGTGCTGTGGCCGATGTACATTGGAGACCCCACCATGAGCATGTTGGGCAAACCGGTTTGGCTATTGCTCCCAATCTCTACATCGCCATCGGCATATCCGGTGCCATCCAGCATCTTGCCGGGGTGAACCGCAGTAAAGTGATTGTGGTGATCAACAAAGATCCGGAAGCTCCTTTCTTCAAAGCAGCTGATTACGGAATTGTGGGTGACGCATTTGAAGTAGTGCCCAAAATGATTGAAGCAGTAAAGAAACTGAAAGCCAGTTAGCATCGTTGCTGGTTAACTAAATAAAAGAGGCTGTCGATCATAATGACAGTCTCTTTTTTTTGCATCATGGAGAAAACCCGAACGCCATAAGAAAAAACGATCAAAACACGGTTTTGGAGCTTGGTTATAATAGGGTAAATTTGCTCTTCCGAACACCGAAACTGTACACAGTAAGCACGGGTAAAATCTGGATGGCAGCGGGGACAGTTTCATTTTTTTGTACTTTCGATAACCATTTATGAAGAAAATAGAACTTGAAATTGTAGCACTTTCTCATTCTATAACCCAGACCCACTCCTATGCTGTTGTTTTGGGAGAAGTCAATGGCTTACGCAGGCTACCTATTGTGATCGGTGGATTTGAAGCCCAGGCTATTGCTGTGGCCCTTGAAAGAATGCAACCCAGCCGCCCTCTGACCCACGATCTGATGAAGAATTTCATGATGGCTTTCAATGTTGACCTGCACGAAGTTGTGATCTGCGACCTCCAGGAAGGCATTTTCTACAGCAAACTCCTTTGCAGTAACGATAAAGACACAGTGGAGATCGATTCCCGCACTTCTGATGCCCTGGCCCTGGCCGTAAGATTCGGCTGCCCCATCTATACCTACGAGAATATTCTCGATAGCGCAGGTATTTTGATGGAAGATAGTGGCAATAAGAAAAAGAAGACCGCTTCGGTGACTACTACCACCTCTGATGACAGCGCCGGCCCCCAGGACGATCTGAAAGCACTGAGCCTGGAAGATCTTCAAACCCTGTTGAACGATGTGCTGGAACAGGAAGATTATATCCGCGCCATCGCCATTCGCGATGAGATCAATAGCAGGGGTGGAAAATGATCGTTTTCCCAAATTGTAAGATCAATCTTGGTCTGGAAATTTTAAGGAAAAGACCAGATGGATACCACGATCTTCAAACTGTATTTTATCCCGTTGACTACCCAGATATACTTGAATTTGTAGAAGCCCCTGATTTCCATTTTCAAAGTACGGGC